>NZ_JARESQ010000002.1:0-534714 GCF_046028085.1 Paraburkholderia sp. RL17-380-BIE-A
CACGGGTTCGAGAACATCATGTGCATGAAGTTCGCGCTGTACGACAAGTCGTTCTTCGGGTACGCAAACGGCTGGCCGATGCTGTACTTGTACGCCATGGCGACGAGCGTAGGCAGCTTCGCGATCATGCGAATGGCCGACACTTCGCGGTGACGCGGATTGTTGATGTCGAGCGAGTCGTGATAGAAGGCCGACAATGCGCCGACTGCAGCGACCAGAATCGCCATCGGGTGTGCGTCGCGACGGAAACCACGGAAGAAGAAGTGCATTTGCTCATGCACCATCGTGTGGTTCGTGACCGTCTTCACAAACTCGGCGTTCTGCTGCGCGTTCGGCAGTTCGCCCTTCAGCAGCAGATAGCAGGTTTCGAGGAAGTCCGCGTTTTCCGCGAGGTTGTCGATCGGGTAGCCGCGGTACAGCAGCTCGCCCTTATCGCCGTCGATGTAGGTGATCGCGGAATTGCACGCCGCCGTCGACATGAAGCCCGGGTCGTACGTGAACTTGCCGGTCTGGCCGTACAGTTTGCGGATGTCGATCACGTCCGGGCCGAGAGTGCCCTTGTAGATCGGCATTTCAACGCTCGGCGAATTGTCGCTGAACGATAGCGTGGCTTTAACATCTGACGGGGTCATAGCAGATCCTCAATCGAAGTATGGAAACAGGTTTTCGATAATTGCACGCCTGGAACAACGGACAAGCGGCACACGGGCCGCTCAGGCATTCCGCAGCAACTCCAGCACCCGGATCACATCCGGGTCGGCAAGGTCGCCCTCCGGTTCCTTGCGCGCGAGCAGCAAGTCCATCAGGTCGTTATCGCTCAGCTCGAGCAGGCGCGTGAGAGCGCCCACGTCGGCATCGCTGAGGTCATGCTCATATCGGCCGAAAAAACGTTCAAAGATCAGATCGTTTTCCAGCAGGCCCCGCCGCGCGCGCCAGCGAAGGCGCGCGCGGCGGAGAGGGTCGGACTGATGCGATGTGTCGTCCATCTCAAACAGCGCGGCGAACCATCAATTCCTTGATCTTGCCAATCGCCTTGGTCGGGTTCAGGCCCTTCGGGCAAACGTCGACGCAATTCATGATCGTATGGCAACGGAACAGACGGTACGGATCTTCCAGGTTGTCGAGGCGTTCGCCGGTCGCTTCGTCGCGGCTGTCCGCGATGAAACGGTAGGCTTGCAACAGGCCGGCCGGACCAACGAACTTATCCGGATTCCACCAGAAGCTCGGGCACGAAGTCGAGCAGCTAGCGCACAGAATACATTCGTACAGGCCGTCGAGCTCGTCGCGTTCTTCCGGCGACTGCAGACGTTCCTTTTCCGGCGGCGGCGTATCGTTGATCAGGTACGGCTTGATCGAGTGATACTGGTTGAAGAACTGCGTCATATCGACGATCAGGTCGCGAATGACCGGCAGTCCCGGCAGCGGACGCAGCACGATCTTTTGCGGCAGATCGTTCATGTTCTGCAGGCAGGCCAGACCGTTCTTGCCATTGATGTTCATGGCGTCCGAACCGCACACGCCTTCGCGGCACGAGCGGCGGAACGACAGCGTTTCGTCAACTGCCTTCAACTTCAGCAGCGCGTCGAGCAACATGCGTTCGTGCGAGTCGATTTCGATCTCGTACGTTTGCATGCGCGGCGCTGCGTCCTTGTCCGGGTCGTAGCGATAAATTTCAAATGTACGCTTTGCCATTTCTGAATTCCTTTGACTTGTGCCTTAGAAGGTCCGCGCTTTCGGCGGAACCGATTCGACCGTCAGCGGTTGCATGTGAACCGGCTTGTAGTCGAGGCGATCGCCTTCGCTGAACCACAGCGTATGGCGCAGCCAGTTTTCGTCGTCGCGATGTTCGAAGTCGTTCTGCGCGTGCGCGCCACGGCTTTCCTTACGCGCTTCGGCCGAAACCATCGTGGCGCGGGCCACTTCGATCAGGTTCGCCACTTCCAGCGCTTCGACACGTGCCGTGTTGAACACCTTCGACTTGTCCTTCAGATGGATGCTGTCGACGCGGTCAGCCACTTCGCGGATGCGCTCGACGCCTTCCGACAGCAACGCCGAGGTACGGAACACGCCAGCGTGTTTCTGCATCGTGCCGCGGATGTCGTTTGCGACCGATTGCGCGTACTCGCCTGAGGACGAGCTTTCCAGCTTCGCCAGACGCGACAGCGCGAAATCAGCGGCGTCGGCCGGCAGCGGCTTGTGCTCCTTGATTTCCTTCACGTGCTTGACGATGTGATTGCCGGCGGCGCGGCCGAACACCACCAGGTCGAGCAGCGAGTTCGTACCGAGACGGTTCGCACCGTGCACCGACACGCACGAGCATTCGCCCACTGCGTAAAAACCGTTGACCGGCTCTTCGTGACCCTTCGACGTACCCACGACCTGGCCGTGAATGTTCGTCGGAATACCGCCCATCTGATAGTGGATGGTCGGCACGACCGGGATCGGCTCCTTGATACAGTCGACGTTCGCGAACTTCAGCGCGATTTCGCGGATCGACGGCAGACGCTTCATGATCGTCTCGGCGCCGATGTGCGACAGGTCGAGCAGCACGTGATCCTTGTTCGGACCCACGCCGCGGCCTTCCTTGATTTCCTGGTCCATCGAACGCGAAACGAAGTCGCGCGGCGCCAGATCCTTCAGGGTAGGCGCGTAGCGTTCCATGAAACGCTCACCGTTCGAGTTACGCAGAATGCCGCCTTCGCCGCGCACGCCTTCGGTAATCAGCACGCCCGCGCCGGCCACGCCGGTCGGGTGGAATTGCCAGAATTCCATGTCTTGCAGTGCGATGCCCGAACGCGCCGCCATACCCAGGCCGTCACCGGTGTTGATGAACGCATTGGTGGACGCCGCGAAGATGCGGCCCGCGCCGCCCGTGGCGAACAGCGTGGTCTTGCCTTCGAGAATGTAGACGTCGCCGGTTTCCATTTCCAGCGCGGTCACGCCGAGCACGTCGCCTTCGGCGTCGCGGATCAGATCCAGCGCCATCCATTCGACGAAGAACTGCGTCTTGGCCTCGACGTTCTGCTGATACAGCGTGTGCAGCAGCGCGTGACCGGTACGGTCAGCCGCCGCGCAAGCGCGTTGCACCGGCTTTTCGCCGTAGTTGGCGGTGTGGCCGCCGAACGGGCGCTGGTAAATCGTGCCGTCGGCGTTACGGTCGAACGGCATGCCGAAGTGTTCGAGTTCGTAGACTGCGTTCGGTGCTTCGCGGCACATGAACTCGATCGCGTCCTGGTCGCCGAGCCAGTCGGAGCCCTTGATCGTGTCGTAGAAGTGATAGTGCCAGTTGTCTTCGCTCATGTTGCCGAGCGAAGCGCCGATGCCGCCTTGGGCAGCGACCGTGTGCGAACGCGTCGGGAACACCTTGGACAGCACGCAAACCGACAGACCAGCGCGCGCGAGTTGCAGCGAAGCGCGCATCCCCGAGCCGCCTGCGCCGACGATAACCACGTCAAACTTGCGACGCGGCAGAGAATTCTTGATTGCAGCCATTCTTTTACACTCTCCAGAGAATCTGCGCAGCGTAGCCCGCACATGCGAGCAGCCAGACGATCGTCAGCGCCTGAAGGAACAGGCGCGTGCCAACGGGCTTCACATAGTCCATCCAGATGTCGCGGATACCAACCCAGGCGTGATAGAACAGCGAGAGCAGCGTGACGAACGTGGCGAGCTTCATCCATTGCGTCGCGAAGATCGACGCCCAGCCTTCATACGAAAAATCGCGCGCGCCGAAGAACCAGACGAGCAGGATCACCGTGTAGATCGCCATGATCGTGGCGGTAATGCGCTGGGCGAGCCAGTCGCGCAGACCGTAATGCGCGCCGACGACAAGACGCTTCGAACCGATTCGGTTATTAGCTGACATTTTTTAGAATGCTCCGAACAGTTTTGCCGCGAATGCGATGGTGAGCAGCGACGACACGACGAGAACTACGATAGAGGTCGACTTGCCTTTTTCCTTCGTGACCGCATTGTGGTTCGTGTCCATCAACAGGTGACGGACGCCGGCGCAGAAGTGGAACAGGAAGGCCCACGCGAGAACGAGCGTGATGAGCTTGACGACGATGTTGGAGAGGAAGCCTTTGAAGACTTCGAAGCTGAGTTCAGAAGTCAGACTCTGATCGAAGAGGTACAGCAGGAACGGAAGAAAAACAAAAAGCAGACCACCGCTCACGCGGTGCAAGATCGATACTCGCCCCGCTAGCGGGAGACGGTACGCAGTCAATATCTGCCCGATACCGATGTTCCGGAATTCCGGCCTCGGTTTTTTTACGGCTTCAGCCATGCTAGACCCCTACTATGTAGTCACACTAATCCGCAATTTTAGCGCCTTTTTATATCGCGCTGCAGCGAAAACCACGAGTAGTCCGTTGCAGCCTGCGCGATAAAGGCGCCTTCAAACAGGCACGCGCGCGGGACGCGGCGCCCTCATTCAAACCGTTTCAAACCCGTTTCAACTTAGATCGTTCTGATAGTAGTACCCGGTTGTGACATACCAACCACGGCGCACTTCGACCGGCCGGTCTCCGTATGTATAGGACACGCGCTCGACCGATAGCAGCGGAAAACCCGCCGGCACGTGCAGCAGGTCGGCCACGGCGGGCTCGGCCGCCACCGCGCGGATCTTCTCCGTTGCGCGGATCATGCGCGTGCCGAATTCCGTCTCGAACATCGCGTAGAGTGGACCTTTATACTCCGACAACCGCTCGAGCGTGAGGCCGCGAAACACGGCGCCGGGCAGCCAGATTTCGTCGAGCACAGTGACTTCGCCGTCGAACTGCAGCAATCGCTTGATCAATACAACCGGATCGGCGGGTTTCAGATCGAGTTGCCGTGCGATGTCCGCCGAAGCGCGCAAACGCCGGCACTCGAGCAGGCGGCTCACGTGCGGGTGTTCCGCTCCGTCATCGGCCAGCAATCTGAGGAAGCGAAACTGGGCGCGGTCTTCGTTGTGCGTTGCAACAAAAGTGCCCTTACCCTGGCGGCGCACCAGCAGGTTGTCGGCAGCAAGTTCGTCGATCGCTTTGCGCACCGTTCCTTGGCTGACCTTGTATCTGGCCGCCAATTCGACTTCACTAGGAATGATCTCGCCCGGCTTCCACTCGCCGCTTTCAAGGCTCTGCGTGATCAGCCCCTTGATCTGCTGATACAAAGGGCTGAAAGTGGGCGACGTGGCCGGGGCGGCAGCGGGTACACCCTCGCCTGCGGCGCCTTGGCCGTTCGGATTCGTGGTGTTCGCCGGGTTCGAATTCATCCGCGCATTTCATCATAAAGGGCTGGGCCGCGTCTAGGGTTTTCCCCTCAATAGATATGTCTTATATAAGACATAAGATAATGTTGACTTTGTGTCTAGCGACTCCTACACTCCTTGTCGAACAAGGGTTTGCGGGTTTTCGGAGGCTGTTTCGCGCAGCGCCGCGACGCCCCGGCAGCCACCCTGCACCATGCTGTTCCCACGCAGTTCAGGTTTCGATTTCGCCGCCATTCATTGGCCAGACGCTTGCCGAAACGCGCTGTTTGCAGGAGCCCGCACCGTGCAGCGGCTACCCGGCGCTTCGTATTCCCGCTCCCATGCAGTTGTACAGGTTTCCGGCACGGCGGTCTCGCCGCAACGCGCCGCTCGCCCTCGGCAGATTACGAGGCAGTCCGCGAACAGTGAATTCCGCCGTGTTTCATAACGCTTCGCTGAACGCGCATATAGAATGGCGTTTTCCCTAGCGTCTAACGCATCGTCCTGGAGATTTCTCAATGGCTAAGCCCGCAAAGCGCGTTGCCGTCACCGGCGCCGCAGGTCAAATTGCTTACTCCCTGCTGTTCCGCATCGCCAATGGCGACCTGCTCGGCAAGGATCAGCCGGTTATCCTGCAACTGCTCGACCTGCCGCAAGCACAAGGCGCCGTCAAAGGCGTCGTGATGGAACTGGATGATTGCGCATTCCCGCTGCTGTCGGGCGTCGTGATCACCGACGATCCCAAGGTCGCATTCAAGGATGCAGACGTGGCCCTGCTGGTCGGCGCCCGTCCGCGTTCGAAAGGCATGGAACGTAAGGACCTGCTGTCGGCGAACGCCGAAATCTTCACGGTTCAGGGCAAGGCGCTGAACGAAGTCGCCAGCCGCGACGTGAAGGTTCTGGTGGTCGGCAACCCGGCCAACACGAACGCTTACATCGCCATGAAGTCGGCGCCGGATCTGCCGAAGAAGAACTTCACCGCCATGCTGCGTCTGGACCACAACCGCGCGCTGTCGCAACTGGCGGCCAAGTCGGGCAAGCCGGTCGCTTCGATCGAAAAGCTGGCCGTGTGGGGCAACCACTCGCCGACCATGTACCCGGACTTCCGCGTTGCAACGGCAGAAGGTCAGGACCTGACCAAGCTAATCAACGACGAAGAATGGAACCGCAACACGTTCATCCCGACCGTCGGCAAGCGCGGCGCGGCGATCATCGAAGCACGCGGCCTGTCGTCGGCAGCGTCGGCGGCTAACGCGGCAATCGACCACGTGCGTGACTGGGTGCTCGGCACGAACGGCAAGTGGGTCACCATGGGCATTCCGTCGGACGGTTCGTACGGCATCCCGGAAGACATCATCTACGGTGTGCCGGTTACGTGCGAAAACGGCGAGTACAAGCGCGTCGAAGGTCTGGAAATCGACGCGTTCTCGCGCGAGAAGATGGACGGCACGCTGCAGGAACTGCTGGAAGAGCGCGACGGCGTTCAACATCTGCTCGGCTAAGCGGCTGATGCAGACAAACCGGAACTCCTGAGAAAACGCCGGGCCGCCCCAAGCTTGTTATCCCGCTTGGGGGCTTGGCGCAAAGCGAAAGGTCTGGGTGCTCCCAGACATCAACGTGGCGGGTTCCGGTTTTTTTTTGTGCGAACGCAGTTGTTCGCATCTGATTCGAGCGCGTTTTGCGTAGTTGCCGCGACGGTCTGGCAGAGCGCGCCCGAATCAGATTTCTCCAAACAGTTTTTCCAAACCCTACCCACACCCTGACGCCGAAGATGCGCGCCCTCACACCCGCCGAAGTGCTGTTTGACGGCGAAGTGCCGCCCGCTGTGCTGCCTGCCTGCGATCACTACGCCGGCAGCGAAAAGCTGATGCTGAAATCGCTCGCGTTGCAGCAGCAGCTCGGCCCGGTGTTCGATATCACGCTCGATTGCGAAGACGGCGCGCAGGTCGGTCGCGAAGCACAGCACGCGGAACTGGTCGCCTCGCTGCTCGGCAGCGAGCATGACCGCTTTGGCCGCGTCGGCGTGCGGATTCACGACTTCGACCACGCGCACTGGCGAGACGACGTCCGCCTCATTCTGCGTGCCGCGAAGCGAGCGCCTGCTTACATCACCCTGCCAAAAATCCGCAACGTCCCCGATGCCGCCGAAATGGTCGCGTTCATCGAGGCCACGCGCCGCGAACTCGGCATCGAGCAACCGGTGCCGGTGCAATTGCTGGTCGAGACGCACGGCGCGCTGACGCGCGTGTTCGATCTGGCCGCACTGCCCGGTGTGGAAGCGCTGAGCTTCGGGCTAATGGACTTCGTCTCCGCGCACGACGGCGCGATTCCCGACACGGCCATGCGCTCGCCCGGCCAGTTCGATCATCCTCTGGTCCGGCGTGCGAAGCTGGAAATCTCGGCTGCCTGCCATGCGTACGGCAAAGTGCCGTCGCACAACGTCAGCACGGAAGTGCGCGACATGAGCGTGGTGGCAAACGACGCCGCGCGTGCCCGCAACGAGTTCGGCTACACGCGCATGTGGAGCATCCACCCGGCGCAAATCGAGTCGATCGTCGCCGCGTTCGCGCCGCGCGACGAAGAGATCGCCACGGCCACCGAAATCCTGCTGGCCGCGCAGTCCGCCCAATGGGGCCCGACGCGCCATCACGACACGCTGCATGATCGGGCGAGCTATCGCTATTACTGGTCGGTGCTGCGTCGCGCGCAAGCCACCGGTCGCACCGTCCCACAAGACGCCGCGCCGCTCTTCGCGAAAGTGGGCACTAACGTGCAAGCCGCATCATGAGCATGCGCGTCCATGCGGCGATCGGCACGGCGGCGTTGAATGGTGTACCTGTACACCGTCTTGCAATCGAAACACTGAATCATCTGGCGCTGCGGGCGAGCGACGTCGAAGGCGTAGGTCAACCAGAAGCAATGAGCAGGCACAAAGGAGATTGCGGGAGATGAGCGAGACAACGCAAACCGCCGGTGCACAAGGCGGCAACGAACCCCAAAGCGGCTTCAAACCGAAGAAATCGGTCGCCCTGTCCGGCGTGACGGCGGGCAATACCGCCCTCTGCACGGTCGGCAAGACCGGCAACGACCTGCACTACCGCGGCTACGACATTCTCGATATTGCGAGCGCCTGCGAATTCGAAGAGATCGCGTACCTGCTGGTCCACGAAAAGCTGCCGACCCAGGCCGAACTCACCGCGTACAAGACCAAGCTGAAGGCGCTGCGCGGCCTGCCCGCGAACGTCAAGGCCGCGCTCGAATGGATCCCGGCCGCAGCACACCCGATGGACGTGATGCGCACCGGCGTGTCGGTGCTGGGCACCGTGCTGCCGGAGAAAGACGATCACAACCTGCCGGGCGCGCGCGACATCGCCGACAAGCTGATGGCCTCGCTCGGTTCGATGCTGCTCTACTGGTATCACTACTCGCACAACGGCAAGCGCATCGAAGTGGAAACCGACGACGACTCGATCGGCGGCCACTTCCTGCATCTGCTGCACGGCGTGGAGCCGTCGAAGGCGTGGGTCGACGCAATGCACGTGTCGCTGAACCTGTACGCCGAACACGAATTCAACGCATCGACCTTCACGGGCCGCGTGATCGCGGGCACGGGATCGGACATCTATTCGGCGATCACGGGCGCGATCGGCGCGCTGCGCGGGCCGAAGCACGGCGGCGCCAATGAAGTCGCGTTCGAGATCCAGTCGCGCTACCAGACGCCGGACGAAGCCGAAGCGGACATCCGCCGCCGCGTCGAGAACAAGGAAGTGGTGATCGGTTTCGGCCACCCGGTGTACACGATTTCGGACCCGCGCAACAAGGTCATCAAGGAAGTCGCGAAGAAGCTCTCGAAGGAAGCGGGCAACACCAAGCTGTTCAGCATCGCCGAGCGGCTCGAGTCGGTGATGTGGGAAGCGAAGAAGATGTTCCCGAATCTGGACTGGTTCAGCGCGGTCTCGTATCACATGATGGGCGTGCCGACGGCCATGTTCACGCCGCTCTTCGTGATCGCGCGTACGGCCGGCTGGAGCGCGCACATCATCGAGCAGCGCATCGACAACAAGATCATCCGTCCGAGCGCAAATTACACCGGACCCGAGAATTTGAAGTACCTGCCGCTAAATAGGAGAAAATAGCGGTCGCTGTGCGCTTTCAAAGCGCGTGCAGTTTAACCACGCGGTCGCCAGGACCGGTAGCCCGCGGAATGTTTAACTGAAACTAGATAGAAAGGTTTTCTCCATGAAAAAGCTGATGATCGCCGCCGTGATTGGCGCCCTGTCCACGACGATGCTGGCCGTCGCGACTGACGCCGTCGCGCAACCGGCGACCACCACGAAGCCGGCAGCCAACGCTGTCCCGAAAAAACCGCAGCCGAAGCGCCTGATCAAGCGCAAACCGAACCCGGCCAAGGAAGCAAAGGTCGATCCGGTGCCGGAAGGCGCGGAAAAGTGGTCGTGCAACGAAGGCCTCGCGTTCGAACTGAAGGGCGACATGAAGCGTGACCAGATCGTCACGGTTCACTGGGCTAACAAAAATTACAATCTGCCGCGCGAAGCAACCACCACGGGCGCAGACCGTTTCCACGACGCCGCAACGGGCATGGATCTCGTCGTGATCCCGACGAAGGCCATGTTGTTCTCGGACAAGGACAGCTCGCGCCTGGCCGACGAGTGCAAGACAGCAGCCATGGTTGAAGGCGCTCCGGCTCCGACGCAATCGAACGCGATCAACAAGAGCAGCAACTAAGTATCGTCATCAGGAAAACGTCCCGATGTCCGCTCCGATTTCCAACGTGCGACCCGACCCGGACCAAGTCCTGGTCGATATCGTCGATTACGTGCTGGAGTATCAGATCGACAGCACGCTCGCGCTGGAAACCGCGCGTCACTGCCTGATCGATACGCTCGGTTGTGGACTCGAGGCGCTCACCTACCCAGCCTGCACCAAGCTGATGGGACCGATCGTGCCGGGCACGATCGTCCCCAACGGCGCGAAGGTGCCCGGCACGTCGTTCCAGCTGGATCCCGTTCAGGCCGCCTTCAATATCGGCGCCATGATCCGCTGGCTCGACTTCAACGACACATGGCTCGCCGCCGAATGGGGCCACCCGTCGGACAACCTCGGCGGCATTCTCGCGACAGCCGACTGGCTCTCGCGCAGCGCCATCGCAGCCGGCAAAGAGCCGCTGGCGATGAAAGACGTGTTGGTCGCCATGATCAAGGCGCACGAAATTCAAGGCTGTATCGCGCTCGAGAACTCCTTCAACAAGGTTGGGCTCGACCATGTGCTGCTGGTGAAGCTGGCGTCGACCGCGGTGGTCGGCCAGTTGCTCGGTCTCACGCGCGACGAGCTGATCAATGCGGTCTCGCAGGCGTTTGTCGATGGGCATGCGCTGCGCACGTACCGCCACGCGCCGAACACCGGTTCGCGCAAGTCGTGGGCCGCGGGCGATGCGACATCGCGCGCGGTGCGTCTCGCGCTGATCGCGAAGACCGGCGAGATGGGCTATCCGTCGGTGCTGACGGCGAAGACGTGGGGCTTTTACGACGTTCTGTTCAAAGGCAACGCATTCAGGTTCCAGCGTCCGTACGGTTCGTATGTGATGGAAAATGTGCTCTTCAAGATTTCTTTTCCGGCAGAATTCCACGCACAAACGGCGGCGGAAGCCGCGATGAAGTTGCACGCGCAACTCAACGCAGCCGGAAATCATGTGGACGACATTCGCAAGATCACGATCCGCACGCATGAAGCCGCGATTCGCATCATCGATAAGAAAGGCCCGCTGAACAATCCGGCCGACCGCGATCATTGCATTCAGTACATGATCGCCGTGCCGCTGATCCACGGCCGCCTGACGGCCGCGGACTATGAAGATTCGACCGCACAGGACGCGCGCATCGACGTGCTGCGCGCGAAGATGGAATGTGTCGAAGACCCGCAGTTCACGAAGGATTACCACGATCCGGAGAAGCGCTCGATCGCCAATGCACTGACGATCGAATTCAACGACGGTTCGACATTCGACGAAGTCGTAGTCGAATACCCGATCGGTCATAAACGTCGTCGCGAAGACGGGATTCCGTTGCTGGTCGAGAAGTTCAAGACCAACCTCGCGCGCCGCTTTCCGGTCAAGCAACAACTGGCGATTCTCGACGCGTCGCTGGATCAGGCAAGGCTCGAAGCCATGCCGGTCAATGAATACGTCGATTTGTACGTCATCTAGTCAGGTACAGTAGTTCCGCGATCAAACCAAGGAAAACACCATGGCCCACAACCTCCACAAAACGCTCAAGGAATTCGACAGCGGTTCCGGCAAAGGCAAGTTCTACTCCCTGCCGCAACTCGGCAAGGCACTGAACATCAAGATCGACCGCCTGCCGGTTTCGATCCGTATCGTGCTGGAATCGGTGCTGCGTAACTACGACGGCAAGAAAATCGCCGAAGAACACATTGAGCAACTCGCGAACTGGAAGCCGACCGCAGCGCGTGTCGATGAAATTCCGTTCGTGGTGTCGCGTGTCGTGCTGCAAGACTTTACTGGCGTGCCGCTGCTCGCCGACATCGCCGCGATGCGCGGTGTCGCGAAACACATGGGCAAGGATCCGAAGTCGATCGAACCGCTGGTCCCGGTCGATCTGGTCGTCGATCACTCGGTGCAGATCGATCACTTCCGCGAAAAGAATGCGCTCGACCTGAACATGAAACTGGAATTCCAGCGCAACAACGAGCGCTACCAGTTCATGAAGTGGGGCATGCAGGCATTCGACACGTTCAAGGTCGTGCCGCCGGGCGTCGGTATCGTTCACCAGGTGAACCTGGAATACCTCGCACGCGGCGTGCACAAGAAGGCTGAAGGCGCGGACACGGTGTACTACCCGGATTCGCTGGTCGGCACCGATAGCCACACCACCATGATCAACGGTATCGGCGTGGTGGGCTGGGGCGTGGGCGGCATCGAGGCGGAAGCCGGCATGCTCGGCCAGCCGGTGTACTTCCTGACGCCGGACGTGGTCGGCGTCGAACTGAAGGGCAAGCTGCGCGAAGGCCTGACGGCGACCGATCTGGTCCTGACCGTCACCGAACTGCTGCGTAAAGAGAAGGTAGTCGGCAAGTTCGTCGAATTTTTCGGCGAAGGCACGAAGTCGCTGTCGCTGCCGGACCGTGCGACGATCGGCAACATGGCGCCGGAATACGGCGCAACGATGGGCTTCTTCCCGGTCGACGAAAAGACCATCGACTATTTCAAGGGCACGGGCCGCACCGACGCAGAAATCTCCGCCTTCGAAAACTACTTCAAGGCGCAAGGTCTGTTCGGTATTCCGAAGGCCGGCCAGATCGACTATACCAAGGTCGTCACGCTGGATCTCGGCACGGTCACGCCGTCGCTGGCAGGTCCGAAGCGTCCGCAAGACCGTATCGAAATCGGTCATGTGAAGTCGACCTTCAGCGACCTGTTCTCGAAGCCGGTGGCGGAAAACGGCTTTGCGAAGAGGGCGGAAGACCTCGACGCGCAATACACCACGAGCAACGGCGTCGACGTGAAGAACGGCGACATCCTGATCGCGGCCATCACGTCGTGCACGAACACCTCTAACCCGAGCGTGCTGCTCGCCGCCGGCCTGCTGGCGAAGAAGGCTGTCGAAGCCGGCCTGACGGTCGCTCCGCACATCAAGACGTCGCTGGCACCGGGATCGCGTATCGTCACGGAATACCTGACGAAGACCGACTTGATGAAGTATCTCGACAAGCTCGGTTTCACGCTGGCCGCTTACGGTTGCACGACCTGTATCGGTAACGCGGGCGATCTGACGCCGGAACTGAACGAAGCGATCACGAAGAACGACATCGTCGCGGCAGCGGTTCTGTCGGGCAACCGTAACTTCGAAGCGCGTATTCACCCGAACATCCGCGCCAACTTCCTGGCCTCGCCGCCGCTGGTCGTCGCTTACGCGATCGCCGGCAATATCACGCGCGACCTGATGACCGAACCGGTCGGCAAGGGCAAGGGCGGCAAGGACATCTACCTGGGCGACATCTGGCCGACCAGCGAAGAAGTCAACGCACTGCTCAAGTTCGCGCTGGACGCCGACGCGTTCCGCAAGAACTACGCGTCGCTGACCAAGAAGGGCGACCTGTGGAGCAAGATCGAAGGCGAAGAAGGTCAAGTCTACGACTGGCCGAAGTCGACCTACATCGCTGAGCCGCCGTTCTTCGGCAAGGACTTCTCGATGACGCCGGCCGACAGCATTGCTGCTGTGACGAACGCGCGTGCGCTGGGCATCTTCGGCGACTCGGTCACGACCGACCACATCAGCCCGGCTGGCTCGATCAAGGAAGACTCGCCGGCAGGCAAGTGGCTGAAGGAAAACGGCGTGCAGAAGGCCGACTTCAACAGCTACGGCTCGCGCCGCGGCAACCACGACGTGATGATGCGCGGCACGTTCGCGAACGTGCGGATCAAGAACCTGATGATCCCGGCGAAGGCAGACGGCTCGCGCGTGGAAGGCGGCCTGACGATTCACCAGCCGAGCGGCGAACAACTGTCGATCTATGACGCAGCAATGAAGTACATCGACGCCGGCACGCCGACCGTCGTGTTCGCGGGCGAAGAGTACGGCACGGGCTCGTCGCGTGACTGGGCTGCAAAGGGTACGCAACTGCTGGGCGTGAAGGCTGTGGTCGCACGCAGCTTCGAGCGGATCCACCGTTCGAACCTGGTCGGCATGGGCGTTCTGCCGCTGCAGTTCAAGGGCTCGGATAGCGTGCAGTCGCTCGGTATCACCGGCGAAGAAACGTACGATATCGAAGGCCTCGGCGCTGACTTCAAGCCGCAACAGGAAGTGACGCTGGTGATTCGCGGCAAGGACGGCAAGGAGAAGCGCGTGCAGGTACTGCTGCGTATCGACACGCCGATCGAAGTCGACTACTACAAGCACGGCGGGATTCTGCCGTTCGTGCTGCGTTCGCTGCTGGCCGCTTAAGGCTGGCGATAGCGCAAACAGCTTGGCTGTTTTGCAGGGGCTGCGTCCTGTGGAGGACGTGGCCGACTTTGAAGCCCGACCATTGGTCGGGCTTTTTTTTCGCCACTACTTCGGAATGCGACCTGTCTGGAACGCGTCCGGGTTGTCGGTGATCCTGCGCTGGGTCATGCGAACGCTCCAGTCGGTGTCACCCGGCGTCGGCGCGCCGGCGCGCGTTGTGATTGTCGCGCGACGCATCTGCGCCGCCCAAGCGAGCAGCGCCGTGCGCTCGGCCGTTTCGTTTGCGGACGAGGAGCGTGCAGTCCACTCGGATGACTTCGACGCGGAGGGCCGCGTGGCCGGGTTGGCTGTGCGGCTCAATGCGAGACGCCCGTCGACTTGCGCTTTGCTGAAGCGCACGATCGGAAGCGGGTGATCCGCCTTCGCGGGACGGCTCGGCGCCGTTCGATGCATCGGCTCTCGCAGCTCGGCATGTGACGCGATCTGTTCGACACGTTGCGGCTTCGCAGTCGGGACATGGCCAAGCGCAGTGCGCGGGGACGTATTGGTCGGCGTAGGCACTCCGGACACTGCGGCCTTTGGTGTCGCATTGGTCGGCTTAGGCGTTCCGGACACAGCAGCCTTTGGTGTCGATATTGAACTAGCCGCCAAGGCTTCGTCTTGCGCAATCGTTCCGGCGAATTCAGCTGGCGAACGAAGCGCCACCGGCCGTGTTACCGCCGTGGCCGCCAGCTTCCCGGCGTCGTGCGTCGTACAGGTGGTCAGCAGCCATGCTAGCGCAATGCTGCAGCCCGCGAAGATCGCCGCTCCAAGCAGATGATCCGACCGCGTCGAACGCGGGCGCACGCGCCCCATCTCCAGGTAATACCTCGCTTCGGCCAGCTGCTCGTCGAAGCGGCGCGAGTGGTCGCGCCGTTGAGGCAGTTTATAGAACAACAGAAACTTCACGCCCGGTGGAAACGGCCCGCGACGTGCCGCCGACGCCCCGCGTTGTACCGCATTCTCGATTACCTGTTGCGCGCCGGTACGTGCTACGGGTTGCGGTTCGCGTTGCGCCGCGGACTGCGCCGGCCGCCGCCGCGATCCGAAGGGCGGCGGCAACGCATCGAACGGCCGCGCGACCGGAAGCGCCAGATCGCCTTCGATCAAAGCCAGCGGTCGGCTCATCGTGAGGTGCTCCGGTATGCGCAGGCCGTTGCTTCGAGTTGCATGACGAGCATTCTCGCGCGCGCCATTAGCGCGTCGGCTAAGGTGGCTCTGTGCTCACGAGGCGATACGCTCGCGCGCCGCAACGCGTCCATCAAATCTCGCGCGCCGACGAGCCCCACTGCGCCACTCAAACGGTGCAGCACGCCTTGGAGATGCTCAAAGTGACCTTCACGAAGCAACCCGCTGAGCCGCCCGAGGTCGTCGTTCATTGCGTCACGCCAGTTGGTGATAAATGCTTGAAGATCGACTCCCTCTTCAGACAAGGCATCCAGATAACGGCTGTCGAAGGGCTCAAAGGAGCCGCTCGTTGAGCGATCCCGTGGCTGCGCGGCTCTGGAGAAAGGAGGCGTCTCGACGTTACCGCAAGTCGTTTGCGCGGACCGCGCCGATTGTTCGACGCAAAACGGCGCGTTGAAGATTGCTCGAGGGCCTTCCTCAAGATCGCTCGAGACGCAGAGTTCGCCGCGCATGCGCTGCGCCAATATTCTGCAAAGCGACAAACATGCTTCAGCGTCGCCAAGCCATCTGGCCATCTGTGGATCTTCAACAGTTGGAGCGTAAAGTGGCTGCGGGACAGCGGGCGCGTGTTTGACGGGCGCATCGACCACGCTGATAAAAATTCGTTGCGAGTTCGAACTCAACGGCTGTGCCCGCACGACGAGCGAAATCTCTCCCTGCATGGTGAGTTGAATCGTTCGATTGAGCAAATGGAAAACGAGCTGACCCAGGCGGGCACCGTCGGCAAGAATCGTTTCAGCTACCGATTGATCGACACACACGCGCAAACGCAAGTCGCGACGACGTGCGAATGGAGTGAGCAGAGCGATAACACCATCTATCACTTCGCGCAGATCCGTCATGCTCTCGTCGAGAACGAAAGCGCGGGATTCCAATGGCGAGGCGTCCAGCAGATCGTTAAGCGTTTGACGCCACGTACACGCGGAAGAACGGGACAGGCTCACAATGGTCATAGCCTACACAACCTAATCGACCAAACGATGCGAAGTCGCAAACTCGATTAGTCCTGCCAATGACGAAAGACCGAGTTTTTCCTGGATGCGGCTCTTGTAGGTGCTGACAGTTTTGTCGCTCAAGGATAGGCGGACGGCAATGTCCCGATTGCTCACACCGCGCGCCAGATATTGCAATACCTCCACCTCTCGCGCTGACAAAGCGCTCAGTCCGCTCACGGCCTCAGCTTCGGCGCTGTCAGCCGGGAAGCAGTCGTAGCCGGCCAGCACCGCCTCCACGCCGCGCATGATCTCTTTCATTTCCTGCGACTTGCCGACGAAACCGTGGACGCCCGAGCGCATTGCGCGCGGCGCGAACGTGGCCGGGTCGTGGCCCGACAACACCATCACTCGAATGGGTGGATGAACGAGCCTGAGACGGGGAATCACATCGAGCCCACTAATGCGCGGAATGTCGAGATCCAGTATGGCGAGTTCCGGGGTGTGCACCCGAGCCATCTCCACGGCGGTCTGGCCGTTGTCGGCCTCGATCACTTCTTCCACGCCGAGCAATTGCATGAGCTGCATTTTGATGACCATACGGAACGCCGGATGGTCATCGATAACCAGAATAGTTGACATATCTCCTAATCCTTCTGAACACGCGTTGCGACGCCGATTGTTGTCAGCGTCAAGCTTGAGAACGCACGTATGTGTGCGGGCACAATTGCCCGTGGCGAATGGTGGTACGACACGGACTCGTCGAAACGATCGACCTTCTGCGCGCTGTTGTTCGCACGCCGGAACGCAGGATCGTGTTAGCTGCAAGGGCACTAGGAACGCGCCGAGACAAGTTCGATCTCGACGCGGCGATTGGGCGCGAGGCATCGCCTCAAGACATCACGGCTGGTCTGCCGGCAATCGACCAGCGGGTCCGCACTGCCTCTGCCCAGCGCGGTCATCGGCAAGCTCACGCCATGCGCTCGCAGATATCGCTCGACCGTGCGCGCACGTCGCAACGACAAGCCAAGGTTGTATGACTTGTCGCCGAGGCGGTCGGCGTAGCCGGTGATCTTCAGCGCGTGCAATGCGGGAACGGCTCTAAGGTCTGTCGCCACGTCATCAAGCTGGCGCTTGCCGGCAGGCAAGATGGCGGCTTCTTCGCCGCCGTTGAAGCGGAAAAGCGAATCGGCCTTTAGCGTGATCTTTTGCGGCGACTTTGCAGCAGAGGCAAGAGCCGATGCGGGGGTTGGTATTGGCTGCCCGCATTGCAGAGCCCGTTGCGCCGATTGGCGCAAGTTGTCCTGCACCTCCGGCAAGCGCTTCTCGGCGTTGGTGAAGCTGCGGCGCCAAGCGTCATGCCCGGCTTGCATCAGTTCGACTTCAGCGCATGCGAGCGGCAGCTGCGCCGGCGGACATGAAACGACGGCGGGATCCGACTTGATGGTATTGACGATTTTCCACAGATCGGGGCGCACCGTGGACACCGTGCGCAGTGCGGGATTGGCTGCGGATAACGGCGTGCCATTTTCCAGACTCAGCGTGATCGTGGCCGCCTGGCCGATCGCTTCTTCGACGAAGCCCCAGTGGTCGTTAGCTTGGCGCGCCTGTTCGGCGGCAGTGATCCAGCATTGCGCCTTGGCGTGAAAATAGCCGTTCTTGTCGCCCGGCAACCGATCGAGCCGCGCTTGTAGACTGGTCAGCGCCGCACTACTGCTTGCGATGGGTGCGTAGGTGCTGACCCATTGCGCGTTGACCGCGCCTGCGGCTTCGTCTTGCGTGGCGCCGAAGCCGGTTTGCAGCAACGTGGCATCCTGGATGCCGAGCCGTTCACGCGCGGCGTGGTCCGCGCAGGCTGTCAAGGCCAGCGCGCACACAAGCACCGTTAGCTGGTGTTTCATTGATTCTCTGCGACGAGCGCATCTTCTTATCGACGGCTACGAGTATGAAGAGACGCTGATACGCAGGGAATGGGAACAATCTTAGAATATCGTCTGAAATTTGTTGCGCATCATGCGATGCGAACAACAACGCGTTGCCGTTCGCATTGCATTCAGGCCTTGACCGCCCGTGCTGCGTTTCGCCCACGCAGCCACTCGAGCGCCAGCAACAGGCTGGTCGAGAACACAATCAGAATTGTCGCCAGCGCCGCGATAGTCGGGCTGATATTTTCCCGAATGCCGGTGAACATCTGACGGGGCAACGTAGTCTGATCCGCGCCCGCAAGAAACAGTGTCACGACGACTTCGTCGAATGAAGTCGCGAATGCGAACAGTGCACCCGAAATCACGCCCGGCGCGATCACAGGCAACGTGATGCGGAAAAACGTCTTCAACGGATTCGCGCCCAGCGACAAACTCGCCCGCACCAGGTTGTAATTGAACCCCTGCAACGTCGCCGCGACCGTCGTCACGACAAAGGGCACACCGAGCGACGCATGCGCGAGAATCAGCCCGATGTACGTATTGGCCAGCCCGAGCGGCGCAAAGAACAGATACATGCCCACGCCGACCACCACCACCGGCACGATCATCGGCGAGATCAGGATCGCCATGAGCAAGCCTTTGCCGCGAAAATTCGCTTTGGTCAGTCCGATTGCCGCGAGCGTGCCGAGCACGGTTGCGACCACCGTCGCCGAAGGCGCGACGATAAAGCTGTTCTTGGCGGCCATGCGCCATTCATCGGATGCGATCAGGTTCTGATACCAGCGCAGCGACCAGCCCGGAATCGGATACACCAGGAACGTACTCGACGAAAACGAGAGCGGCACGATCGCCAGCACGGGCAAGATGAGATACAGCAACGTCAGCACGGCAAGACCGCGCAGCGCGAAATACCAGACGCGCTCGACCCATGACGTATGCGGCGCGAACAATGGCTTGGCAAGTTTCATCGCAATAAACTCCGTTCAGCCGAGGCTCAGTGACGAACGCGTGAAGCGCCCGTAAATGACATACAGCACGAGTGTCGCGGCGAGCAGCAGACCGCCGAGCGCGCACGCCATGCCCCAGTTGATCGTCACGTTGGTGTAGTACGCGACGTAGTAGCTGACCATCTGATCGTTCGGCCCGCCGAGCAAGGCCGGCGTGATGTAATAGCCGATTGCCAGAATGAAGACCAGCAGCGCACCCGCGCCGATGCCCGGATAAGTCTGCGGCACATACACGCGCCAGAACGCGGCGAACGGATGGCTGCCGAGCGAGACCGCGGCGCGCTGATAGGTTGGCGGGATCGACTTCATCACGCTATAGAGCGGCAGGATCATGAACGGCAGCAGAATATGCGTCATCGAAATGTAGACGCCGGTGCGGTTGAACAGCAGCGACAGCGGATCATGCAACAGTCCGCTGCCGATCAACGCTTTGTTCACCAGCCCCTCGCTTTGCAGAATCACGATCCATGCCGCCACGCGCACGAGGATCGAGGTCCAGAACGGAATCAGCACGAGAATCATCACCAGATTCGCGCGACGTTCGGGCAGCGTGGAAATCCAGTATGCAAGCGGGTAGCCGAGCAGCAGCGCGAAGACCGTTACCGCGGCGCCGATAACAAAGGTGCGGCTGAACACGGCGAGATAGATCTGTTGATCGGGATCGGTCGGGATGATGTGGCCGAACGCGTCCTGTTTGTGATCCAGTGAAGCAAGCAAATAGAACGGCGAATACGCGCCGGAGTTTTTGGCTATCGCTTGCCAGTACGTAATGTCGTTCCAGCGTTCGTCCAGTTCGACGAATCTGGCGTGGACCTGGGCGGGCGTCAGCTGCAAGGGTTTGCTGTTGTCGTCGGCGAACGGCATGGCGTGCGCGGATTTGGCGATCAGCGAGCGATAACCCGGAATCTCGACGTTCAGGCGTCGCGCGAGTGCGCCCATGCCGTCGCTGTCGGCGACTGCGGCGAGGTCGACGGCCAGGGCGGTATAGGCGGCGTCTGGTGGCGTGCTCTTGCGATCCCAGGCGCTCAACGCCGCGAGGGTATGCGGCAGCGCGTTGACCACTTCGGGATTCTGCGCGGCACGCGTGAGCAGCGCGCCGATTGGCACGACAAAGATCAGCAGCAGAAAGATCGCGAGCGGCGCGATCAGCAGCAGGGCCATGGCCCGCTTTCTGGATTCCGCGGCCTTCAGCTCGCGCTTGAGCCGGCCACTTGATTCAGGCGTCGAATCGGCAGCAATGGTCATCGAGGTCAAACCCGTCTCCTTTGTCGACCCGAGTTAGCGCTTTAGCGCTTACTCGGGTCCCATGCAAGGCTGTCGGCGGGAGTTAGCGCTTCAGCGCTTACTCCCGCCCCATGCGTTCACTACAACAACCCAGCGCGGGTTCACCCCAGGTCAACCCGCGCCTTCACACCTCACGCCCTACTTCGAAGCCCACGACGAAAAACGCTGCTCCAGTTCATCGCCATGATCGGTCCAGAACGCGAGGTTCTGCAGCACCGCGTTCTTGCCGTTAGCCGGCGAGTTCGGCAGATTGGACAGCGTCTTCGGATCGAGCGCCTTGATAGCCGTCACGTTCACCGGACCGTACGCAATGTTGTGCGCGTAGTCCTGTTGCGGCTTCGACGAAATCGAATAGGCGATGTACTTCTCGGCCAGCGCCTTGTTCGGCGTGCCCTTCGGAATCGCCCAGTAGTCGAGGTCGTAGATGCTGCCGTTCCACACCACCTTCAGGTTCTTGCCTTCCTTCTGCGCGGCGTCGATCCGGCCGTTGTACGCCGTGGACATCACCACGTCGCCCGCCACGAGGAATTGCGGCGGCTGCGCGCCTGCTTCCCACCACTGAATGTTCGGCTTCAGTTCGTCGAGCTTCTTGAACGCGCGGTCCTGGCCTGCCTTGGTGGCGAGCACCTTGTAGACTTCCTTCGGCGGCACGCCGTCGGCCATCAACGCGAATTCGAGGTTATAGCGCGCGCCCTTGCGCATGGCGCGCTTGCCCGGGAATTTCTTGACGTCCCAGAAATCGGCCCAGCCGGTCGGCGCCGTTTTCAGTTTGTCGGCGTTGTACGCGAGCGCCGTCGACCACACGAAGAAGCCCACGCCGCAGGTTTGCGGTGCTTCGGGAATCAGATCGGACTTCTTGCCGATCTTCGACCAGTCGAGTTTCTCGTACAGCCCTTCATCACAGCCGCGGCCGATATCGCCCGATTCGACTTCCACCACATCCCAGTTCACATGCTTGGCTTCGACCATCGCTTTCACTTTGGCCTGCTCACCGTTGTATTCGACAGCGGTGACTTTATTGCTGGTCTCCTTTTCGAACGGCTGGTTGAAGGCGACCTTTTGCGCGTCGCCATTCGCGCCGCCGAAATTGACGACCGTCAATTCGGCCGCATTGACTTGCGCGGCGCCCAGCGCGAGCGCCACAGCACCGACAGCGATGGCGCAGCGCGATTTCCCGATCTTGCTCATGGTGTGTTGCTCTCCTTTGGTGGTGTGCTTCCAGCTCAATACAGTGCGACTTTGTTATGTGCTACCTGATCTGACCTGCCCGCGTCGAACACAGTGCGTATCCGGCGCATTCACGCCCCTGCGAATACCCGCAGATGCTCGGGTGCGAACTCCAGTGCGACCGGCGCGCCGGGCGCGAAGGTGTCGAGCGCGTCGGTGCCGAGCGGCACCTTGACGAAGCACTCGTCCTGTTCATGCAAACCACAGCGCATGCGCACGTGGTCACCGAAATAGATCAGCCCGCGTGCCTCGCCGGCCAGCGCATTGGCGCCCGGCCGTGACAGGCCGTTGGCGAGCTTCATGCGCTCGGGGCGAATACATGCAACCGCCGGCGTACCCGCCCGCGCGCCGCCGATATTGCGACCGGTGAGCCGCGTGCCGTCGCTCAGACGGAATTCGCAGAACTCACCCTCGACATTCGCGATCGTGCCGCGCAGCTTGTTGCTGTCGCCGATGAAGTTCGCCACGAACTCATTGCATGGCGATTCGTACAGCCGATCGACGGTATCGAGTTGCTGCACGATGCCTTTATCGAACACGGCGACGCGGTCGGACATGGTCAGTGCCTCGCCCTGATCGTGCGTGACGTACACGAACGTCACGCCGAGTTTCTCGTGCAATGATTTAAGTTCGTACTGCATGTGTTCGCGCAACTGTTTGTCCAGCGCGCCGAGCGGCTCGTCCATCAGCACGAGCTTCGGTTCGAACACCAGCGCGCGGGCGAGCGCGATGCGCTGCTGCTGTCCGCCTGAAAGTTGCGCGGGATAGCGCTTTGCGAAGCTCTCCATGCGCACCATCTTCAACGCGTTATGGGTGCGTTCCGCGCGCTCCTGCGCCGAAATCTTGCGCACGGTCAATGGATAGGCAACGTTCTGTTCGACTGTCAGATGCGGAAACAACGCATAGTTCTGAAACACCATGCCAATGTTGCGCTTATGCGGTGGCACTGTGTTGAGCAGCGTGCCGTCCAGCCAGATCTCGCCGCCGGTGGGAAACTCAAAACCCGCCAGCATCATCAGGCAGGTGGTTTTCCCGGATCCGGACGGCCCGAGCAGGGTCAGAAATTCGCCCTGATAGATATCCAGATCAAGTTGTTTGACGACCAGCGTTTCGCCGTCGTACGTCTTGCGCACACCCCGAAAGCTGACGATCACGTCATCGGTTTTCATCGGTTAAGTCTCCTCTGCGGTCCGGCTGGCTCCCCCGCAAAGCAGCGGGATTGCATCCATTGCGTGGCTCACTATAGACCGTTACGGTTCTACAATATGGAACCATTTCATTATTCCGGATAGAACCACTTGGACACCGTGATCTTGTCGGATTGGCTGGCCGCGAGGCTCGACCGCACGGCCGCCGAACCGGTCTACAGGCAGACGCTGCGGCTCATGCAGCAA
The DNA here is from genome assembly GCF_046028085.1 of Paraburkholderia sp. RL17-380-BIE-A. Classification (NCBI taxonomy): domain Bacteria; kingdom Pseudomonadati; phylum Pseudomonadota; class Betaproteobacteria; order Burkholderiales; family Burkholderiaceae; genus Paraburkholderia; species Paraburkholderia sp. RL17-380-BIE-A. Next base: position 23,208 of record NZ_JARESQ010000002.1, read on the forward strand.
GCCATTCTGACCGGCCAGTTGCCGCCGGGCACCAAACTGCCCAGTTCGCGCACGCTCGCCGAAGACCTCGGCATTGCGCGCAACACGGTTCTGCACGTCTACGATCAGTTGACCGCTGAGGGCTACGTGATCTCGACCACCGGCAGCGGCACTTACGTCGCCGACACGAGGCCGGACACGGCAGCCGTGAATACGCGCAAGAAGCCGGCGGTGGCGAGCGTCGACAAGGCAGGCAGTACGGCCACCACGGAAACCCCGAAGCCGCCGAAGCGCGATCTGGGCGACCTGTCGACTCGCGGACGGCGCCTGATCGATAAAGCCGGCGTGTCCGCCAAACAATGGGGCGCGTTCATGCCAGGCGTGCCCGACGTCGCGGAATTTCCAGCGCGCACGTGGAGCCGCTTGCAGGCGCGTTTGTGGAAGGAGGCCAATCCCGATCTGCTGACCTACGCGCCAGGCGGTGGCTACCGGCCATTGCGGCGGGCATTGTCGGATTACCTGCGCGTCGCGCGCTCGGTGAATTGCACGCCGGATCAGATCATCATCACCACGGGTATTCATCAATCCATTGATCTGGCTGTGCGCCTGTTGACCGATGTCGGCGACCGCGCGTGGGTCGAAGAACCCTGCTATTGGGGCGCGCGTAGTGTGCTGCAGTCATCGGGGATTACCCTTGTGCCGGTGCCGGTGGATGACGAAGGTCTGAATCCGCGCGAACAGGATTTGCAACAGCCGCCGCGGCTCGCACTCGTCACGCCGTCGCATCAATATCCGCTCGGCATGGTGATGAGCCTCGCGCGCCGCCGCACGCTGCTCGAATACGCGCGCCAGCACAACGTGTGGATCATCGAGGACGATTACGACAGCGAGTTCCGCTACGGCAGCCGTCCGCTCGCCTCGCTGCAAGGACTCGACGATGCCGGCCAGGTGATCTACGTCGGCAGTCTGGGGAAGATGCTGTTTCCGGGCCTGCGGATCGGCTACATGATCGCGCCGGAGCATCTGGTCGACACGTTCCGCACGGGCGTGGCCGAGTTATACCGCGAAGGTCAGTTGATGCAGCAAGCGGTGATGACCGACTTCATCATGGACGGCCACCTCACCTCGCACGTTCGGCGCATGCGTGCGCTATACGGCGAGCGCCGGCAGATTCTGATCGACGCGATTACCGCGCGTTTCGGCACCGAGTTGCCGGTAATGGGCGATGAAGCCGGGCTGCATCTGGTGCTCGGCCTGCCGGATCACGCGAACGATCGCGCGGTGACGGCCGCCGCTTTCGACGCCGGCGTGATCGTGCGCCCGCTCGCGAGCTACTACAGCAGCGACCCGCCCGCGCGGCGCGGACTGCTTCTCGGCTATGCGTGCGTGCCGAACGACAAGATTGGTCCCGCGTTCGACACCCTTGCGCGCGTCATCGAGCAAACCGCATTGAAGACGCCGACGCGCGCCGCTTGAGCGCCGGGTCTGAGTCTGCTCACTTCAGGCCGAAGTCGACTCGCGTCGTCGCGCCCTTGTCCTTGATGCCGTCCGCGGTCAGCTTCGGCGCGACGATGAACACGCGGCTGCTGTCGATCTTGCCGTCCAGATACTGCTGCACGCTCTGCGCCCGCTGTTGCGCGAGCTGGCGCAGGCTGGCGTCATCGATCGGTGCGTTGGCGGCGAGCGCGCTCTTCATGTCGTCGTCCGGCAAGCTCTTGGTCAGGCCGACAAAGTTACGCGGTTTCTTGAAGTCCGCCGATTTGTAGGCCTTGCTCAGGTACTTGTCGTACTCCTTCGGATCAACGGTGACGGTCGAGAGATCAACGCTCTCGCCATTGCCCACCACGTCCTTGATCTTTTGCTGCTTGACGAGGCGGTCCACATAGCCGGTGCGCAACGCGGGTTCGTCCACAGCCGGATCCACGCGGCCAATCAGGTCCATGCGAATCGACGGCTTGTCGCTCAACGCCTTCACGATCGTGTCGAGCTTCTGGGTGTCGGCGTCCGTGAGTTTCGCCGAGCCCGGCTCGAACTCGACATAACCCAACTCCTCGCCCTTGCCGCCGAACGCATTGGCGATCAGAGAGAACGGCGCGGTCACCGCTTTTTCGAGCAGATTGAGCACCGCATGCCAGATCAGGCCGCCAATGCTGAATTCCGGATTCGACAGCGAGCCGGACACCGGCAGGTTCACGTCGATTTCGCCGCGCGAGTTCTTTAGCAGCGAAATCGCGAGACGCACGGGCAGTTTGGTCGCCGTATTGTTGTCGACGTGATCGCCGAACGTGAGTTGATCGATGAAAATGTGATTGTTCGCGTTCAGTTGATCGTTTTCGAGCTGGTAGTGCAGATCGACATTCAGCTTGCCCTTGGTGATCGGATAACCGGCGTATTTCGCCGAATACGGCGTGAGATTGGTCAGCTCGATATCGTGCGCGACCGCCGTGAGATCGAGCGCCGGTTTCGCAATCAGCGGATTGACCGTGCCGCGAATCGATAGCGGACCATTGGCGGCCAGTTTCGCGGCGATGTCGACCGGCGCGGATGTGGTGGATTGCGTGCCGAACGCGCCGACCGTGCCCTGAATGCCGACCAGGTTCGCCGTGAAATTCGGCTTGATGAAATTGTCCGTGTACGTCACGCGGCCCTGTTGCAGAACCAGCTGGCCGAAGTGCAGCTTGACCGGGCTTTGCGGCGGCGTAGCAGCCGTGACCGTGGCGTTTGCGGCCGACGCCGGCGGCGGTGCGGATGCGGCCGCCACCGTCGAAGCTGCTTGCGGCGTCAGCGGCACGGGTTCGGCGCCGCTCTTGTCACGCGTCAGCGATTGCGCGGCGCCGGATTCGTGCGCGACGACGTCCTTGAGGTTGAGCTTGCCCTGCGCGTCGAGCAGCACGCGACCATAGAACTTCGTGAACGTGACGCGGCCCGCGTCGACCACGGTGCCATGCTCGTCGTAATCGGCTTTCAGGTTGGACAACGCGAGCGAGCCCCATCCCGCGAATGGATCCGAGGTCGCCTTGTCGAGCATGCGCACTTCGACGAGCGCCATGTCGCCGTGATAGGTCGCCTTCAGCGACTTCGCCTGGCTCAACGCGAGAACGCCGTCCGCATTGAGCAGCGCGCTCGCGATCACCGCATTCAGCTTGCTGCCGAAGTACGGTTCGAAGGCCGCCGCGTCCAGCCGGTTGGCATTCACTTTGACGGCCACCTTGAGCGGCGTCGCCGTCACATCACCCTTGACGCCCAGCGTGCCCTTCTTGTTCAGCGTGGCCTGCAGATCGACCGGCAGCGGACGGCTCAGGTCGTCGCTGATGTTCTGCACCTTCAGTTGCAGCGGCGTGATGTTCAGTTTCACCGGCTGCGGCGTGGTGTTGTCCGTGAAATTGGCGGTGGCGTCCTTCAGGCTCAACTCGCCGATCTTGTAACGCCACGCGGGCCCTTCCGCGTGCGCCTTCTTGACCGCATGGATCGCGGTGCGCTCCGGCGTGGCTTCGTGCTGTCCGCCAAGCGAGGCGAGGTTGATGCTGCCGTCTTTCAGACGCTGGGCATCGACCGCGAGCCCGGTCGTGTCGATGCTGGTCACTTCGGCGGTGCGCGCCGTCACATCCACCTGCTTGACCTTTGCGCTGCCTTGCGTGAGCGCAATCACCGGATCCTTGCTGCCGCGCGCCGCGAGCTTCAGCGACTGCAGATTCACTTGGGTGTCGGTGACCATCACGGCCGCCGGCAACTTCGACCAGTTCGCGCCGACATTGGCCGTGGCGGAGAGCGTGCCGTCCATGACTTGCGCCGCGGTCGCGGTGTCGAGGTACGGTTGCAACCTGGGCAGGTTCAACGACTTCAGGTCGAGCTTCGCGCTCGCCGTTTTCGCCACGAAGCCGAACGCGCCGGCCACACCGAGCGATCCACCGCTGTCCTTGAAATCGGTATTGAGCGTGTAATGGGCGGGTGCGGTGGCGAGCGTCGAAAAATCGGTCAGCGTCACGGCCAGTTTTTGCATGCCGGCATCGACGGGGCGCGACGCGGCGTTGTCGCGAACGTTGACTGTGCCGTCATTGAGCATGAAGCGTTTGATCGCCAGGTCCAGTGGCGGCGCTGCCTTCGCGGTGGCATTGGCGGCGGATGCGGCAAGCGGCGCGCTTGCGGCCGGTTGTGCGGCAGCAGCTGCCGGTTCCGGCGCGAACATTTTCTCGACGCTCAGCACGCCGTCTTTATCACGCGCGAGATTGGCGGTCGGCGCGTCGATACGGATCTCGTCGAAGTGATAGAGGCTCTTCAACGGCTCCAGCGTGGCGGCGGCCACATGCACGGCGCGCGCCGCGAAGAACGGCGCCTTGCTTTGATCCTGCACGTCCACGTCGTTCATATCCACGGTGCCCGCCACGCGCAGCGAAGGCGCGTCGTTGGAGACCACGAAGTTGAGCTTGAGATCAGTGGACAGTTTGCCGGACTGCACGATCACCGGCAGTTTGGTCGGCACGTAGGAGATGAGACGCGGCACATCGAGCCCGTCGAAGCGCAACGACACCTCGGACTCTCGCGACGCGGCAAACGGCTTGGTCTTGCCGTCGATGGCAAGCGGACTGCCGTCGATGCGCGCCCGCAGCAGCGGCTCGACGAAGATATCGGTTTTCGAAGGCAGCGTAGCGATGAACGGAATGCCGAGCTTCCATTGATCGATGACGTGCGTGGCGCCGAGGAGTTTGTCGTCGAATGTGACCTGGCCGTTTTCGAGGCGAATATTCGATACGGAAAATAGCGTCGGTTTGCTGTCCGGCTTGGCCGGCTGCTTCGAGAATTTCTCGATCAGGTCCGTGAAATTGAAACGCTGCGCGTCGTAACGAACAATATGGAAGCGCGGCGAATCGAGCTGCACTTCGTCGATAATCGGCGCCGCGCGAAACAGCGAACTCCATGACGGCTGCACGATGAGCCGCGAGATATCCACGAAGTCACCCGCGCCGCCGCGCTCGCCAATATGCACGCGATCGGCTTCGAGCCGGAGCGTATACGGATTGAGCGCAATACGGCCGATGGTGGCGGGACGGTCCAGTTGTTTGCTGAGCTGCTGCTCGGCAATGTGGCGAATCAGCGGCGGTGCAGCAAAGAAGCCCAGCAGACCGAACAATACGAGGAAGATCAGCAGGCCGGTAATGACACGCCGGGTGCGGCGTGACTGCGCGACATCGCGCACGGTCTGCATGGACGATGCTAGTGATGCTTTATTAAGGCTTGCCATGCTCGGTCTTGGGTAGTGCGGCGGCAAGCCCGCCGCGAAAACGAAAATCCCGCAAGCGGCAGTATAAGTCTTGAATGTTTCGCGGGATATAAATGTAAGGCGAGGCTTACACATTCCCCTGCGCGATAGCGCCGCATGTCCGCCGTTGTAAATTGGCGGACATGCTTTGCTCGATGCGTTAGCGAGTTGTTAGCGGGTAATCCGCGCGTGTCTCTAGCCGGCCGTTATTGAACCACGGCTGTCACGTCACGGACACGCTGCTATCACTGACGCACGACGGCCGGCGGTTGCCAACTGCCGTCGGTGGCTTGCGCCTTGGGCGCGTACAGACGCAGCACGAGTTGCAGATCGGCGCGCGGCGCCGGCAGCCAGTTGCCGCTCTTGCTGCGAGCGGACGAGACGGTCACGTCGAGCGAGCCATCGCGATTGCGGCGCGCGCCATTGCGGTCGCCGACCGCGAGACGCGCCGGCGCGCTTTCGCCCAACGCGCCGTCTTTCGTGTAGGCGGTGATCGACCAGAAGCCGCGCACCGGCGGCAGCTGATTCGGCGCGAAGTGGATCACGTAACGGTTTGCGCCGTTGAGCGCCCGACCGTCGCTGTCCTGGGTGACGACCGCGCGAACTTCGTCGTCTTTCGTGCCGATACCCGGTTGCGCGTACGCGGCATAGGCGCGCAGCGCGTAGTCGGGACCGTAGGTGCCTACTCCGTCGCCGAACCAGCTCCAGCCGTTGCCGTTCAGCAGATTGGACGGCGGCGTGACGACGCGCTCATGACCGTCGGCAAGACCCGCCGTAATGGCTTCTGGCGCATTCGGCAGCTTGACCGGCTCGCCGGGCGTCACGCCGAGGTCGGAAAGGAATTTGAGCGCGTGCGGATCGGCCGGCGTCGGCGGATTGTCGGGCAAGGCCTGCGCGAGCCGGTTGAAGAACCCATTGGCATCGAGCGCGGCGACTTGCGCGGCCGGCGTGCCGGAAGCGGGCACGGCGGCGTCGGCGGCATTGCTGCGCGCGGGGGCGATGGAGGCAGAACGCGTGTCGCCCGCGTAGACGCTCAGCGGCGCGACGCGAATGGCGCGCTGTAGCTTGCGAACTACCGTCAGATCACGTGTGCCGTTCGACTGGATACGCACGCTCACCCATGCATTGCGAGTCGGCACGTCGACCCGCTTCACGCCTTTGGGCAACTCGCCCTGCCAGCCCGGGCCGACGAAGGCGATCGCCTGCGGCTTGATGCCAGCCGCACGAGTGGCGAACTGCGAGCTGGTCGACCAGACCACGTTAGTCCACATGTCGAGCACGCGGGCATCCACGTAGCGGCCGTGCGAGTCGGGCAGCGCCACGATCACCGGTTCACTGCCGAGGTCCAGCCAGCCGGTCGAATCGAACGTATCGAGGCTCGGCTGCATCGGATTGGCGGCGCCGATCGGCGGCAATGCCTGAGCGTGGCGCAGCGTATTGAGCGGCGCACGGCCGGGATCGGTGCCGACCGCCGCGTCGCGCGCGACGCCCATCAGCACCAGCGGATAGCCGAATACGTACGAATCGGCGACTTCGTCCTTGATCCAACCGGTGGATTTCTGCGTTGCGGTGGGAGTCGACGCGCAACCCGCCAGAAATACGAGGCCTGCGAGCGATGCGCAGGTCCAATGACTCGAGTACAGCTCTCGGCGATTTTTTATCATTCGTTCAGGTGGCGGAACGTGTGGTCCTAAGGGAGACGCCGGTGCGCGACGAACCCTGCTTGCGCGGCCTCCCAAAGCCCAACGCATCCAGTCCGCGGTTCGCGATGCCGACAACACCGGGTTGTATCGTATCCTTGGTCACCAGGCAAGCGCAAAGGCAGCAATAGCGCCGGTTCGCGCGCGCATACAGTCCTTTTTGCAGTACTGTTGACGTTTTTTTATTACATCGGCCCAGGCTTCGAAGCCTCGGGCGACTTTCATCGCTGCTCTTTCGCCCCCTCGTATCCGGAGCGCTTCATGTACATGCCTGCCCATTTCGAAGAGAACCGTTCAGAGGTTCTCCACCGCCTGATCGCCGAGCAGCCCTTCGGCGCGTTGATTACTCACGGGCCGAACGGGCTCGACGCGAATCATTTGCCGTTCGAATTCGAAGCGCCCGCTGCGGGGAGCCAGTCCGATTCGGCGACGGGTGAGACGTTCGGCATCCTCCGCGCTCACGTCGCCCGCGCCAATCCCGTGTGGCAGGAAGCCGCGGCGAACCCGGAAGCGCTCGTGATCTTTCAGGGCCCGGCCGCCTACATCTCGCCGAACTGGTATCCGAGCAAGCACGAGGCGCATCGGCAGGTGCCGACTTATAACTATATGGTGGTGCATGCGCACGGCCGGATCGTCGTGCGCGACGACGAGTCTTTCGTGCGCGGCCTCGTCGCGCGCCTGACCCGCAAGATGGAAGCCGGCGAACCGGTGCCGTGGAAAATGGGCGACGCTCCCGCCGACTTCATCGCGCAGATGCTCGGTGCGATCGTCGGCATCGAAATCGAGGTGACGCGACTCGTCGGCAAGTGGAAGCTCGGTCAGAACAAGGCGGCGGCCGACCGGCGCGGCGCGGCCGACACCCTGCTGGCGCGCTCAAGCGACGAACAGCAGGCGGTCGGCCAAGCCATGCTGGACGCGCCGCCCGCGTTCTGAGCGGACGTTTCCGCGATGAATCAGCGCCATACCGGCGCCGTTGAAGCACGCACTGCAATTCGTCCTTGACCTTCCCATTATGGGAAGGTCAATACTGGCCTCATGATGCGGCCTGATGCCGCCACGAGCCTTGCCTACCATGACCGAACTTGCCACCGCCCAGCGCCCCGCGGATGCCGCCGACGCTTCCGCCCACACCACCGAACTCGACATCGGCGGCATGACTTGCGCCTCGTGCGCGATGCGCGTCGAAAAGGCGCTCGCCAAAGTGCCGGGCGTCGTGAGCGCGTCGGTGAATCTGGCGACTGAAACCGCGACTGTCGATCTGGACGGCGCAGCCGCCGGCCCGGACGCGCTGATCGCCGCCGTCAAGAAAGCGGGCTACGAAGCGACGTTGAGCGCACCGCCGGATACCTCCACCGCCGCCGACGAGGCCGCGTCCGCCGACCGCAAGCGCGACCAGACCCGCCGCGAGCTGGCCGCCGTGCTCGCCTCCGCCGCGCTGACGCTGCCGCTCGCCGTGCCGATGGTCGGCGAATGGTTCGGTTTGCACGCAATGCTGTCGCCCTGGCTGCAATTCGCGCTCGCCTCGATCGTGCAGTTCGTGTTCGGCGCGCGCTTCTATCGCGCGGCCTATCGAGCGGTGCGGGCCGGCGCGGGCAACATGGACTTGCTGGTGGCGCTCGGCACATCGGCGGCGTATGGCATCAGCGTCTACGAACTGGCGACCCATCCCGGCGACATGATGCATCTGTATTTCGAAGCGTCGGCGGTCGTGATTACGCTGGTGCGCTTCGGCAAGTGGCTCGAAGCACGCGCCAAACGCCAGACCACCGACGCCATCCGCGCCCTCAACGCGCTGCGCCCCGATCGCGCGCGCATTCGTGTCGGCGCCGACGAGCGCGACGTGCCGCTCGCGCAAGTGCGGGTCGGCACGGTGGTGCTCGTGCGTCCTGGCGAGCGCGTGCCGGTCGACGGCGCGGTGCTCGAAGGCCGCACGCATATCGACGAATCCCTGATCACCGGCGAAAGCCTGCCGGTGCCGAAGCAGGTGGCCGACCCGGTCACTGCCGGCTCGATCAACGGTGAAGGCGCGATTGCCGTGACGACCACGGCGATCGGCGCGGAAACCACGCTTGCGCGCATCATCCGCCTCGTGGAAAGCGCGCAGGCCGAGAAGGCGCCGATCCAGCGGCTGGTCGATCGGGTCAGCGAAATCTTCGTGCCGGCGATCCTGGCGATTGCCGCGCTCACATTGGTGGGCTGGCTGATCGCCGGCGCGGGCGGCGAAACCGCGATTCTGAACGCGGTCGCCGTGCTGGTGATCGCGTGCCCGTGCGCGCTCGGACTGGCCACGCCGGCGGCCATCATGGCCGGCACCGGCGTCGCGGCGCGGCGCGGCGTGCTGATCAAAGACGCCGAGGCACTGGAAACCGCGCATCGGGTGACGATTGTCGCGTTCGACAAAACCGGCACGCTGACGCTCGGCCAGCCGTCTGTCACCGCGTTCGAGCCGATTGGCGGCATCAGCCGCGCAGAGGCGCTGGAGCTTGCGGCAGCGGTTCAGCGCAACAGCGATCATCCGCTGGCGCGCGCGGTGGTCAAAGCCTATGAAGCAGCTGCGACGCAGCCCGCCGACATGCCCGCGGCGATTGGCGACACCGTTGCGGCTCCCACGCAGACGCGCGCGCTGCACGCCAGCGCCGCACGCGCGGTCGCGGGCCGCGGCGTCGAAGCGGAGGTCGACGGCCGCACGCTCGCGCTGGGCAGCGGACGCTGGCTCAACGAACTCGGCATCGAATTGCCGCCTGAACTTGCCGCGCGGGCTCACGAACTCGAAGCCGCCGGCAACACCGTCTCCTGGCTCATGCAGCGCGATCCGCAAGCGCCCGCGGCTCTGGCATTGATCGCGTTCGGCGACACCGTCAAACCGACGGCGCGCGCGGCCATCGAACGGCTGGCACGCATGGGCATCACGAGCGTGCTGGTCACCGGCGACAACCGCGGCAGCGCGGCGAGCGTCGCCAAGGCGCTCGGCATCGACGAATTCCACGCGGAAGTGCTGCCCGACGACAAAGCCCGCGTTATCCGCGACCTGAAAATTCGCAGCGCCGGCATTGTCGCGATGGCCGGCGACGGCATCAACGACGCGCCCGCGCTCGCCGCCGCCGACATCGGCATTGCCATGGCGACCGGCACCGACGTCGCCATGCATGCAGCCGGCATCACGCTGATGCGCGGCGATCCGGCGCTGGTGGCCGACGCCATCGACATCTCACGCAGGACCTGGCGCAAGATCCAGCAGAACCTGTTCTGGGCCTTCGTCTATAACCTGATCGGCATTCCGCTGGCCGCCTTCGGCCTGCTGAACCCGATGCTGGCCGGCGCGGCAATGGCGTTTTCGAGCGTCAGCGTAGTCACCAATGCGCTGCTGCTGCGCACGTGGCGCGGTGCGCAGGATGGTTCGGCACGCTAAGCGAGTACGAGCCTAAATACCCTGTGCGCCGTACGGTTATTACGAACTACTTTCGAATTTTTAAAGAAGGCGGACGCAGCGGCCGTAAACCAGCCATCGATGCCGGTCATGCCTATGCATGGACCAGGCATTCCGCTTGTGCTTCTTTACTCCGCAACCGCCCATGGAATTTCTCTCTTTGCGCCGTGCCAGCGTTGGCGCGCGGCTCGCTATCCTGTCGTGCGTGCTGGTCGCGTTGATCTTCGCCGCGTTCACTTGGGCGCTCACCCGCACCGCCGGCAAGCAGATCAGCGACCAGGTGCTCGAACGCATCGCCGATAAAGACCGCTCGATCGCCGCGATGATCAAGTTGTTCGACAAGGCCTTATCGAACGAAGTCGACCGCTCAATGTCGCTGTTCGCGAGTTTCCTGCCCACCGAATACACGCTCGACGAGACCCAGAAAGTCGATATCGGCGGTGTCGCCACGCCGACCATCAAGGCGGGCGACAAAGTCCTGAACCTGGACTTTTCCATCCCCGATCTGTTTCTCGAACGCAGCGGCGCGGTCGCCACCGTATTCGCGCGCAATGGCGACGACTTCGTGCGCGTTACCACTTCGCTGAAGAAACAGGACGGCTCGCGCGCCATCGGCACGCTACTCGACCGCAAGGCACCGGCCTACGCACTGCTCCTCGCGAACAAACCCTATACGGGACTCGCCGCGCTCTTCGGCAAACGTTTGATCACCCAGTACCGCCCGATCACCAACGCGAGCGGCCGCGTGATCGGCGCGCTGTTTGTCGGCGTCAATGTGGACAAGGAAATTCAGTCGGTCGAAGACGGCATTCGCAATCTGAAGATCGGCGACAGCGGTTACTACTTTGTTGTCGATGCGTCGAAGGGCGCGGAGCGCGGCAAGCTGATCGTGCATCCGGCAGCGGCCGGCCAGAACGCCGACAACGCGAACGCACCGTATCAGCAGATGCTCGACATGAAGGACGGCCAGCTCGAATACAGCTCGGCCGACGCCACGCTCGGCGAGCGCGGCTCGCGCGACAAGTTCGTGTCGTTCGTTACCGTGCCGGAATGGCAATGGCTGGTTGGCGGCGTCGCGCCGCGCGACGAAGTGATGGCCGACGTCGTCGCCACCCGCAATGAATTTCTACTGCTCGGCTTCATCCTCGTCGGCGTGTTCGCGGTGGTGTTCCTGATAGCGGTGCGGCGCCTCGTGAGCCGTCCGCTCGAAGAAGCCGCCAAGGCGTCCGAACGTTTCGCCTCGGGCGATCTGAGCGTGCGCGTGGCGAATGGCGCAAACGCGCGCGCCGATGAAATTGGCCGCCTGATGCAGTCGATCGACGGCATCGGCGAAGGACTCGCGCGCATTGTTTCGCAGGTGCGCAATGCATCGACGGACATGTCCCACGGCACCGAAAAGATCGCCACCGGCAGCGGCAATATTGCCGCGCGGATCGCCACGCAGGCGAGCAGCCTCGAAGAAACGGCGGCGAGCATGGAAGAGATCACCTCGACGGTGCAGCAGAACGCCGACCACGCCGCGCAAGCCAACACGCTCGTCACGCGCGCCGCCGACGCCGCGCTCGAAGGCGGCCGCGCGGTTGAACGCGTGGTGTCGACCATGGGCGAGATCAGCCGCTCGTCGCAGAAAATCGCCGAGATCACGACCGTGATCGAGGGCATCGCCTTCCAGACCAATATCCTCGCGCTGAACGCCGCCGTGGAAGCGGCGCGCGCCGGCGAGCACGGCAAGGGCTTCGCGGTCGTGGCCTCGGAAGTGCGCGCGCTGGCGCAGCGCAGCGCGGCCTCGGTGAAGGAGATCGAGAGCCTGATCGCGAGTTCCACGGCGACCGTGCAAAGCGGCTTCCGGATCGCCGAAGAAGCCAGTTCGACGATGCAGGGCATCGTTCAACAGGTCAGCCAGGTCCGCGCGATCATGGGCGAAATCAGCGTCGCCTCGCGCGAGCAATCGGGCGGCATCGAACAGGTGAATCTCGCCGTCACGCAGATCGGCGAAGCCACGCAGCAGAACGCTACGATTGTCGGCGAAGCGGAACTTGCAGCGGCCGAGTTGCGCGATCAGGCCGCGCGCCTTGCGCAGGTGGTCAGCGTGTTCAAGCTGGAAAGCGCGCGCAATTGAGGGTGAGCATCGCGGCACGGCGTTGCGTGCCGCAGCGCGCCGCGCGCCGTTGCAGCAGCAACAGCGTTTCTTCAATACACCCGCTTCAGAATTCGACGTCCAGCTCGTCGATCTCTTCCACTTCCTGTTGCGCGTCGGCGATCCACTCCTGCATCTCGGGCAGCGCCATGATCCGCTGTCCGTATTCGACGATTTCCGGATCGAGTTTGACGTCGTAGGTGACGAATCGCGTCACCACGGGCGCGTACATCGCGTCCGCCGTGGTCCGCTCGCCGAACAGAAACGGCCCGCCATACTGCTTGAGGCACTCGCTCCAGATCGTCACGATCCGGTCGATGTCCGATTGAGCGCGCGCCCACACCTTGAAGCCTGGAAAATGCGCTTTGAGGTTCATCGGCAAGGCCGAGCGCAGGGAGCCGAAACCCGAATGCATCTCGCCGCAAATCGAGCGGCAATGCGCGCGTGCGCGAATGTCTTCTGGCAGCAGCTTCGCGTCCGGTTTGAGTTCGTTCAGATATTCGGCAATCGCCAGCGTGTCCCAGATCTCGATGCCGTCGTGAACGAGGCACGGCACCAATATCGATGGCGACAGCAGCAGCAGTTCGGCGCGTGCCGCTGGATCGTCGATCGGCATGACGACTTCTTCGAAAGGCAATCCGCTGAACCGGGTCAACAGCCAGCCGCGCAACGACCACGACGAATAATTCTTGCTGCTGATAGTGAGCGTGGTATTCGCCATACGATTCTCCTCCAGATGAGGCGTTCGGTCGACGCCTGACGCCATGCGTGCACGTTGCCGTGCGCGCGCGCACCAAAGCGCGGCAATTTCGGCCCGTTGCCCTGACTCGCGCAAATGCTATGCCAACGTGCAGGCAGGGCCGCCCCCGTGCTTATGCTGATTGGCACATGACTTGCCTCTATTTGGGTTCCATCCTCTTCAGCATTCGTGCGAAGGTTATGAACCTGTTCGCATATCCCACATATCAGGCTTTCGCCGACATGATGCTGCCCATGCGGCACGGTGCGGCACTGATGAATCATTCGCTCGACGCGTGGCCCGCGTTCGGCGAAACGTCGCATGGCCGATCGATCCGCGCCGCCTGCGAATTGTTGACACTCGCCGGTCTCACGCCCGTGCGGCCGCCGTTCGACATCGATAGCGTGGTGTCAGAGGGCAAATCCGTGGCGATCGTCGAAGAAGTCGCGGCGCACACGCCATTCTGCTCGCTGCTGCATTTCCGTAAGCAGACCCCGCCGTCGGTGCCGCAGCCCCGTGTGCTGGTGATCGCACCCATGTCCGGTCACTTTGCGACACTGCTGCGTGGCACTGTGCGCACCATGCTGACCGAACACGACGTCTACATCACCGACTGGCACAACCCGCGCGACGTTCCATTGAGCCAGGGCCGCTTCGGCTTCGACGAATTCGTGCAGCACGTGATCGACTTCACTGAAGCGATCGGGCCCGGCGCGCATCTGCTGGCCGTGTGCCAGCCGACAGTCGCCGCGCTGGCTGCGGTCGCGCTCATGGCCGCCGACGATCATCCCGCGCAGCCTGCGAGCATGACGCTGATGGCCGGTCCGCTCGACACCCGCATCAACCCGACGCGCGTCAACGACCTCGCGAAGAGCAAGCCGATCGAGTGGTTCGAGCAGAATCTGATCAGCGCGGTGCCGTTCGGTTTTGCGGGCGCGCACCGGCGCGTGTATCCGGGCTTCGTGCAGTTGACCGCGTTCATGGCGATGAATCTCAACCGCCATCTCGATTCGTTCGAGACGATGCATTACGAACGCGCCAAAGGCGATCCTGCGAAAGCCGACACGATTCACACGTTCTACGAAGAATACTTCGCGACGATGGACCTGACCGCCGACTTCTACCTGGAAACCGTCGATACGGTTTTTCAGCGGCATGCGCTGCCGATGCATGCGCTCGAAGTCAAGGGGCGTCTCGTCGAGCCGTCGAAAATTCGCCGCACGGCCTTGCTCACGGTGGAAGGCGAGAAGGACGATATCTGCGCCGTCGGGCAGACGCTCGCGGCGCAAGACATGTGCGACAAATTGCGGCCCTATCTGAAGACGCACCACGTGCAGACCGGCGTCGGGCATTACGGCGTGTTCAATGGACACCGCTGGGAGCGGCAAATCTATCCGCGCGTACGGGCCGTGATTTACGACAATGAGCCGCGCGCGGTGTTGGTCGGATCGCGGGCGCGCACGATCCAGCCAGTGCCCGCGGCCAAGGCTGCCGAGGTCACGGCGGCAGCGCCGGCCGCGACGGCGGTGGTCGATGTGGAAGTGGATGCGGCGGTGAGGGTCGGGTCGAATGGATCGGGTGCTGCGCCGAGTGAAAGTTCGGCCGCTGCCATCAAGCCGCAGACGCCACGCGCTCCGCGCAGGCGGCCGCCTGCAGCGTAATGCGCGTTTCTTGGTGCTTTCTTAGCGCTTTCCCAGCACCTTTAGCGGCGCTGTCTCGATGGGCGGTCTGCGTGCGTGGCCGCGCGTTGATGCGCGCTGCACACGCAGACGCGTTCCCTTCGCTATGCCGCGACGCTCTTCCAGGGCGTCACCGCCGGCACGTCACACGGCCCTTCGACGTCGATCGATTTGAAATCGGCCGGTGAGACGATTTCGATGTACTCCATATCTTCCGAATAATCGAACAGATAGTGAACGATGCCCGGCGCCTGATGCACGCAATCGCCGGCGGCAACGAGCGTCTCCTTGTCGCCGTACATGAAGCGCGCCCAGCCCTTCAGCATGATCACAATGTGGAAGTCGGCCTCATGACGGTGCCAGCCGGTGCCTTGCTCTGGTGCGTGATTCGCCTTGACGAGTTGCGCGAGCACCTTGCCGCCGGTCGCCTGCGCGATGCCTAAATCACGGTAGAGAAAAAAGTCGCGTAAGCCCTGGTCCACGTAGGACGTGTCTTGCGGACGGACATGGCTGAATTGCGTGGCGAATTCGGTGGACATGATCGCGCTCCTCGCGAGTGAGCCGGCAGTTGAAAACGACGCGTTGGAGCGTCGGTTGCAAGCATCAAGCGGGCCAGTCCACTGGAGCCGGTTTTGCACGATTCGCAGGCGCTGCGCTGAATGCCGCGCCGCCTCGCGCGGCGCGATCTGGTTTCAACCGCTGCGGTGCTTAGGCGCTTGGGCGGAACATCTGGAACATGTCGCCGATTTCCGCATAGTCCCCGCGATAGCCGGCGCGCATGATCGGCTGCGCCGCATGCGTGTCGAACAGGCCGTCTTTCAGATAGGCCTCGTTGATGTGCACGCCGACCACCTGGCCGAGCGACAGGTAGTTGTCCATCGGTTTGCCGTCGAGTGTATGCAGACGCACCACTTGCAGCAGTTTGCACTCGAGCGCGGCCGGCGATTCGGCAACGTGCGGCACGGCGACGTTACGGCCCGGCGCAGGCGTGAGACCCGCGAGTGCGAATTCGTCGACAGACGGCGCGACCGGCGCCGACGAACGGTTCATCTGCTCGGCGAGCGGTTTGGTGGCCAGGTTCCAGACGAATTCGCCGGTGGCTTCTATGTTGGTGACGCTGTCTTTACGACCTTCGCTGCAAAAACCGATGATCGCCGGGAAGGTGGCGAACGCGCCGAAGAAACTGTATGGCGCGAGATTCAAAGTACCTTCGGCGTCGCGCGACGAAATCCAGCCGATCAGCCGCGGTGCGACGATGGCTTTGAAGGGATCGTGCGCAAGGCCGTGGCCCGTGGCGGGATCGTAGAAGTAGTGGGACATGGCGCTGAGTCGGCTTGACGGATTGAGCCTGGATTGTGGGCTAGAGGGCATTTATACAGCAGAGCGGCGGCCGCTGCTGGGCATGGCATTTCCCGCAAGGCACCCCGCGCCATTTCCGGTGAGGCCGTGATGATGCGCAAGAAGCCTCGCCCCCGTTCCGGCAATCAGCCGCCGTCGCCGTGTCCGTTCATCAACCGCGACTGATCACGCGGCGGCGTCCTTCTTTCACCTGCGCCAGATGCGCGTCGTCCCATTCGTAGAAACCGGCGCCGCTGCGCACGCCGACGCGCCCTGCGTCGACCTGCTCGCGCAATAAGTCGAGCACGTCTTCGTCTTTGGCCAGTTCGGGCATCAGATGCGTGGAGATATCGAGGAAGGTGTCGAGCCCGCCCATGTCCGCGCCCTCGAGCGGCCCAACGATCCCCCAGCGGCGTCCGAGCGACGCCTTCATCACGCGGTCGACCACGTCAGGCGTCGCCGCCCCGGAGCGGACAATGTTCAACGCCTCGCGCAGCACCGCGAACTGCAAGCGGTTGCCGACAAAGCCCGGAATCGCCTTCGCCAGCACCACCGGCTCCATGCCGATCGCGCTCATCAACGCGGCGGTCTGCTGGGTCACTTCCGGCGCGGTCGCCGTGCCCGGCACGACTTCGACGAGCGGAATCATGTGCGGTGGGTTCCAGAAATGCGCGATCACGAAGCGCTCTTTCGCGCGCAACGGCGTGACCAGTTGATCAGGCGGGAAACCGCTGGTATTGCTCGCGAGAATCGCGTCATCGGAGAGCAACTCAGTCAGCGCCGCATACAGGCGATGCTTCAGTTCGAGCACTTCGGGAATCGCCTCGATCACGAATTGCGCCGACGCCATCACGTCGAGTTGCGCATGGGTTTCGATGCGCGCCAACGCCGCTTGCCGTGCCGCCTGATCGATGCGCCCGGCGTCGATCAGCTCGTCGAGCACCGCTTCCGCTTTCGACGCAACGCTCGCAAGACGCGCCGGATCGACGTCGTGGACGATCGTTCTGTGTCCGTGCAGCGCGCTTTGCGTCGCAATGCCGACGCCCATCAATCCTGTGCCAACTACGCCTATGACTGCCTTGTCCACGCCGCTCTCCCGCTGCCGTCGATAAAAGCTTCGAAGCATAGCGCAGCGCGCCGATTCGCAAGGCCGAACGCGACAAAGCCGGTCTTCCGCGAGGAAGGACCGGCTTTGTGCACTTCACGCCGCGTCGCGCGGCGCGGTCATTCGGCCATCAGTAGCGCGGCGGCGGCGGACGATGGTCGCCGTGGTGGTGCGGGTCGTAATCGTGCGGGTGATGGCGCATCCAGTCGTCATGAGCCCAGTAGCGGTGGCCGTCGTAGTAACGATCGCCATGCCAACCGATATTGATCGACACGCCAACAGGCGTCATGTGCGGCTGACCGTACACCGCCGGTCCCGGACCGTTCTCCACGACCACCCGTTCCTGGGCGAATGCGCTGCCGGCTGCGAGCACCGCGCCGCCCGCCAGCAGCGTTGCAATGATCGAACGCGATGTCTTGTTAAAGGTTTTCATAGTGACCTCCCATCAAAGTTTTGTATCAAGCCGGCGTCCGTCGATCGGCCTCGAACTGCAATGTCAGGCTCGAACCAGACGCCGTACGCTTGAGACCAACTTTAGCGGCGCAAACCGCGTGAAGACGTGAGCACTTGTAAGCGCTCATTTCAAAGAAGGGGACGGATGAAAGGCCCGCGTTTTAGCGGTCAACGCCCGTCCGTCAGGCCATGCGAGATGATTTGACCGTGCGGCAAACCGGCGCAGTGTCAGCCGCCGTTACATTCATTTCGGGGTAGAAATATTCGGACAGCAGGCCTGCGGGCGAAAAATGGGCCCCAAAAAACAAAAGCCACGGTACGCGTTTCGCGAACTGTGGCTTCAATCATTCGATGCGCACCCGAAGTGCGCGCCCGTACGCGGTGATCCGCGCTTCAGGCGGGTGCAGCGTGGCTATTAGTCGGTCAGCTTGATGCCGAACAACGTGGCTTGTGCCCTGCGCACGCGTTCTGCTTCGCGGCTGCGTGCTTCGTACGAATACTCAGCGTCCAGCGGCAGATGGGGCGACGCAAAGAGGTCGCTGACCTTTTGGAACAATGCAAAGATGAAGCTCATGGCGACTCCCGGTTGGTTACTGCATTAGCTAGGGTTTTCCCTTAAGAAGCATTATAGGGTTTTCCCTAGAGTAACGCTAGTGCAATGCAGCAATTTTTTGGCGTGGCGTCTTGTCACGGCGCATTTCCCACATTGTGCGTCGCATCATGACAACGTCCCCGTTTTCGGGCATTCAGGGCCGGAAGGGAGAGTCGCGCGCAGCGCGGTCTTGACGCGATTTCTGTTGAAACCGGCTTTGAGAGGGGAAGGGAGCAAGAGCACCGCCGGTCGGCGATCGTTGTTCGGATCGCCGCGGCCGGTGCGTTACCAGCGCGGCGGTCACTGACCATCACTGCGGAATAACCGCTTTCGGCCTATGCGAATGCTGCGCCCGCGCGGCGCGTTTGGTATGCGCCGCCGTGACGGCAGCTTGCGGAGAAGTGGCGGCGGCGGCCGCGGCCGCGCCGGAAGCGGCACTGGCGGCCGCGGCATTCGCCATCGCCATATGCGTGTCGAGCAAACTGGCCATCGCCGCTTGCTGGTTCTCCATCATCTGTTCGATGCGATGCTGCTGGGCAGTGGTTTCACGCGTCAGGCGCATTAGCAACACGGTCTGCGTGATGCCGATCGCAACCGTCACCAGCAACGCGCCCACCACGATCGACAGCATCCACTTCATGCGGCGCGAATGATCGGTCGCGGCGCGGCGCTGATCGGCGATCACGCCATACAGCGCGTCGACGGTATCGGCGAAGGCGGTGGCCCGCGCGCGATCGAGTTCCGGCGCGGCCCGCAGCGCGGCCGCGGCCGCTTCGGCGCGCCGGGCTTCGCGCCACGGCGCGGCGAACTCGGCGCTCGCTTGTGCGGATGCCGATGAATTCGTCGATGTCTGCGCGGCAGGCGTCGGCTCGGCGGATGCAGCGCTCGCCTGCGCCGAAGCGGTTTCATCCACCGTATTCGGGGGTTCAACTGAAGTCGCTTCTCGCGATGCCGAAGCCGAAGCCGAAGCCGCCTTGGCGAAAGTCGCAGCAAAACGTTGCGGCGCCTTGCTGCCGCCCAAGGTCTGCGCGGACGCGGCATCAGTCGACGCACCCGTCGTCGCGCCCGCCTCGGACGCCTGGCGCAGCGCGGTCACGCTGCGCACCACGGTTGCTGCCGCCATGGCTGGCGTCAACGGGGCCGCCGGTTTCTCGTCGGCATTAGCCGTTGCCGGCTTCGTGTCGCCCAAAGCCAGTTCGCCGACCGGCGAAGCCGTCGTCGCCAGCGGCTCCATTTCGAGCCCGCTCAGTTGCGCGTTGACCGGCATCGGTTCATCGGACTTCGCGGCGCGGGGCGCACGGCGCGCCGAGCGCGCGTCGAGCGGCCCGCTGTCGCCGGCATCGATCGCGCCGACCGCCGCCAGCACTACATCGGGTAACTCGAAACCGTGCAGCGTGCCTTGCCGGATGTCGATATTCATCGCTTCCAGCGTGGCGCGGGTGGGATCGTCGGGGAACAGGTCGAGCGTGCTGTCGTCGCGAGAGGCGTCGCTCAGTTGCGCGAGACGTTGTGCAGAGCGCGCGGCGCGCGCCAGCTTGTTTTCAGTTTCGGTCGAGACGGTGGCCTGACGCCGCTTCTTCGAAGCTGTGCGCGAAGGCCGGGACTGCGTGGATGCTACGGAATCTGCCATAGAGAAAAAAGCGGTCGTCGCCGGAAAGCGGGCGCCGAGCACCGCTCGTCAATGCCGTTGGAATTTTTCGAGACCGCATTGTCGCATGGCCGCCCGCGCCCGCCGAAGCCATTCGCCGAGGATTTTCCGTTTTCACGAAGTCGCGTCGTCCTGCCGGAACTGCTTCACGCCGTGCAGTTGTCGCAAGCGGCCGCAGATCGCGTGATATTCCGTATTCGACACGCGATGCAAGGTGATCATCACCTCGTCGCACTCGGGCGCGTCCTCGCTTTGCTGCATCACGAACTGTTTGACGCGCGGGCTTGCGGCGCCGAGTTCGTCGTGCAGCGAGTGGAAGGTCATGGTGCCGCGCTCGACGATCATCGTCAGTTGGCGCCGCTGCTTGACCGTGATGAAGCGGCGCTCGAGCGGCTTGATGCCGGCAAGGATGATCAAAATGATGATGGTCGCCGCGATCGACGCCGTGTACAGCCCGCCGCCCACCGCCAGACCGATGGCGGCGACCGACCAGAGGCTCGCCGCCGTCGTCAGGCCGCGCACGATCTCGCCGCGCAGCAGGATCGAACCCGCGCCGAGAAAGCCGATGCCCGACACGACCTGCGCGGCCATCCGCGACGGGTCGAGCACCACGTGCTCCCCGCCCAGCACTTCGGCAAAACCGTAGGCCGAGACGATCATGATGAGCGTCGAACCGACGCACACCAGCATGTGCGTTCGTAGACCCGCGGCCCACGAAAGCCGCTCCCGCTCGAAGCCGATGACACTGCCGAGCGCCGCGGCCAGCCCCAGACGGGCGATGAGTTCGATATTCCCCAGCATTGTTTTTCCTCCTTATCGGCAATTATTTGAGATGTTTTCCGCACCGGCGCCGGAGTGCCGGCGGGACCTGTTTGCTTTATGCTAGGCCGCACGCCGCGAGGCGGGTTGCCGGGCGGGTTGCCAGGCAGGTTGAGCCGGTCGCACTGCGAGTCGTGGTGCTGATTTCGGCTTGGCGGCCGGCAAAGCAGGTAGCATCCGCGCTCACCAACAGGTTGGCCGGCGAATGCGCCGCGCTGCGACTTTGGCTACGGCACTAACCCGTAGGCCCTTCGAAATACGCGTTTGACCAATTTGACTATGCAGAGCACGAACCCTTCCGCCGCTTCCACCATCGCCCTCGCGAAGAGGCTGCGCGACCACTTCACAGGCGTAGTGCTGCCCATGTGGCGGGGCGCGGGTTTCAACGCCGCACTGAAGCTGCCCTACGAAGCGGTTAGCGCAGAAGGGCATCAGCCGCTACCTGCCGAGCGTTACCGGGCCATGGCCTGCGCGCGGCAATTGTTCGTCTTCTCCCAAGCGGGCGACGAAGCTCACGCGCAGGTGCTGTTCGATTCGTTGACGCGTACCTTTCAGGACACCCGCCACGGCGGATGGTTCTTCAGCGTCGATCCGCAAGGCGCACCGCTCGACACCACCAAGGATCTATACACGCACGCATTCGTCGTGTTTGCCTGCGCGGAATTTGGCCGGCGCTCCGGCAATCCCGACGCGCTGGAGCTCGTGCATCGCACGTCGGCGGTGATCCAGTCGAACTTCGCCGCCGAAGGCGATCTGTTCAACGCCGCGCTGACCGCGGACTTCGCCGGCGTGACGGGCACGCCGATCCAGAATCCTTTGATGCACCTAACCGAAGCCTGGCTGGCCGCTCGCGAAGCCACACACGACAACGCTTTCGACGCCGCGTTGCGGCGCCTCGCCGGCGCGGTCGCCCGTCACTTCCTGCACGCGCCCACGGGTTGCATCGCGGAACTGCCGATCGGTGCGGCCGAGAACCGTCTGGAACCCGGTCATCAGTTCGAATGGTTCTGGCTGGTCAAGCAGGCGGGCGCCGTGTTCGAAGGTTCCGGTCTTGCCGAAGCGATGCCACGAGCATTCAGCTTCGCGCAGCAGCATGGGGTGGACGGGGAGACAGGCGGCGTGTGCGCCTCGCTTGATGAAACCGGGCGGACGAAGGATGCGACCCAGCGGATCTGGGCGCAAACCGAGTATCTGCGTGCGCTGGCAAGCCAGGACGAACAGATAGCGCTCGCCGCGCTGCCCCGGCAAATCGAACGGTTCCAACAACGCTTCCTGCGTCCGCAGGGCTGGTTCGAGTGCAAAACGCCGGCCGGTGAGGTGGCCCGGGCAGACATGCCGTCGACCACGCCTTACCACCTGGCGACCGCCTATGAGGCCTTGCCGGCGTAAGGCCGCCGGTGAGACGCGCATCGTGCGGCTGTCTTGTGTCCGCCAACCAACCTGTCCGACGCTGCCGAGGCCGCTAAAAACTTGACCAACCCCGGTAGCGTCCGCGACTTGGGCACCCGAGCGATCGCGAAGCCGGCTGGCGCCGGCCGCGATCTCACGACGTCATGACGGGTCCGGACAAAAAGCCGACCGCCTGGCCGATCAGTACTCTTCGCGCTGCCAGGTGCTCCAACCGGAGTCGGCAGATTTAAAACGCATATAAGTTGCGCTTTGCCCGGTGGGGGTGTCCGACACGTCGCCATGCGGCTTGCGATCGGTCGTGTGGAGGGCGAAAGCCTGGCGGTCCGCGGTATCGACCGTAATACGGCCGATCGGGTCCGGGGCGCCTTCTTGAGGGGATTTAGACTCCAATATCGCCAGATAGGGGGTCAAACGACTCCAGAACGAGGTAAGTTCTTCTTGCAAATAATGTGTCAATGTTTTTCCTGGAAGAGTAATACAAGCAGTTTACCCTACCGGGCGGAGTGGCCTTCCAATTGCTTCCCAAGCCGGAAAAATGCCGATGCGGGGGAATACCCGAATACTGGTTGGTTGGCGTCCGTCATAAAGACGTGATACAACTCCTACTTCGCGCTCGATCTCGCGTTGAGAAATAGCGGTCGCGAATGCAACACACAACATTTACTGGATTAAAAATGGCAACAGGTACTGTGAAGTGGTTTAACGATGCAAAGGGCTTTGGCTTCATCACGCCGGACGACGGCGGCGAAGACCTGTTCGCGCACTTTTCGGAAGTTCAAGGCAGCGGCTTCAAGTCCCTGCAGGAAAACCAAAAAGTGACGTTTGAAGTTAAGCAAGGCCCGAAGGGCAAGCAAGCTGCGAACATCCAGCCGGCCTAAGTACCGTCAGGTACGTTGAGGCACCCTTAGGCGCTTGCGTCTAATGCAAAATGGCCCGCTTTGGCGGGCCATTTTCTTTGTCTGACGGTTTGGTTTTTAGCGCTTGCGCGGGCTAAATCGCGCGCATGCCGGACAACGAAAAATCGGCTGATGGGCCACGCGCTTCGTCGAATTGTTGCGTGCGCAACACAGATTCCGAAATTTCGAACACGGAAACCGCCTGCTTCAACTGCTGCGTCTGCTGATGCAGCGATGCCGCCGCTGCCGCGGCCTGTTCGACGAGCGCCGCGTTCTGCTGTGTCATCTCATCCATCTGCACCACCGCCTGGTTGACCTGTTCGATACCCGTGCTCTGCTCAAGCGACGACGCGCTGATTTCCGCCATCATCTGCGTGACACGCGAAATCGAGGCGGACACGTTGCTCATCGCTTCCCCGGCATGCTCGACCAGCGCCGAACCGCCCTGAATTTCGGCGACCGATTCGCTGATCAGCGTTTTGATTTCCTTCGCCGATTGCGCGCTGCGCTGCGCGAGGCCGCGCACCTCGCCCGCCACCACGGCGAAGCCGCGCCCCTGCTCGCCGGCGCGGGCCGCTTCCACGGCCGCGTTGAGCGCGAGAATATTGGTCTGGAACGCGATGCCGTCGATCACCGAAATGATCTCGGCGATCTTGTCCGAGCTCTGCGCGATGCCGCGCATCTTGTCGACCACCTCGTTGACCACTTCGCTGCCGCGCGAGGTCGCCTCAAGCGCGGTTTCGGCGAGCGCATTGGCCTCCCGGGCGTGCTCGGCGTTCTGACGCACGGTGGCGGTCAATTCCTCCATGCTCGACGCGGTTTCTTCCAGCGAAGCCGCCTGGCTTTCCGTGCGCGCCGACAAGTCGGCGTTGCCGGTCGCGATTTCGTCGGCGCCGAGGTGGATCGAGTCCGCGGATTCGCGCACGGTTTGCACGGTACGCGCGACGCTCGCCTGCATTTTCGCGAGGCCCGAGAACAGCCGGCCGATCTCATTGGTGCCGCGCGCGGCGATCGGCTGGTCGAGGCGGCCTTGCGCGATACGGTCGAAGTGTCGGCCCGCTTCTTCCAGCGGCGCCACCACGCCCCGGCGCAACGCCGCATACACGGCGAACGTGCCGGCCACCAGCGCCAGCAGGATCACGAGGCTGACGGCGCGAAACGTCGCCATGCGCGTATCGATCGAATCGAGTGATGCGCGGCTCGCCGCGTTGCCGAACTGCACGAAGTTATGTGACTCGCCGAGGTAGGCGTCCTGGAACGACTGGGTCGGCTGGTCGAGGAACGCCTGAATGTTGTTCGCGTCGAGAAACTGCACCAGTTCCGCGAGCGCGTCGTGCAGCTTCTTGTAGCGCTCGGCGAGGGCCGCGGCACGGGCGCCGTTCTCGTCGCCGGTCTTGGGGGCGCTCATGAAGGCCGCGAACGACTGGTCGGCGGCCGTCAACTGTTCGCGAGCGTGCTGCACGATGTCGGTCGGCTCGGAGCCACCCCGCACCATGCGCGTGCCGGCGCGCGAGAGATTGATGCGCGCGTCCATCAGATGCTGGGTCGTTTCGTTGACCGCGTCCACCTGCTTCAAGGCGATGTTGGACAGATCGTTCACGTCGTCATGGGTACGCGTGAGCGACCAGAACCCCAAACCGACCGTGACAAGCTGGAAAACGCAGAAAGCGGCCAGAACACACAACAGGCCGGATGCGACCTTGATCTTGCTGAACATCGTGAATACCTGAAGGCAAAGAATAACGGGAGCTACGTCAGGGTTAACGGCATCGCCGAGCCGCGCTTGAGACCAATTCCATCAAAGATCGTCTTACGCCCCCTTTACATCGGCCAACTTCACCATTGCAATCACTTCGCACAACAATGCATGGAGCAAATTACCGATTCCCCTTGACGCGGCGCGTGCGCGCTTCCTAGAGTGGGTAGGGACTGCACGACGCAGGCCAGTGCAGATTGCCATCGCGGGCTATGCCCGAAGGACTCACAATGACCGACCTCCTCGACCGGGCGCGCGGCGCACTGCATGCCCAGCCGTTCAGCATGCTGTTGGGCGCAGAGTTGATGCACACGGGCACCAACGAACTCACGCTGAGTCTGCCGATCCGCGACGAGTTGCGGCAACAGCACGGCTTCGTGCATGGCGGCGTCATCAGCTATCTCGTCGACAATGCACTGACGTTCGCCGGTGCGCTGCTACTCGGGCCCAAAGTCGTGACCGGGGAATACAAGATCAATTACCTGCGCCCGGCCATCAACGGCACGCTGATCGCGCGCGCAAAGGTCGTCTATGCGGGCCAGCATCAGGCCACCTGCCAATGCAACGTGTTCGTGATGGAAGGCAACCGCGAAAAGCTGATTGCCGTCGCGCAGGGCACCGTGAACCGGATCAGCGAAAGCGGCGAACACGAACACGGCAACTGAGACCGTAGCCTTTCCTGAAGCACATCGCGCCGTCATCGAGGCGCTTGTTCACGTTTCGTCATTTAGCTAATATACGAAACGTTATCCACCGATGGCTCCATTCGGCGCACTGCCTCATGACAGACGACCTCACGCGCATCAACGCGCTCGCGAATGCCAGCCGGCTCGCCGTCATGCGCTGGCTGAAAGAGCCGACGCTGCATTTCCCGTATCAGGACCACGCCGATATCGAAACGATCGGCGTGTGCTGCACGTTCATCACCGACAAGCTCGGCATCGCACCCGCCACGACCACGCGCCACATGCGCATCCTCGCCGATGCGGGACTCGTTCGCGCGCAGCGGATCGGCAAATTCACCTATTACAAACGCATCGACGCCGAGTTGCAGAAGCTCGGCCGCGACCTCGCCAATCTGTAGGCGCGCGGTATTCACGAGACCGCGCCGCCACCTTCCCGACAGCTTAGGAGCCACATGGACGAACTCGCACTTGCCACCGACGCGGACCAGCGCGCGCACGCTTACCTTGCCGGTATCGGCAAACGCCGGGTGTTTCCAGACGCGGCCGCGCTCCAGCAACTCGCGGCCTTCGATGAAGCCTTCCCGCAACACGGCCACGCGCCCGCCGACGTACTGCGCCTGCTCGACGAAAGCGGATCGCCTGGCACGGTCGCGTCGAACGATCCGCGCTACTACGGCTTCGTGATCGGCGCGGTGCTGCCGGCCGCGGCGGCGGCCGAACGTTTGATGGGCGCGTGGGACCAGTGCGCGTCGACCTTCGACAACTCGCCGGTCGCGGCCACGATCGAGAAGATCGCCGCACGCTGGGTGCTCGACGCGCTCGATTTGCCGCGTGAAGCGGCGATCGGCTTCGGCACCAGCGCAACGGCCTGCACGCTCGTGTGCATCGCGGCCGCGCGGCGCGCTCTGCTCGCACGCAAGGGTTGGGATTTCGACAACGACGGCCTGGACGGCGCGCCGCCGGTGCGCGTCGTGATCTCCGAGATGGCGCATATCACCGTGAAAAAGGCGTTGCGCGTGCTCGGCTTCGGCATGAAGCGCGTGATCGCCGCGCCCGTGGATGCGCATGGCCGCATCGATCCCGCGCAGTTGCCGCCGCTCGACGACATGACGATCTTCTGCGTGCAAGCCGGCGAAGTGAACACCGGCGAATTCGATCCGTTCGCGGAAGTGATTCCTCGCGCCAAGGCGGCCGGCGCGTGGGTCCACGTGGATGGCGCGTTCGGCCTGTGGGCGCGCGCCTCGTCGAAACGGGCGCTGACCGAGGGCATCGACGGCGCGGATAGCTGGACCACCGACGGCCACAAGTGGCTCAACACACCGTACGACGGCGCAATGGCGATCTGCCGCGACGCGCGCGCGATCTCGGCGGCGATGAACAGTGACGCGGTCTATCTGAGCGGCGCGCATGACGCGCAGAAGAATTTGAACCTGGAGTTCTCGCGCCGGGCACGCGGCATTCCAATTTGGGCCGCCTTGCGTTCGCTCGGGCGCAGCGGCGTGCAGGAGATGGTCGACCGGCATTGCGCGCAGGCTTCGCGAATTGCCGAAGGTCTGCGCGCCGCAGGCTTCGAGGTGTTGAACCGTGTCGTGCTGAACCAGGTGCTGGCGCGGGCGAAGACCGACGCGCAGACCGTCGCGATTCGCGAAGCGGCGCAGGCGTCGGGCGAAACGTGGTTCGGTCAGACTGTCTGGCAAGGCCGGCCGGCGTTTCGCATCAGCGTGTCGTCGTGGCGCACGGAAGACAAGCACGTCGATCAGTTGGTGGCGTTGCTTGCGCGTTTGCTCGCCGAGCAGCGCGCCTGAGCGACGCGCCGGCGGCACGCCTGTCGATCGTCGAGCGGCTCCGCTCGCGCAACGGCTCACGGAGCAGCGCCATCAAACCGCAGCGGCGCACACAAAAAAGGCGGTTCCTGCTCGATACAGGAACCGCCTTTCTTCATGCAGCCAAACTCGCCAGCGAGACTTACTCCGCCGCGTAGGTCTTCTGCGTTTGCTCGCCCAGACCTTCAATTCCCAGGCGAATCGTCTGGCCCGGCTTCAGGTACACCGGATTCGGCTTCACGCCCATGCCGACGCCCGGCGGCGTGCCGGTCGAAATCACGTCGCCCGGTTGCAGGCTCATGCACTGCGATACGTACGAGACCAGCTTCGCGACGCCGAACACCATCGTCTTGGTGCTGCCGTTCTGATAGCGATGGCCGTCCACTTCGAGCCACAGGCTCAGGTTCTGCGGGTCGGCGACTTCATCGCGCGTCACCACCCACGGGCCGATCGGGCCGAACGTGTCGAAGCCCTTGCCCTTGTCCCACGTCCCGCCCTTTTCGATCTGCCATTCGCGTTCCGACACGTCGTTGATCACGCAGTAACCGGCGACGTAATCGAGCGCGTTGGCTTCGTCGATATATTTCGCCGGCTTGCCGATCACCACGCCGAGTTCCACTTCCCAATCGGTCTTCTTCGAGCCGCGCGGAATTTCCACGTCGTCGTTCGGGCCGCTGATTGCGCTCGTCCACTTGTTGAAGATGACCGGTTCGGCCGGCACCGGCAGATTCGATTCGGCCGCGTGATCCGCGTAATTCAAGCCGATACAGATGAACTTGCCGATCTTGCCGACGCACGGACCCATGCGCGGATTGCCTTCGACCAGCGGCAGCGAGGCCGGATCGAGCGCGCGCAGCTTGGCGAGACCTTCGTCGGTTAGCGCGGCGCCGTCGATATCGGCGACCACTTTCGACAGATCGCGAATCTTGCCTTGTGCGTCGAGCAAGCCCGGCTTTTCCTGGCCCTTCGGCCCATAACGAAGCAGTTTCATCCTGACACTTCCTTTGAGTGGTGTTCGGTTCGTGGTTCAGCTTGGGTCGGCGTACCTCAGTTCGACCAGCCGCCGTCGATCACATGCGCGTGGCCCGTGGTGAACGACGATTCGTCGGACGCGAGATACAGCGCCAATGCGGCGATCTCTTCCGGCTTGCCGATACGGCCCATCGGCTGACGGGCGACAAAAGCCGCCTGCACGGCGTCCAGCGTCGCGCCCTGTGCCTGAGCCTGGTCGACGATCCGCTGTTCGAGCGACGGCGAAGCCACCGTGCCCGGGCAGATCGCGTTACAGCGTACACCACGCGTAATGAAGTCGGCAGCAACGGATTTGGTCAGCCCGATCACCGCGGCCTTGGAGGCGCTGTACGCGAAGCGGTTCGGCACGCCCTTCACGCTCGACGCCGCCGACGACATATTGATGATCGACCCGCCGCCGTTGTCCAGCATGGCGGGCAGGAACGCGCGGATCGT
Source organism: Paraburkholderia sp. RL17-380-BIE-A (assembly GCF_046028085.1). Taxonomy (NCBI): domain Bacteria; kingdom Pseudomonadati; phylum Pseudomonadota; class Betaproteobacteria; order Burkholderiales; family Burkholderiaceae; genus Paraburkholderia; species Paraburkholderia sp. RL17-380-BIE-A. Next base: position 52,119 of record NZ_JARESQ010000002.1, read on the forward strand.
GCGGTACATCGCCTTCGCGTTCAGGTCGAACGCGAAGTCCCAATCCTCTTCGCTGCATTCGAGAATGTTGCCCGCATGCACGAAGCCCGCGCAGTTGAACAGCACGTCGATCGCGCCCAGTTCGGCGGCCAGCGCCTTGATCGCCGCGTTGTCGCGCACGTCGAGCTTGCGGGCGTCGACCGGCTTGCCGGCGAGTCCGTCGATGCGGATGTCAGTGGCGATCACACGCGCGCCTTCGCGTGCGAAGAGTTCGGCGGTGGCGAGTCCGATGCCTTGTCCTGCCGCTGTGATCAGGGCCGTCTTGCCGGCCAGTCTTTGTGTCATCTACGACTCCAGTTGAATGGGCTGTGCATTTGCTTTTGCTTCTGCTGCTTGTCTCTTCCAGAAATCAAAGTCGATAAAACGCAGCGGCATTGCCGCCGAAAACGGCTTCGCGCTCGCCTTCGCTCAAGGAGCCGAGCAGCATATTTGCCACCGAATGCCAGAGCAGATAGTCGCCGTTCAGATCGAGCACCGGCCAGTCGCTGCCCCACATCAACCGCGCCGGCCCGAACGACTTCAGCAGATGCTCGACATACGGCTGTAGCGTTGCCTCGGTCCAGCCGGGCGAGGCCTCGGTCACGAGGCCCGACAGCTTGCAATGCACATTCGGCAGTTTCGCGAGCCGCGTAATCGCGTCGGCCCAGCCTGGATAACCGGCGTGCCCGTAGCGGATGGGCGGCTTCGCCCCGTGATCGACCACGATACGCAGCGCCGGAAACCGCGCCGCGAACGTTTCGAAAGGCTCGACGTGTCGCGCGTAAATCAAACCGTCGAACGCGAGGTCGTGTGCGATCAGCGCTTCGATCGCGGGGGCGAGATCGGGGTTGGTGATCCAGGTATCGTCGGGCAAATCCTGCAGCATCGGCCGCACGCCCTTGAACTTCGGCTCGTGCGCCAGCGCTTCGATCACGGCCGGCGCCGTGGGCAACAATAACGGCACCCAGCCGACCACCCCGGCAATCGACGGCTCATGCCGCGCGAGGTCCAGCAAATAGCGTGTTTCGTCGATGGTCGGGGCCGCCTGCACCACCACCGTCCGTTCAATGCCCGCGCGCTCTCGCAACGGTTTGAGATCCGCCGGGCCAAACGTCCGGTACAAAATCTTCAGTTCCGGCGTGAGCCACTCGTAGTCGCCGCGAGCGGGGTCCCAATAGTGCTGGTGGGCATCGATAAGCATCGTCAAATCAACTCTCCGGCGCGGGCGCGCGGTTGTCGAGCAAGCCTTCGTCACGCAATGCGGACCACAAGCCCGCGGGGATCGGCTGCTCGAACGACGCCGCGTTCTCGCGCAATTCGTCGGCACTGCGCGCGCCGGTCAACACCGTGGCGACCGCCGGATGCGCATACGGAAACTGCAAGGCGGCGGCCGCCAGCGGCACACCGTGCGCACGGCACACCGCTTCGAGCTGCGCGACGCGCTCGATCACTTCGCGCGGCGCCTCGCCGTAATTGAATTTCAGATCACCTTCGACGCCGCGCGCCAGAATGCCCGAGTTGAACGCGCCGCCTAACAGGATGCTGACGCCGCGTTCTTCACAGGCCGGCAGCAGGTCGTCGAGCGTGGTCTGTTCGAGCAGCGTATAACGGCCCGCGAGCAACGCGCAATCGATATCGAACTCGGCCATCGCATCGAGTATTACCGCACCTTCATTGACCCCCAGTCCGACGGCCTTGATCGCGCCCGCCGAGCGCAATCTGTCCAGCGCGCGAAACCCGCCGCCTTCGGTCAGTTGCCGCCAGTAATGGGGATGATTGTCGCCATGCGTGGCGCGGCCAATATCGTGCACCAGCAGAATGTCGATATCGACGATACCGAGGCGCTGCTGGCTGTCTTCGAACGAGCGCAGAATGCCGTCGTGCGTGTAGTCGTAAATGGCTTCGAAAGGGAGCGGGTTTTGCCAGCCTTCCTTGTCGTCGAAAGGCGTGGTGCGCGGCACGAAGCGGCGGCCCACCTTGGTGGACAGCACGTAGTCACCACGCGGATAGCGCCGCAAGACGTCGCCCAGGCGATGCTCGGCCTTCGTATTGCCGTAATGCGGCGCGGTGTCGAAATAACGCACGCCGGCGTCCCACGCGGCGGCGATGGTGGCGTGGGCTTCTTCATCGGACAGGTCGCGGTAGAGGCCGCCCAAGGGCGCCGTGCCGAGTCCCAATCCGCTCACCTGCACCGCCCCACGGCCGATGCGGCGCCGTTGCCCGATCTTCGATGCGATCGTTGCCGTCATTCAGCGCGTCTCCAGTATCGACCGGAGTTGACGCTTCAGCGCTAACTCCGGTCCCATTCGTGTTTTACCATGCACGCGCAGCATGTGCCCGCAGCGTGTACGACCTGCTTGCCGGAAGGCCTGCGGACAAACCGCTCAGTGCGGCTCGATCGCGACGACCCGGTGCTGCGACGCGGCGCTCGACGGCAAGCAAGCCGGGCCGACCGGATCGAACGTCTTGTAGGTCAGGATGAATTCCTGATGGCCGAGCGTTTCCGACTTCGAGGCCGCGCCACCCGACACCGCCACGGTTTGTTCGAACACTTCGCGGCCGACTTCGTCGAGTGTGCCGCGGCCCTCGAGAATACGACCCGCGTCGACATCCATGTCGCCGGCGAGGTTGCGATACGTCGCCGGATTCGCGCACACCTTGATGACCGGCGAGATCGCCGAGCCGACCACCGAGCCGCGCCCGGTCGTGAACAGGATCACATGCGCGCCACAGGCGATCAGTTCGCCGATCTCGGCGTTGTCGCTGATGTTCGGAAAGCCGAAGCGCGGTTCGCCGTCGGGCACCACGTCGAGCAGATACAGGCCGCCGGTTGGCGGAATGTCGCCGGGTTTGACGATGCCGACAATCGGCGACGCCCCGCTCTTGGCATAGGCGCCCAGCGACTTTTCTTCCTGCGTGGTGAGACCGCCGTCCGCGTTGCCGACCGCAAAACTGCCGTGGCCGAGAATCGAGTAATAGCGCGCTGCCTTCGCGACACAGGCAACGATCTCTTCACCAAGTTCGGGCCGTGACGCGCGCGTTTTCATATGGAACTCGCAACCCACCAGCTCGCCGGTTTCTTCGAAAATGCACGTCGCGCCCGCGTCGATCAGATGGTCGAACGCGCGGCCCACGGCCGGATTCGCGGTGATGCCGCTGGTGCCGTCCGAGCCGCCGCAAATGGTGCCGATCACCAGTTCGCTCAGCGCCATCGGTACTTTCTCTTGCGCGGCGAGTTGCCCGCGCACACTGCGAATCCAGTCGACGCCGTATTGAATCGTGCTGCGCGTGCCGCCCTTTTCCTGGATGGTCAGCACTTCGACCGGACGGCCGCTTGCGCGCACCACGTCCACCAGATAGTGCTTGTTCATGCTCTCGCAACCGAGCGAGACGAACAACACCGCGCCCACGTTGGGATGCGTGGTGAGCCGCTCGAGCATTTTTTCGGCATAGCTGTTCGGATAGCAGCCGGGAAAGCCGATCAGATGCACTGGCGGTTCGCGTTCGGCGGAAGGATCGTCGAACGCATCGAGCGGTTCGCGAAACTGCGTGACGATCTCGCGCGCGACGTGATGCGCGCATTCGACCAGGTAAGCCACCGCGACCACATTGCGGATGCCCTTGCGGCCGTCGCGGCGCAGGTAACCTTGCAGCGTGGGCTGCTGCGATGCGGCGGATGGAGATGCTACGGAAGTGTCAGTCATGATCATTCCAGCGCGGCGTCAAGGCCACGACATTGTGCTCACATCAGTGATGGACGAACTCGTGGCCCGCGTCGTGCGTATAGGTGGGCAGGTAGTCGCTCTCGAGATTGTGCGTATGCAGATGCGCACCGCGCGCCACTGCTTCCGTCACGTGACCGATCACTGCGCCGTAGCGCAGCACCTTGTCGTCTTTCGCGAGTTCATGGCGCGCCACCTTGTGACCGAGTTCGATGGTTTTGGTGAGCGTCACGCGCTCGCCTTCAATCTCGACCTGCGTGCCGCCGTCCAGCCGCGCCGCCGCGATCAGGCAGTTGTCGGCGGGGCTGAGCAGGATCAGGCGTGGGTCCGTTTGCATGGGGCGGCTGGTCAAGTGAGGTCTCCGGAATGCGTGTGCATTAGTTCTGGCCTTCGCCGCTTGCGAGGCGCGCCACCATCAGCGAGCCCAGGATGATCGCGCCGTAGATCGCCTGGATCCAGAAAGACGGCACCTGGGCAAGCGTCAGCAGGTTCTGCACGACGCCGAGCAGCAGCACGCCGGTGAGCGCACCGAACATGGTGCCCTTGCCACCGTCGAGCGAAATGCCGCCGATCACCGCTGCCGCGAACACCGTGAAGATCATGCCGTTGCCCTGGTTCGCGTTGATCGCGCCGACATAGCCGGTCACGATCAAACCGCCCAGCGACGCGAGCACGCTGCCGAGCACGAACACGCCCCACGTAATGCGCTCAACGCGAATCCCCGCGGCGCGCGCCGCCTCGGGATTGCCGCCGATCGCGTACAACGCGCGACCCAGCCGGTGATAGCGCAACACGAAGGCCGCGATCGCGAACGCCACCGCCGCGAGCCACACGGACAGCGGCAAACCGAACACGATGGTGGTCGCAAGCGTGAAGAACGACGGCGGCATATCGAACAGCGTGCCGCCCTTGGTCGCACCGACCAGCATGCCGCGCAGCACGATGAGCATGGCCAGCGTGACGATGAACGCGTTCAGCCGCAAACGCACCACCAGAAAGCCGTTGATGAAACCGATCACCGCGCCGACCGCCACGATGGCCAGCAAGCCGGCTGCCGCAGGCCATTGCAGGCCGAAGCCCGCGGACGCCGCCGGCATCACCAGCATCGCGCCCACGGCGGGCGCAATGCCAACCGTCGATTCGAGCGACAAATCGAACTTGCCGGTCAGCACGATCAGCGATTCGGCGAGCACGACCAGCGCCAACGCCGCGGAGGCGCCCAGTACGCTGATGAGATTCGCTTTGGTCAAAAAGCTGGGGCTGACAAAGGCGCCGATCACGATCAGCAATGCGAGCGCGGGCAGCAATGCCAACTCGCGCAGGCGCGCGAGTTCGGAGCGCGCGCGTTTGCCGCGAGTGGACTGCGCCAGCGGCTGAGCCTGAGCTTGCGCGGTGCCGAATGCGGGACTGGGCACACTATTCTTCATGGAGACTGACTCCTTCAACGGATGCGATCAGGTCGTGGTCCTGCCAACCCGCCGGAAATTCGGCCGCGACACGGCCACGGAACATGACCAGCACGCGGTCACAGGTGCGCAGATCGTCGAGTTCGCCGGACACGACCAGCACGGCCTTGCCCTCTTCGCGCACGCGATCCACGACGGACAGCAGTGCTTCTTTCGATTTCACGTCGACGCCCGCCGTGGGATCGATCAGCACCAGCACATTGGGATTGGTGGCGAGCGCACGCGCCATCACCACCTTCTGCTGATTGCCGCCCGACAGGCCGGACACCACATGCTCCGGACCTTGCGCAACGATGCCGAGCGCGTCGATCATCTTCTGGCCGAACGCGTTCTTCTTCGCCGGCGGGGCGATGCCGAACTTGCCGAGCAAACGCGCGATCGTCATCGAGGCGTTTTCCGCGACCGATTGCGTGAGCACGAGGCCTTCGTGATGACGATCCTTCGGCACACAGCCAATGCCGTGCGCGAGCGCCGCGGGCACGTTGCCGGGCGGCAAGGTCTTGCCATCCACCCGGATCGCGCCGCGTTTGGCGGCACGCAGGCCGGCAATCGCTTCGGCCACGCTCGTACGGCCGCTGCTCGTCGCGCCGGTCAGGCCGACCACTTCGCCGCGCCTGACGGTGAACGACACGCCTTCGTAATCGGCGCCCGCGAGGCCGTCGACGTGCAGCGCGATCGCCGTGTCGGCGGGCAATGCGTCGCGCGCCGCCGCGTCGGCGACGGCGAGTCCGCCGCGTTCGCCGGTCATCGCTTCGATCAACTGTTCGCGCGGCAGCGCTGAAACCGGTGCGCTGACGATATGCCGCGCGTCGCGCAGCACCGTCACGGCCTGGCAGATTTCATAGACTTCCTGAAGATGGTGCGAGATGAACAGGAAGGTCACGCCTTCGCGCTGCAACTCGCTGATGCGCCGGAACAGGCGCTTGATTTCGTCGCCGTCGAGCTGCGCGGTCGGTTCGTCGAGAATGATGAAGCGCGCGCCGTACGACAGCGCACGCGCGATTTCCACGAGCTGCCGTGCCTCCACCGTCAGATCGCCGGCGCGGGCGTCTTCGCGCACGTCGATCTTCCAGTGATCGAGCAGCTCGCGCGCGTCGCGCCGCATGGCTTGCCAATCGATCACGCCGCCGCGCAGCGGCTGCCGGTTGATAAACAGATTCTCCGCGACGCTCAGGTCGCGGATGATCGTCGAATGCTGATAGACACACGCCACGCGCTCGCGCCACGCGTCGCGATCCGCGATCGACGGCGCGGCCGCGCCGCTGAAACGCACCTCGCCGGTGTCGGGCTTGCGCAGGCCGGTGAGGATCGACACCAGCGTCGATTTACCCGCGCCGTTGCGCCCGACGAGCGCATGCGACTCGCCGGGCATCACGCGGATGCTCACGTCTTTCAGCGCGGCCGTCGAACCGAAGCGTTTGGTGACTTCGAAAGCTTCGACGACGGGCACGGAGGGCGTGGAATCGCTCATTTGACCGCTCATTTGACGGTATTGCCCCACAAGGCTTTGTCGTCGACATTCGACTTCGTCACGAGCGGTGCGGGCAGTTGGTCTTCCAGAATGCCCGGCGCCAGCTGGATGATGTTGCTGCCGTGATCGGTCGGGCCCGGCTTGAAGGTCTGCCCTGCCAGCGCCGCCTTGATATAGAACAGCCCGTATTTCGCATACGAATCGGCGGGCTGCGACACGGTTGCGTCGATATCGCCGCGGCGGATCGCGTCGAACTCCTGAGGAATGCCGTCGTTGCTGACGATCACGACGTGCTTCGCGTCGCCGACAGGAAAGAGCATTTGCTTGCGGCGCAGGGTTTGCAACGTCGGCGACAGATAGACGCCGCCAGCCTGCATGTAAATGCCTTTCACGTCGGGATTCGCGGTCAGCAGGCTGTCGAGCGCGGTCGCCGCGACGTCGCCTTTCCAGGCTGCGGGAATCTCCAGCACCGACACGCCAGGATAGCCCTTCATGCATGAGCGGAACGCTTCGGACCGGTCGCGTCCGTTGACCGAGGCGAGGTCGCCCATGATCTGCACGACCTTTCCCGACTTCACGTGATCGCCAATGTACTTGCAGGCCTTTTCGCCATACGCACGATTGTCGGCGCGGACCACCATCGCAACCTTGCCTTGTGTGGGCGCGACGTCCACCGCGACCACGGGCACGTTCTTCGCCGCGGCGGCGTCGAGCGCGCGGCTGATCGCCGCCGAATCCAGCGGGCCGACCACGATGCCCTTCGCACCGAGGTTCAGCAGGTTGTTCATGTCCGTGATCTGCTGCGCGGGATCGCCGTTTGAATTGACGGGCGCAAGAATGTCGAGGCCCATGTCCTTCGCGTACTTGGGCAGATAGTTGTTGTACGACTGCCAGAATGGCGACGTGAGCAGCGGCAGGCCGAGGCCGATCTTGCCTGCGTCGGCGGCCTGCGCGGCGCCGGTCACGCCAAGGCCGGCGAGACAGACGGCGGCCGCCGCGGCGGATAGCGAACTGCGGAACAAACTGCGAGCCGCGTGCGGCCCTTTCGCGAACGACATGGTTGTCTCCTGATTTGCGTTGTTGAACTGCGTGAACCGACACGGAATGCCAGCACTTCGTCCTGCGCTTTCTTATTGAGGGCCCCCAAACCTGCCGATTCGCGCGAGGCCCCCGAGGGTGCGCGAAAGAATTTGGGATGGCCCAGTGTTTTTTCTTGTCGAGTATAGGCGTGCGTTCATTCACCAATGAACGTATTATTCATATACGGACTTTTCGAAGTCAAGCAATGTGCACTGCACCAAGCGTCCGTGTTTTCCCTGGACCGGTGTCATCTCGCACGAGATTCGTCACGCACTTACACTCACGCGCCAGATAATGAGAACTGCACACGGAACCTCGCTCACGATGGACGCAGAAGACAAAGACGACGCCGACCGTTATCGTGCCCCGGCGCTCGACAAAGGCCTCGACATCCTCGAACTGCTCGCCGAGCAGAAGGAAGGCCTGACGCGCGCCGAAATCACCAAGCTGCTGGGACGCAACGCGAGCGAGATGTATCGCATGCTCGAACGGTTGGTCGCGCGCCAGTACGTGGTGCGCTCGGCGGCGGGCGACCGCTATTCGCTCAGTCTCAAGCTGTACGCGCTCGCCCATCGTCATCCGCCGATGAACCGTCTGATCTCCGAAGCGCTGCCGCTCATGCAGCGCTTTGCCGATGCTGCCGAACAATCGTGTCACCTCGTGGTGTACGACCGCGGCAATCTGCTGGTGATCGCGCAGGTGGATGGCCCCGGTACGTGGGGTATGTCGGTGCGACTCGGTTCGCGCGTCGGCCTGATCGATACGGGGTCGGGCCGCGTGATGCTCGCGTTCCAGAGCATCGAGCAGCGCGAACAGATGCTGGCCGAACATACCAAGGTGAAGGGCGAGGTGACGATCGACCGTGACGCGCTCGAACAGGCTTGCGCGCGGATTCGCGCGGCGGGCTTCTCGCAGAAGGACAGCCAGCAGACGTTCGGCGTGACCGACGTCACGTTTCCGATCCAGGGGCCGTCCGGCCAGGCGATCGCGGCCCTCACCTGTCCGTACCTACGGCGTATCGACGAATACGTCGCGCCGACGTTGGAAGCCGCCACCGCGCTGCTGCGCGAGACGGTAGAGGCGTTGTCGATGTTTCGTGAGAATGCCGCGTAGCGTGACTAACCGTCGCGTGTATTCACCGGGCTAAACAAGTACTATGCGAGGCCGCCCGAATTCCCTCAGGCAGTGGCGAATTCACTCGCATACGAAACTCTGCCATGCACGAGTACTCTCCCCGAATTGCACGTCGTCGATGTCTCGCTGTTGCCACTCTGGGAGCCGCCGCGCTCGCCGCACTGACAGTTAGCATGCCTGCTGATGCATTTCCACAGTGCACGGTCACCGGGAACGGATCCGTCGACTTTGGCACGATAGCGGTGCCGCACGATGCGCCAATTGGTTCATCGATTGGTCCGCCCGTGTCCATCACGTTGTTGGTAAGCTGTCCGCGTAATGACTATGATGGCGGACACGGCTATTTTCTCCAGTACGCCGCCTACGCAGCTGTAAACGCATCCGTGCGCGATGTGTGGGATACGAGCTTGACGGGCATCGGAGTCCGGGTCACCGACGTCACTTATAACAACGCAATTCTGTCGCGTACACGGGAGGGGGATTTTGCGCCGGCCGTCGGGTCCGGGGTAACGTATAACGCCAACTATGTTTTCACATTTCAACTCGTGAAAACTTCGGCTGAAGCAAGCAACGGACAAATCCTCAACCTGGTGTTGGCGTTGCTGAAAAGTCACGACATTAGTCACAATGTCGACTCCGCGCCTCTCAACACTTTGTCGATCGGTACAGCGACAATCGCCGCGAGTACCTGCGACGTGACGACGCCGTCTCTCAGCGTCTCGCTACCGCCGGTCGCTGCGAATGCATTTCCCGCGCGGGGTGCAACGGCCGGCAATACGAATTTCGGCATTGACCTGTCCTGCCAGCCTGGCGCCAACGTTTTCGTTACGCTCACCGACGCTACAGATTCGGGCAACACAACGAGCAATCTGACTCTCACAGGCGATTCGACCGCCTCGGGCGTCAATCTCCGTGTGCTGGACAGTAACGGATCGCCGGTCAGTTTCGGACCGGACTCGGCTGCACCGGGTACGACAAATCAATGGCTGGTCGGCCCGTCCGCGACCACAACCGGCATCCCGCTCACGGCACAATACGTTTCAACCGGCAAGGTTTCACCTGGCACGGTAAAGGGGCTGATGACCTTTACATTGAGCTATCAATAGGCCAAGCACCCAGGCTCGAAACCGGACCGCTCCCGCACATGGTTTAGAATGACGACCCTCTCAAAAATCACGCTGCATGGGTTCGCTCATGCGCGCCCATCGATAAGCAATGGCGAAACTTCTGACCGATTCCGAATTCCAGCGTTTTTCCGAACTCCAGCAGAAGCAGTCGAGCTTCACGATCACGCCTGAAGAAGCCGACGAACTGCGCGACATCGTCGCTCACGCGCAAAAGCGGCGCGACGATCGCGCGGCGGCGATGCAAAGCATCGAGACCTTTATTCAGCAATTCGACATCAGCCCGGACGAGCTGTTTTCGCCGGAGCAGATCGGTGAGGCCGCGCGTACTTATGGCCTGATTCCGGCCGCTAAGAAAGAGCGCGTGCTGCCGCCGCAATTCACGTTCAACGGCAAACCGTATCAGTGGACGGCGCGTCCGCTGCCGGACGATATTCGCGTGCCGCTGTTCGATGCGTTCAAGGCCGGTGAGTCGGTCAAGTCGTTCATCGCGACGCCGAAGGATGCGAGCCGTTGTGCGGCGACCATCGCGCGCCTGGAGCGCGAGACCGGCGCGGTGTATGGCGATGCGTGGCTTGAAGAACTGTCGGTGACGCGCACGCAAGTCGACGAAGCTGCGGCCAAGCTGGCGGCCTGAGGCGGCTCAGCTCATTCACGCTTCCTGCGGCGAGATGCCTTCAGCGCCTCTCGCCGCTTAGATCACAGCTTCGATCACCGCTGCAATTGCCGCAGTTGCCGCGGCCGCGCCGCCGGCCCGTTGTACCGGCGACGCGACGGTGATCCAGCTAACTCTGCGCCGTCGGCGCTCCGCCTTCCGCGCTCGCGTCGGCCGGTTCATCCAGCGCCATACGAAAGCCAACGACGCCCGGATCCTCCGTCCGCGTAATCGTAAAGCCGCAAGCTTTGGCGAGCGAGATCATCGCCACATTCTCGCGCAGTGCCTCGCCGATCAGCCAATGCGTACCGCGCGCCCGCGCGTATTTGATGATCCGGTCCATCAGCAATTGGCCGAGACGCCGGCCTTTCTGGTCCGAGCGCACCGCCACCGCGAATTCGGCCGTTTCGTTGTCGGGATCGGCGACCGCGCGCACCACGCCCAGTGTCCGCGAGAAACCTTCTTCGCTTCGCACGGTGGCGATCAGCGCCATTTCGCGGTCGTAGTCGATCTGCGTCATGCGCGCGAGTTGCGAGTGGTCGAAGCTGCTCACCGCGCCGAAAAATCGCAGGCGCAAATCTTCGGGCGTCATCGCTTCGACGAAGTCATGATGCGCGGCCTCGTCTTCCGGACGAATGGGCCGCACGGTCACTCGCAAGCCTTGCCAGTCCAGCGTCTCTTCGAAGCGGCGCGGATAAGGCACGATCGCGAGGCGGCTGCGCTTCGCCGCGACGCTCAATGAAGGATCGACCACCGTCACCTGATCGCGATACACCCTGAGCGTCAGCGTAAGTCCGACGAGTTCCTTGACGTCGCACACGGCTTGCGAGAGCCCCGTGAGCGCGGCCAATGCCGGTTCCGGCGCGACCAGCCGCGCGTAGCGCGAGCGCGCGACGATGTCACGTGCGAGCATGGGATTGAGCGGCGGCAAGCCGTAAACCCGCAGCGGCTCGGCCAGGCCGTCAACCGACGGCGCGGTGAAGCGAAATACGGGGCCGAAGTTGTCGTCGTCGTGAAGTTCGACGATGAGGTCGACTACGGGCTTGCCGGCTGATCCAGAGCTGGCTTCCGTGCCATCGGCGGCCTGCGGCGCCGTCTCCACGCGCAATCCGAATCGCTCCAGAAACCGCGTCGCCGCTTCGCCGGTGAGTTGGTGCTCACCTGCGGCGAGCGCTTCGCGTGCCTGGGCTTGAGCCGCGTCGATCGCGGCGGGGATTTGCGCCGGCAAACCCTCGGGCGTCTGCATCAGCAGTTCGCGTCCCATCCGATAATCGACCAGCCGCGCGAAGGCGCGCGCCAGCCGCTGCGGTGTCGTATGAACGGGAATGCCCTGCGCATGGAGCGCGTCGCGCGTGGCGGCATCCACGCCGCCGAAAAAGCACGCGAGCAAACCGCGATACGCGAAGCGCTGATTCGCGATCAAGGCTTGCGCCACTTCGCCCACCGGTGCGCTGTGCGTCGACGCATGCACGACGAAAGCCGTGCCCGTACTGCGCTGGTTCGCGAGCAGTTCGAGGGCGGTCCCGAAGTGCTCGGGGCGCGCGTCGTCGCCGAGCCGCAGTGGATTGCCGCCGATCGCATGCGGCAATGCCTGTTTCAATGCCTCGGACGCTTCGTCGGGCCACGGCGCGAGCGTGTCGCCGGCCGCCGCGAAGGCATCGCAGGCGAGCGTGGCGAGGCCGCTGTCGCTCGTAATCAGCGTGGCCGTGGCGCCCGCCGCCACGCGGCCCACGCCCAACGTCTCGATTTCGTCGAGCAAGTCGTCGAGCGAGTCGACCCGCACCATGCCCGCACGGCGGAACGCGGCGGTGTAGAGTCCGTCGGCGGGATCGGCGCGGCCGGAGCGCAGCGCCAGCACCGGCTTGTTGCGCGCCGCCGCGCGAGCGGCCGACATGAACTTGCGCGCCGCGCGCACGCTGTCCAGTTCGAGCAGGATGGCACGTGTGCCGGGGTCGCTGGCCAGATAGTCGAGCACGTCGCCCGCGTCCACGTCCGCCTCGCCGCCGAGCGCCACGGCGTGCGAAAAGCCGAGGCCGCGCGCCCGCGCCCAGCCGAGCACGGCATTGGTCAGCGCGTTCGACTGCGATACCCACGCGACGCCGCCCGCCTTCACCGTGCACGACGGCGCGCCCAGATGCGCGCGCAGCGCCGGCGACACCACGCCGAGACTGCCCGGCCCGACGATCCGCAGCAGATTGGGCCGCGCTGCCGAGAGCGCATGCCGCAGCGCGAGCCGGTCGTCATCGCTGCGCACCTCGCCGACAATGATCGCCGCGCGCGTGCCCAAGCCACCGAGCTGACGGATGATGCCCGGCCACGTCGCCGGCGGCGTGCAGATCACCGCGACTGTGGGCGCTTCCGGCAAGTCGCCGGTCTCGCCGATCACGGCATGGCCGCCGAGCGTCTGATACTTCGGATTGACAGGCCAGAGCGGCCCGTCGAAGCCTCCTTCCAGCACGCGCGTCCACACCATCGCGCCGGTGCTGCCGGGCCGCTCGGAGGCACCGATCACGGCGACGGATTTGGGTCGAAACAAGGCGTCGAGATTGCGAACGGTCACGGGCGCTCCAGGACTGGGGACAGCGAGCCGCGTGGCGGCCGGGCATGCGTCTCCGTCAGCATAGGCGAAGTCGGGCGCTCGCGCGGCGCTTCTCGGCGAACACGTCGGTTGCGGCGCATCGCCGACGACAGCCCTGGGCGCGCAGCGGATATTTCTTATCGAGATCAAGCAAAATGACAGAGGCAAATGCGACAATCGCCAGGCCGCCACGATGGCGGCCTATTTTGAATAATCGCTGGCCCATGGTGATTCAAATCATGCGCGCAGGAGACGCTCGCAAGGACGTGTGCTTGAGAGACAACGCGCGGCTGGCGACGCACCACGAACTCGATCCGCCGTTCCGCCCGATATCCGCCGGCCGGACTGTGGACGACTAAAAGCAATAGAAGGTGATTTATGCGGCGCTTGCCATCGCTGATCGCGTTGCGCTTCTTTGAAGAGACGGCCCGTCACATGAGTTTCAATCGCGCGGCCATTGCACTGTGCGTGACCCAAGGCGCCGTGAGCCGGCAAATCAAGCTGCTCGAAGAATCGCTCGGCGCGAAACTGTTCGAGCGCGACCACAAGGGCATTCGTCTGACGCAAGCCGGGTTGCAATTGCTGCCGTGCCTGTCCGAAGCCTTCGACACGATCGAGCGCGGCTTTCGTCAGATTTCGGTGGCCAAGGGGCGGCGGCTCGTGCTCGCCGTGCCGCCCACTTTCGCCACGCAATGGTTTTCGCCGAGGCTCGGTTCGCTCGCGGTGGAGTTGCCCGACGTCGAACTGTCGGTTCGCACGGAAGCGCACGGCGACTTTCACTGTCAGATCCGCTTTGGCCGCCACGCGCTGCCGGACGGGCATTCCGAATTGCTGATGACCGAGCGCCATGTGCTCGTGGGCACACCTCGCCTGCTCGATCAACCGCTCGACGCGCTGCTCGAACGCATGCCGGCGTTGCATGTGCTGCATAACGACGCGCGGCTCGACCTGTGGCCGAACTGGCTCGCCAAGGCGGGCAGGCCCGCGCGTTACGCGGACAACGGCATCGAGTTCTCGACACTCGAGCAGGCGATTCGCGCGGCGAGCAAAGGCGCGGGGCTGGCGGTCGTGGACCGGAACATGATTGTGGAAGAATTGGCGGACGGCAGTCTCGCGCAGTTTTCGGATGTCGAAGTGAGCGGGCCGTTCGGGTACTGGCTCGATATTCCGCAGCGGCACGTGGGGCTCGAACATGTGCAGGCGTTGGCGGGGTGGCTGCGGGAAGAGGTGTTGAAGCTGGACCCGCAATGATGAACCAGCAGCAACCTTAGTGCCGTTAACGCAAATGGCCCCGTTTTCACGGGGCCATTTGCGTTGCGTTGCATTGCCGTGCGTTGCGCCCGACTACGGGCGCCACAGACTTACATCGCCTTCTTGAACGGCGCGCCCGAATGCTCGCGCAATTCGTTGAACACGATCTTCGGCCAAGCCTTCTGCGCGACTTCGATCTCGGACACGTGCGAAGCAAGATAAGTCGGCGCATCCGACGCGTCGAGCGCAATGCGCGCCGCGTACGAATCGGTGAAGCGGCGCAGTTCGGCCGGATCGTCGCAGGTTACCCAGCGCGACATGCGGTAGCGCGCCGGCGCCATACGCACGTCAACCTTATATTCGGTCGACAAACGGTGCGACACCACTTCAAACTGCAGTTGGCCGACCGCACCGAGAATCATCAAGCCGCCCACTTCCGGGCGGAACACCTGAATCGCGCCTTCCTCGCCGAGTTGCTTGAGCGCCTCGCCGAGCTGCTTGGCGCGCATCGGGTCGACCACTTCCACCGTCTGGAAAATCTCCGGCGCGAAGAACGGCAGGCCGACGAACTGCAACTGCTCGCCTTCGGTCAGCGTGTCGCCGAGACTCAGCGTGCCGTGATTCGGAATACCGATGATGTCGCCCGGATACGCCTCGCTCACCGTCTCACGACGCTGCGACAGGAACGTCACCACGTTGTTCGCACGGAACGTCTTGTTCGTGCGCGTCACCTTCACGGCCATGCCGCGTTCGAAATGCCCCGAGCACACGCGGATGAATGCCACACGGTCGCGGTGCGCCAGGTCCATGTTCGCCTGCACCTTGAACACGACACCGGTGAACTTGGGCTCGTCCGGCATGACCGGACGCTGCACGGTCATGCGCATGGAGGGCGGCGGCGCCAGATCGACCAGCGCGTCGAGAATTTCCTTCACGCCGAAGTTGTTGATCGCCGAGCCGAACAGCACGGGCGATTGCTGACCGGCGAGGAACTGCTCGCGATCGAAATCCGGCGAAGCACCGGTGATCAGATCGATCTCTTCCTTCGCCTTGATCCAGGCATGGCCGAAGCGGCGTTCGCCTTCTTCGTCGCTCGGCGCTTGCAGCGTTTCCACTTCGCCGCCAGCCTTGTCCTGTCCCGCGCGGAAAATGCGCACCTGATCGCGCTGAATGTCGTAGACACCCTGGAAGTCCTTACCCATGCCGATCGGCCATGTAAACGGCACGGCTGCGACGCCCAGATGCTGCTCGATTTCGTCGAGCAGTTCGAGCGGTTCGCGCACTTCGCGGTCGAGCTTGTTGATGAAGGTGACGATCGGCGTCTTGCGGCTGCGGCAGACTTCGAGCAGCTTGAGCGTTTGCGCTTCGACGCCGTTCGCGCCGTCGATCACCATCACGGCGGCGTCGACCGCGGTCAGCACGCGGTAGGTGTCTTCAGAGAAGTCTTCGTGGCCCGGCGTGTCGAGCAGATTGATGACGGCGTCGCCGTACTCGAACTGCATCACCGAGCTCGCCACCGAAATGCCCCGCTGCTTTTCGATCTCCATCCAGTCGGACGTCGCGTAACGGTTGCTCTTGCGGCCCTTCACAGTACCGGCGATCTGAATCGCGCCCGAGAACAGCAGCAGCTTTTCCGTGAGCGTGGTCTTACCCGCATCCGGGTGGGAAATGACCGCGAACGTGCGGCGGCGTTTGAGTTCGGAGACTGACATCGGGTCTGGCGGTCACGGATAGGGGTTCGGGCGGTTCCCGGCGGCTTGTGGCTGCCGGTGTGCCACGCCTTGCGCGGCGGCGTCGAGCTGCGGGAGTTGGGCCGGCGGCCCGCGTCACAATGGCAACTCGACCGCGTCGGAAACAGGTCACGAACGAGCGTTCGACAATACGGGAATCGCCAGCGCAGAACAGCGCAGGGAACGAATGATACACGTCATGGGGACCGGCGTATCGAAAAGGGGCAGGTGCGGCGGAGAAGCGGCAGGCGGGTCTGCCCCAGGAGGCCTACTGATAGGACATCGTGAAAGTGGCCAGCGCTCTGATCGAGCCTGCCTCCACATCTCCCGTTCGGCCAAAGCGTAGCAGTCGTCTCTACCGGTGCTGAATCGTCAAATCTGCAGGGCATCTGAAACTGTGTTGGCGCAAGCGTGGCAATCGTCGCACCAACCGTTGGATTGGCGGGCACGGAGATCGATCCCGCGCTGATTATGTTGTTTGCACCGCTTGCATTACAGATAAGCACTGCGTGAGCTGCCCTGGCCGCGAACAAATTGAAAACCAGTAATAACATGAGGCACCCGACGATCCGAATGCGCGAACGGCGGTCGCGCCGCGCAACGGTCGCACAGAACAATGCCTCATAGACTGTCGCTTTTCGACTGCAAAGTTGCAGACAAGATTTGAACGCTGAGATTCAATCACCCTTCGAATTCAGTTGCTGAGTACTACGGCAATCAAGGTTCGCCTTTTCCGGTTGGCGCCCCATCCACGCAGTGCCCTTCCACAGACATGTAGACCGCCCCCGCGTTACGCGTCTGCGCCGGCAGCACATAGTCAATGTGGCATTGCTCGGAGGCCGTCGCACCCCATTTCACGAACAGCGAGCCTTTGTCTTCGATCCCGCGCGCGAAAATCCGGCTGTCCTGCGCAACGACGCCTACCGTGCGTCCACTTGCATCGACGACATCCGCGCCGAACGGCAACGCCTTGTCGCCGAGTTGCGGCGCGCGAATCAGCACGGCGCGTCCGGTCACCGTCTTGTACCTGATCATCACCACTGAGCCCAACCGCGGCACCGCCTGCTCCGACGTCGATTCAAACTCGACATCGGTCGAGGTGCCCTTTGGATCGATGTCCACCGTGTTCATGCCATACGGCGTCAAATACGGGACCACCGCAAAGCCGCCTGCGTTGAGCTTCACACCGGGTGAACTGGTCACGCTCGCGCCGGCGGCGCCCGGCGCTTCGATAACGCCGAACGTGTCGCCCACCGTCTGCGAGAAGGTGACGCCGCCCGGATGCGCGACGATCGACCCGCTCACCCCTGCCGACACCTGGCTCGATCCGGTTCCCCCGCTCGCCGATCCCGTCAACTGCGCGTACGGTGCGCGATAGGTACCGCTCGCGCCCGCGCTCGCCGTGCTGGCGCCGGAGCCGCCGCCGTACGTCCCATACGCGCTGTATGAGTACTGGTTGCGATCACCCAACGAACCACTCACGTTGGCCTGCAGACTGGTCTTGCCGCCGGAACTGCTGAGGTTCGTCGACATGAGCGGCGAATGCGGGTCATGGCCGAGCGGCAACGTCGTGCTCAGCATGATCTGGTCCGACATCGATCCGTTCGAACTGCGCGTGCGCCCTGCGCTGATGCTGTACGTACCGTACCTGAAACGATGGGTGTAGCCTGCCTGATAGAACACATCGCTGCCGCTGCGATTCCAGTATTGCTGTGCGGAAGCGTTCAGGTAGACCGTGCCGTATTCCTTGAAATTCTGATTGAGCGTGGCCTGAAAACGATTGCGCTGGCGATACACCGAATTCGGATCGCCGCCGTGCATTGCGAGGTCACGCGCGGACGCGGCATCCCACAAGTTCATGTACCCGGCCGTCGAATAGCGATACGCCGCGATCGCAATGTTGGTGTTGGTCGGATTGATGAACTTGCTATAACCAACGCGCAAGCTGGTGCCACGCGAGGTGGCCTGATCCGGAATCTGCGTCTCGGCGGCCGTCACGTCGACGGAGAAAGCACCCAGCTGCGTGTTCAGTGCGGTGCCCAGGTCGGCGGCCAGATAGCCGTCCGCAGCGACACCGCCGCCATAGAGCGTGATCAGATTGGTCAGCCCGCGCTGCAATGTGAACTGCTCGAAAATCGGGTTGGTTTCGAGCGTGGCATAACGAAGCTCACCGGCAGTGACCGAAAACCGTGTGGTGCCGGGCCGCAACGACTGGGCGACCGAGGCGTAAGGCACGGTAAAGCTTTTCGTGCGGCCATTGGCCTCGGTGACGGTGACATCCAGGTTGCCGCCATAGCCGGTCGCGTACAGGTCACTGATTTCGAACGGGCCCGGCGACACGGTGGTTTCATCAATCACCTGCCCGTTCTGCCGAACCGTCACGCGCGCATTCGATTCAGCCGTGCCACGCACGACCGGCGCATAGCCGCGCAGGGATTCTGGCAGCATGCGGTCGTCGGTGGCGATCTGCGCGCCGCGAAATTGCACGCTGTCGAACACATCGCCGGTCGTGTAGCCGTCGCCGACCGTCAACTGCGACTTCATCGCGGTGATATCACGCTGAAGGTAGGTCGCAATGTTGTCGAACTGCGTGGCGGCACCGGCTTGCTGGGTCACCGAGGACTGATGGCGGAAGTGCCACGCGCCGATGTTCACGCCGGCATTCAAACCGACATAGCTTTGAGTCGATTCAACAGCCGATCCAGCGCTGTGGTACGCGTTCGCGTTGTAGCTCAAGAAAGCTGCGTTGACTCCGTTCTGCCACATCTCGGGCGGCACGTAACCGCGCGCGGTGTTTCGCATGTATTTTTGCGGCACGCTGAGGCTGATCTTCTGTTCCGCGAAATCGAAGTCAACGGTCGCGTCGGGCACGGCCGCCGTGAGGTCGACGCATTCGCCGGTAACGCCGGTGTCGGCCCCCGGTTCCGCCTTCACCTTCACCTTCGCCTCGCTGCTCGCCGCGACCTTGGCGAAGTCGACGCCAAGCTTCTCCAGCATTTGGCGGCTAAGGCAAGGACGCGCCGCAGTCGTTCCGCTCGCGGCGACAAACCGCACGTCATGACGCGCGACACGAATACCGTTGAGGTACACATCGACGGAATAAATGCCTTCAGATACCGGGTTGCCACGCGCGAAGCGCGAGACGTCCACCGTCGCATTCGGATCGACGCGCAGAAATGTCGTATCGAACTCCACGGCTGCGCCCGCTTGAGCGGGTTCGGACGCCTGTGCGCCTGTCGGCTGAACGCCGCCCAGCGCCGCGAATGCCAACGTGACAACGGCGGCGACCGGGTTGAGACTGAACACACCCGCGCGTTCAGTGCCACGAGCGGCCGACCTGCGACAGCGTAGGTCCTTCATGATGTGATCGGAATTGAATGTCCCGCCGCAGGCGTGCGTCATCCATGCGTTGCCGGCGCAACGCGCGCCGTGCAGGAGAAAGGGTTGGCCAAAGGCGGCACGCTGCCGCCCCCGGCCGGGCTGTGGCGGTCTATTCGCCGAGCGCCGCGTCGCCGGTGATCGGGCCGCCGTAGTCGCTGATTGCGATGTAGTGCACCTTCGCGCCCGCGGCGACACCATTCATCTTCGCCATCGGCAGGACCGCTGAGGTGCGCGGTGCAACCATGCCCCCTTGCTCGTTCCTGAAGGTGTGGCCATTGCTCTCGACGTCGATCTCGCTCAACGAGACGTAGTAAGGCGTCGGATTCGAGACGCTGAGCGCCTGCCCTTTGCCATCCGCCGACGCCGCGATGCTCCAACGCAGTTGCGCGGCCGCATCTTCAGGTTTGCCGGGTAGCTTGTCCGGCCGCGCGAAAACCTTGATGCGGGTGCGATACGCGAGGCTCAAAGTATTGGCGTCCGAAGCAGCACTTGCCTTTGGTGGGATGTCCAGCACATTGAGCCAATAGACCGACTCGCGGTCCTGAGGTAATGATTCGCCCGTGTACATCACGCGTAACGTCTGCGCCTTTTTCGCGTCCATGCGGAAAATCGGCGGCGTAATCACGAACGGCACTTTGATCTCGCCGGGTTTGGCATCGGCATTGCCGTCGTCGATCCAGACCTGCACGAGGGAGGGTTTGTGGCTGTCGTTATCCAGTTTGACCGAGACTTCACGCTGCTCGAGTGGATACACCACACGCGTACCGCCAATAGTCACGCTTGCCTGTGTGCTGCCGGCCAATAGCGCACAGGCAAAGCCGATTACTATCGGCATATTTTTGAGCAGCTTCATTACAGTCTGTCTTTCAATAATCCAGAGGAAGGCCGCAAAAAGGCGCCCGCCCAGCGAGCGCTTCGGACCTTCGCTTACTGGTATTCCATCGAGTATTGAACCGACGAGGTGACCGTACCGGGAGCCGCAACGCCTGTCGCGTAGTACTGCGCGAAATACTGCAGGGTTGCCGCGCCGCCCGTGATGGTTGCCCCGTCCGTGGAGACATCGTTGTTCGCGCCCGTCGTGACGTTGATCGGTTGCATCTGCGCGTTGAGGAGACGAACCTCCACGTTTTGCGCGGTGCCGCTGTTCGACAGATAGCCATTCGTCTGGTCGACCGTCGGGCCGTTCTCAAAACGCGCAACTGCTTTGGTGGCCGTGCCGCTGCAGCCGCTCAGTTTCAGTTGCAGATCTGCAGGGTTCGACGTACCGGCCACTTCGCCTGACGACGAAAGCGAACCAGTCGGGACCGGCGCCAGCGTGACTGCCTTGTCGGCCGGGGTACCGCTTGCGCTGCCGTTGATCGAACACGTGCTATCGGTCACGGTGCCGGAGATGGAGATCGTGCCATCCGCCGCATGGGCGCCAAGGGGTACGAGACCGAACAGAGTGCCGGCGGCGATCGCGATTGCGGGGAGGGATAACTTCATAACGTTCAGTCCAATAAACTAAGAAAAGCCGATCAAATCAAAAAGCGATCCTTGTATTGCTCGAGGATCGCCCCATGCGTCAAGCATGCCAATCATTCAGTTCAGGAATACGATAGTTCCTGCTCTAAACGCCTGACCTGTCCTTCTGAGATAGGAGAATGCGATGTTAAGTTGTCCCACATCAAAATTACATGAGACAAATCGCCTCTTTCCGTGATTTCAGTCAATGGATTGATTGAATCAATGCACGCCGGTAAGGAGCGTCTCTATCTGCAATTTACTGATATTGCATCGTGTATTGAACCGACGTGTAGACCGTACCCGCCTGGGCTGCATCGAGCGCGTAATACTGTGCGAAATACTGCAACGTTGCCGCGCCGCCGGTGATAGCCACCCCGCTCGTACTGATATCGTTGTTCCTGCCCGTCAGCACATTGATCGGCTGCATTTGCGCGTTGAGCAGTTGAACTTCCACGTTTTTCGCGGTGCCGCCCTGGTTCGCCAGAAGGCCCGTTGACTGGTCGATTGTCTGGCCGTTTTCGAAGTTGGCAATCGCCTTGGTAGCCGCGCCAGTGCAACCCGTCAAAACGAATCTCAGATCTGCCGCGTTCGACGTACCAGCCACGGCACCTGATGTCGTAAGCGCACTGGCCGGAACCGATGGCAGCGTGACTAACAGGTCGGCGGGCGTGCCACTCGCCGAGCCGTTGATCGAGCAAGTGGTGTCTGTCACCGTGCCACTGATGGTGATCGTACCGTCCGCCGCATTGGCGCCAGCCGGCGCGAGACCCAACACACCGCCAGTAGCGATCACGAATGCGGAGATCATCGATTTCATTGCTTGTATTCCTAAAGATTAGACAGAAAACTCAACGGCAGTCGCGGAGATACGTCGTACCGTTGCACACCTCGATCACGCTGATTTCGCAAGGCAAACAGGCAAAATAAAATGCCGAATAACTTGATGTCGCGCAAAAAAGTCAATCGTAAGTTTTACTGGATAAGAAATACATGAGGCAAATTGCCTTTCCTGAGATTTCGACGGGGATATCAGGCACCAAGTGGCTGGCTGTGTGTCCGGCAGAGTGATGCATCAATGCACGAAGAATCGGTCGAACTGGCTCTTCGTGAATAGGCTGGACGCGGCAATACGCCACGCAAAATTTGTGTCGGCCAGCAAGCTGATCAGCCTGTCCAAACAAAAACCCGCCGCATCGTTGCCAATGCGGCGGGTTATTTTCTAGCAGAGAAAAGCGCTACGCGCCGCTCGCCTCGTTCAACGTCAAATGCTTCGTCTCGGGCGCCCACGCAATCGACACCACCATCCCGATCAGCAATACTGCGGCAAGCACCATCATCGTGATATGGAAACCCAGATGCACGATGCCGAGCGGCAGCAAAAACGTGCCGACCGCCGAGCCAAGACGGCTGCACGCAATCGCGAGACCAACGCCGCAAGCACGCACCTCAGTGGGAAAACACTCCGGCGGAAACACGCCAACCAGATTGGAAAACGCCGACATGGTCAGCGTGAAAATCGCGAATGCGACAATCATCCCCAATGCCGCCGACTCCGGCAGCAAACTCAATGCGATCAGCGAAACACACGTCACCGCGAACGAACCGATCAGGAAGACACGACGCGGCAGCTTGATCGTCAGCCAGATACCAATCAGCGCGCCCAGCACGAGAAACCCATTGAGCAGAAAATCCGCGCTGGAATCGTTGTTCAAATGAATCGCTTTCAGAACGGTCGGCAGAAACGTATAGACCGCGAAATACGGAATGACGAGACACACAAAGAACGCGCAATTGAAAATCGTGCGTCGAATCAGATCCGGTTTGAACAACCGCATAAAGCCGCCCGCCGTTTGCGCGTGTTCATCATGAGCGCCGTCGAGGGTCACGTTCGCGCCAAAATGCTTGAGCATGACCGATTTGGCCTCCGCGACCCGGCCTTTGCCATGCAACCAGCGCGGCGACTCCGGCGTGCCTACGCGCAACACGAGCACGACCAACGCCGGCACGCCCGCCGACGCAAGCAACCAGCGCCATGCATCCGGCGAAGCATCGGCGTAATGCATGCCCAGCACGTTCGCCGCCACGTAACCGATCGTCCACACCACGCTGAACGACCCGAGCAACGTGCCACGGTGCTTGCGCGGCGAGAATTCCGCGAGAATGGCGTGCCCCACCGCGAAATCGCCGCCCATGCCGAAACCGATCACCACCCGCAGCAGGCACAATTCGAGCGGTGAGCGCACATAGAACTGCGCGAACGCGGCCGCGGTAATGATCAGAAAGCTCAGCAGAAAAATCTTTTGTCGTCCCAGGCGATCGGACAGCCAGCCGAAAACCAGACTGCCGAAGAAAATGCCCATCAATGCGGAACTGCCGATCATGCCCATCCAGAAAGCGTCGAGCGGCATCTGCCGATTCATCGATGCGAGCGCGTAACCGATCGTGCCGAGCGCGAAACCTTCGGTGAAGTGCGCGCCGAACGTCAAGCCGGCGATCTTGACGTGAAAGGCATTGAGCGGAACATCGTCGAGAGGAATGGGGCGGTGCGCGGGTGCTGCTGCCGCCGGCAAAGTGGGGGCGAGGCCGAGAGTGGCCGCCTGCATGTCCTGATTGCTCACGCTGTCTCCTTCGTTGGTATGAGTCGTCGGGCGTGGCTGGCGTGCTGCCGGTCGCCCGATTGCGTGGTCCGCCAGTGCGGCATGCGTGTGCATGCCGCCGCGGCCCGCGGTCTGAAGATCAGCGCCCGAGGCCGCCCATCATCATGTATTTCAGTTCCGTGTATTCATCGAGCCCGTATTTCGAGCCTTCGCGACCGAGCCCTGACTGCTTGACGCCGCCGAACGGCGCGACTTCCGTGGATAGAATTCCTTCGTTGATGCCGACCATGCCGCTCTCCAGCGCTTCGCCGACGCGCCAGGCGCGGGCCAGGTCGCGTGTATAGAAATACGCCGACAAGCCGAACGGCGTGTCGTTAGCCGCGGCAATCGCTTCCTCTTCGGTCTTGAAACGAAAGCATGCGGCCACCGGGCCGAAGGTTTCTTCCCCAGCGATCAGCATCGAACTGGAGGCGTCGGCAAGAACGGTCGGCTCATAGAACGTGCCGCCTAGCGCATGCGGTTTGCCGCCCGTCAAAATCTTCGCGCCCTTTTGCAATGCGTCGGCAACGTGCGTTTCGACCTTCTTCAGCGCCGCCTGATTGATCAGCGGACCTTGTTCGACCTCGCCTTGCAACGCGTTGCCTACGCGCATCTTGCACACGGCTTGCGTCAGCGCCGACGTGAATGCTTCGTAGATGCCGTCCTGCACGTAGAAGCGATTCACGCACACACACGTCTGCCCGGTGTTGCGGAATTTCGAAGCCATCGCGCCCTGCACGGCGGCGTCGAGATCCGCGTCGTCGAATACGATGAAGGGTGCGTTGCCGCCGAGTTCGAGCGAGAGCTTTTTCAACGTGTCCGCCGATTGCTTCGCCAGCAGCTTGCCGACGCGCGTCGAGCCGGTGAACGACAGCTTGCGCACCACGTCGGATTCGGTGAGCACGCTGCCGATCGCGACGGCATCGCCGGAGACGATGTTGAACACGCCCGGCGGAATGCCCGCCTTCTCCGCGAGCACCGCCAGAGCGAACGCGGATAACGGCGTTTCCTCCGATGGCTTGAGCACCATCGTGCAGCCGGCCGCGAGCGCGGGACCGGCCTTGCGCGTAATCATGGCGAGCGGAAAATTCCACGGCGTAATCGCCGCCACCACGCCCACCGGTTCGCGCGTCACAATGATCTTCGCGTTCGGATTGGGGCTCGGGATTACGTCGCCATACGCGCGCTTCGCTTCCTCCGCGAACCATTCGAAGAAGCTGGCCGCATAGCCGACTTCGCCGCGGGCTTCGGCAAGCGGCTTGCCTTGTTCGAGCGTCAGCAGTTCTGCAAGCGCGTCGCGATTCTCGAGCATCAACTCGCCCCAGCGTTTGACGCGCACGCTGCGCTCTTTTGCGGTCAGCGAACGCCATGCGGGAAACGCGCGCTCGGCAGCCGCGATGGCTTGCGCGGTTTCCGCCGCGCCACCTTTGGCCACTTGCGCAACCACCTCGCCGGTTGCGGGATTCAATACGGCGTATGTGCCGGCGCTTTCGTACCACTCGCCGCCGATGTAATGCGCTGTGCGGAGAAATTCGTTCATGCCGCCTTCTCCAGCGTTTCGACGAACACACCTTGTGCGAGCCGCGGTTCGCGGGCAACACGCTTGCCCGCGGTGTAATCGTTGATCAGATCGCACGGCGTGTAGTTGCGTTCGAGTTCGAACAGTTCGTCCGCCGAGAGCGTCGTGCCGAGCGCCGCGAGCGCGCTATCGAACTGCGCCGGCGTATCCGCGCCGACCAGCATGCTTGCGACGCCGCCATGGTTCAGCACCCACGCCTGCGCGATTTGCGCGGCCGACACCCCGCGCCGTGCGGCCACGCGCGCCACCGAAGCGGCAATCTCACGCGAAGCCACATCGCCATACATTTGCGCGGTGAAGAAGTCGGTCTGATTGCGCGTCGAACCCGGATCGCACGTCAGCAGCCCACGCGCCAGCGGACTGAACACCGAGACGCCGACGCCCTGATCCTGGCAATATGGAATCATTTCGCGCTCTTCCTCGCGGTACGCCAGGTTCAACTGCAACTGCATGTTGATCGGCTTGTGCCAGCCGTTGCGCTCGCAGACCTGCATGATCTTCGCGAACTGCCACGTGTACATGGTCGATACGCCAATGTAGCGGGCCTTGCCGGCGCGGACGATATCGTTGAGCGCACCCATGGTTTCCTCGACCGGCGTATTCACGTCGAAGAAATGCAGCATGTAGATGTCGACGTAATCCATGCCGAGACGCGTGAGCGAGGCGTCGATGCCATCCATGATGTGCTTGCGCGAATGGCCGCCGGCGTTCTGATACGCCCCCATGTCGTAACCGACCTTGGTCGTCACGACGATTTCCTCGCGGCGCGCAATACGCTTCAGAATGCGCCCCACCACTTCTTCGCCCACGCCGGTCGAATAGAAGTCGGCGAGGTCGATGAAATTGACGCCCGCTTCCAACGCATGACGGACGATCGGCTCGCTTTGGGCTTCATCGAAAATCCACGGCTTCCATTGCGGCGTGCCCATATTCATCGTGCCGAGGCACAGACGCGAAACCTTCAGGCCGGATTGGCCGAGGCGAATATATTCCATTGTGCTTGTCTCCTTCCTGGTCGCATCCAGCGGCGCGGACGGTGAGTGGCGCATCCGCGCTCACCGAACCGCGCGCCATGCGATTAACGTTGTTTCGGTGTGTAGAACGGGTTCGATACGTCGCGTGCCGCGGCGAATACTTCTTCGCGATGCGGCAGGCCTTTCATCGCCGCGAGGATCGCGTTCCTGCATGCGCGGTAGTTGTTTTCGAAGACGGCGTCGAGATCGTCCGCACTCGGGTTGACCCAGTTCGCGGACACCACCACCCAATCGTTTTCTGCTTCGGGCGGCAGCGTGCCGTTCTCCAACGACTCCGCCACCGCCTTCGCAATGCCGGCTTGCGAGGCGCCCCATGTCGCATTGCCGTGGAAGTCGCTGCCGATCTGCGCCTTGTTCACATAGAGCGTCAGCGGCTTGGTCGGCACGCCCGGACGCGCGATGACGACGAACGGCGCGTGGCCCGCGGACGGCGTCGCCAGTGCGGTGGCGAAAGCCTGCCCTGCCGGGCCGTTACGCGGGCCGACCAGTACGTTGATGTGCGCGAGGTTGACGCCGGGGCCTTCGAATCCTTCGCCGATAAAGAGTTGTTTGTCCGTCGATACGCTCATGGTCGTTCCGTCGAGGTTGAGTGGATGGCCGATTGTGACGTTCGGCATCCGCGACCCTGTATCGATGAGTTTTGATGCGGGGTATGAGAGGAACTCAACTCCGGGTTAGTCCCGAGCGCAGTGGTGTGCGCGTATCGGTGAGCGCAAAGGTGAGGGTTTTCGGGACTCTCGCCGACGCACCCTCGATTGGCGATGAAAGGTGAGCATGCCGAAGCTCGCTCTCGCACCTGCACGAACGCGAACTGCGGCGTGTCGAGGCCAACGCGACAACTGGAAAGGGAATGGGCTGGGGCCGCCGCGATTCTTCGCAGAGCCTGGGAACGCGCGCCAGCAATGGCTGGCGCGGGTTTCCGCGAAACAGGATGAGTTGCCGCGAGACGCGGCGTCAAGGTGGACGCAAGGTGCGTCACTCGCCAAAACCTGGCTCACCGAAGCAGAGAGCCGAGGCGCAAACAGCACAGCCTGTCGAACGACTCCGGCTCCAGGTTCACGCGAAAGGTGAGCGTTTTCGGGACCTGCGTGACGGTGCGAGAAACTCCGCTCGCGACATCACTTCAGACAATCCGGCGCACGACGAGCAGACACGCCATGCGCCGACGCGCTTCAGACTTCGATCAGAAAGCGCTCGCGATTCTTGCCGGCAAGCCACGCGGGCGAGCGCCCACGGCCGCTCCAGGTTTCGCCGGTCTTCGGGTTGCGATACTTGGCAACCGAAGCGGTTTTACGGGCCGCAGTGCGCTTGCTCGTAAAACCCAACTCTTCGGCTGTCAGATCGTATTCGGCCACCTTCTGCTTGATGTCGGCGATCGCCTGCGCAATTTCCTTCTCGCGGGCCGCTGCGACTTCCTTGTGGAGTTTTTCGAGTTGGGCAGTCAACTGCTTGTACGAGGCCATGGCGGGTGCTCCGATCGTTTTGACGAGTACTGAAGTGCGGACACTATCAGACGAATAAATTACCGGATAGAGAGGCGTAAAGCCAGGCGCCGTTGACGCGGCCAGCAGCCGTCGGCCTGCCTGCCGCAGCCCGGTCACTCAGTCGTCAATCGCATCGTACACGCGGCGTTCGAACTCAACTGCCATTGAAAACGGTTCGATCGACCGCCGTTGAATCAGCATCAGCCCAATCAGGTCCTCGACCGGATCGGCGAACCAGCTCGTGCCATAGGCACCCGGCCAGCCGAACGACCCCGCCGAGCGATAGCCGAGCGGCAACTGCTGCGCAGGATCATCGACGACCGACACGCCGAGGCCGAACCCCTGGCCTGCCCACAGCACATGTCCGAAGGCCGGCACGCGGCGTTGGTCGCGCGTCAGGAAGTTCGAGCG
Source organism: Paraburkholderia sp. RL17-380-BIE-A (assembly GCF_046028085.1). NCBI lineage: Bacteria > Pseudomonadati > Pseudomonadota > Betaproteobacteria > Burkholderiales > Burkholderiaceae > Paraburkholderia > Paraburkholderia sp. RL17-380-BIE-A. The sequence goes on from NZ_JARESQ010000002.1 coordinate 80,379, forward strand.
CATCAGATCGACTGAGCGATGCGACAGCAAACGCGTCGTACCGACCCGCCCACGTCCGAGCAGAAGTTGCGCGAATTGCAGATAGTCCTGCGCTGTCGAAATCAGGCCACCGCCGCCGCTCTGGAATCGGTCCCGATTCGCCCATCGGCTCGAAGCAGGATGATCCTCGACCACACGCCGTCCCGTGCCCGCTTCGACGCCATAGGCGGTGGCCAACCGTGCGAGTTGTGCATCGGGCACCCAGAACGCCGTATCGCGCATGCCGAGCGGCTCGAAAATCCGCGTGCGGAAAAACTCGCCGAGCGGCATGCCGCTCACGCGTTCGATCAGCACGCCGAGCACGTCGGTCGCGATGCCGTAGTGCCAGCGTGAGCCGGGCTGAAACATCAGCGGCAAATCCGCGATGCGGGCGAGCCACGTGTTGGCGTCCACGCGCGCTTCGAAACCGTTGAATGCGGCCGCGTAGGCCTTGGACAGCGGCCCGGTTGCGGTGAAGGCATAGGCGAAGCCCGCGCGATGCGTCAGCAGATCCAGCACGGTGAGCGACGCTCTGGCCGGGTCGGTTTCGTCGAGCGGACCGGTGGGGTCGCGCAGCACGCGCGGTGCGGCCAGTTCAGGCAACCAGAGGGAGATCGGCGTGTCGAGGGCGAGCCGGTCCTCTTCGATCAGCATCAGGATCGCGGCGCTGGTGACCGGCTTGGTCATCGAGGCAATGCGGAACAGCGTATCGCGCTCCATGGGCAATTGCGCGGCTTCGTCTCGCATGCCGAGCGGCTCGAAGTAGCCGATCTCGCCGCGCCGCCAGACCATTGAAACCACGCCCGCCACTTCACCGCGTTCCACATAGCCTTGCATGGCGTTGGTCAACGCCGTCAATCGAGACGCAGAGAGTCCTGCTCGTTGCATGTTCGTCCTGAGTCAGTGGGTAGGAATGCCGGCCTGCTCGTTATGGCTTGGGGGCGCCGTCCGTCCGCAGTTGGTCTACTGCCCGCATCCGTCCGTCTGGCGCGTACGCAGCAAATGCGCGGCTTGCGTCGAGACAGCCGTCCGGTACGCGGCAACCCGCCCGGCCGTTACGTTCCTTAATTTTTGCAGACGATGTTACCCGATGAAAGGGAACGTCGAAGCCGCCCACAGTTGCGGTAGTTCAGCCTTTTTGCCGCTCTTCCAGCGCCGAAAGCGCGGCGTTAAGCCGTTTCACGCGGCTCGCTTGCGCCGGCACCCGAACCGCGCCCGATACGGAATCGATGCGGCTGCGCCAATACGATAGCGGAATGCGGTCCTCAGCGGAGATATGCGAGATTACGTGTTCAAGATGTTCAATATCTTTTTCGAGTTGGTGGTGATTCATTGCTTTCCCCGGATTACTCGTTGAACTATTTTCACTGCGTAAATAAAAGCATAAAGCGTGCCGTTTTGGTTCTTTTTATCTGAAACGGAAAATCCTTCCTGAGCACCCTCCACGCAAGGACTGAAGCGGCAAAACCTGCCTGCGGCCTGATTTCCAAGGCTGTCAGAAAAGAATAGCGCCGCTAAACTTCGCGTTCCGTTAGGTTCCGCACCGACTTAGCTTAACGGCAAAAAATTCGCGGATTTAATTTCGGTCGGCGGTTGGAAATAACATGAAGCGCGGCATTAAAAACCATTACGCATAAGTGCCGCAGGGCGAAGCTGCATTAGACGCAGGTCTTTACGACCTGCCATGCACTTGTCGTCCCGATCTCGAGGAATCGAATGAACCGATTTGCCGGGTGCAGATGAAATCGGCGCTGCGATAGAGGCGCCCGCCGTCACGATCGGGCGGCGGGCCGAAGGAAGAGAATGCCAGAGACGCTTATCGCGCCCGCGCCGTTACTTCGCCCGGCAGGCGTAAATCAGATTGAGCGTGCCATTCTCGGTCGACTGACGCACCACGTCGAACGCGCCGCCGCAACCCGCGCTGGCCTGCTGCGAGCAGGAGTCGGAACCGGCCGGGCACTGCACCAGCGTCGTTGCGCGACCATCCGACAGAAACAGCGGCGCGCTACTGCTGCAACCGCTCAGCGCGACCACGGCGCCGACCGCCAGCGTGGCGCTGGCCCGGCTCGCAAAGGAGGAGAGACTGCGTTTCATCTGAAACCCCGATCACATCTTGTTTTTCGATCACGCGATTGTGCCACGCGGCAATTACGCTGCGTCACTCGACGTCGCCGAACGTGGTCATACGCCGATGCCGTAAGCGGCGATCTTCTTGTAGAGCGTCGCGCGGCCCATGCCGATCTGGTTGGCCGTCTCGATCACGCGGCCACCGTTGGCACGCAAGGCGTCGATCAGGAAACGCTTCTCGAAGGCCGCCATCGCGTCGCTCCACGACGCCGGTTCGGGCGCGCCTGCTTGCGCGCCCGAAGCGTGCGCCGCGGACAGCGCCTCGGCTGCCGCCAAACGACGATGCCCGCCGCCCTGCGCCGAGCCGATAAACGGCGCCAGCGCCCGCGCATCGATCCGCTCGCTGTCGGAAAGCATCACGGCGCGCTCCAACGTATTGCGCAATTCGCGCACGTTGCCCGGCCAGTCGTAGGAACACAGCAGCCGCAGCGCGTCGTCCTGCAATTCGAAGTGACTGCCGCCACTTGCCTGCGTCGACAGGTCTTCGAGCATGGCGTAGGCGAGCGCTTCGATATCGGAGACCCGCTCGCGCAAAGGCGCCGCGTGGATGGTCAGCACATTCAGCCGATAGAACAGGTCGGCGCGAAAGCGCCCCGCCGCGACCAGCGCCGGCAAATCGGCCGAAGTCGCCGCGATGATCCGGACATCCGCGCGCACGATCCGGTTCGAGCCCAGCGGTTCGAACTCCTTGTCCTGCAACACGCGCAGCAGCTTGCCCTGCAACGGCAGCGGCATATCCCCGATTTCGTCGAGAAACAGCGTGCCGCCGTTCGCGAGCTCGAACTTGCCGACGCGCCCCTTGCGGTCCGCGCCGGTGTACGCGCCGGGCGCGGCGCCGAAGAATTCGACTTCGAGCAAGGTGTCGGGAATCGCCGCGACGTTGACCGTCACGAGCGGCTGATTCGCGCGCGCCGAGCCGCCGTGGATGGCATGCGCCAGCAACTCCTTGCCGGTGCCGGTTTCACCGAGCAGCAGCACGGGCGATTCTAGTTGCGCCGCGCGGCGCGCCTGCCGCTTCACTTCGAGACTGGCCGCGCTGGTGCCGACGAAACTGCCGAACGTATATTTCGCGCGACGCGCCTGGGCGAGCGACCGGCGCGTTGCGATCAACTCTTCCTGCACGCGCGAGTAGTGGGAAAAGAGCGGCGTCAGTGCCTTTAGCTCATCGAAAAGCGCAAAGCCGACGGCGCCGACAGTGACGCCCGCGTCGTCCTTTAGCGGCAGACGCGTCACGACGAGCGGTTCGCGGTCCGTTTCCAGAATATCGAGCAGAATCGGTTTGCCGGTGTTGACGACCTCGCGCATCAGGCTATTGGGAATCACCGCCTCGCAATCGCGGCCAATCGCCTGCTCGGGGTCCGAAAAACCGAAGCGCGCCGCATAGCGCTTGTTGATCCAGACCACGCGCGCGTCGGCGTCGACGATAAAGGTGCCTTCGCTGAAATTTTCGAATGTGCGGAAGAGCGAATCCATCGCCCGGCGCAATACGTCGCCGTAAGTGGCAGGCAGGCCTGCCCAGTCGTTCATCATGCTGTCGCTGTCTCCGGCTAACATCTTTTTATGATTGTCTCATTTCGTAGACAAGCTTATCTCATCGAAGAGATCGCCAGCAAGCCTGCGGTATAAGGGTTTAACCTTGGTTTGGCCTATGTTCAGCGGATTTACGTCCCGTTTTGGAGACGTTTGGGTACAATCGGCCGCACCACGTTTCGAGCTTCGGCCCGCGCTATCAGGCGGCTGGCCGCTAGCGTGCGCGTGGCACGAAACCTGCGTTTGCCGGCGCCGTGCCGTCGCACCTTCGGGACGGCGACCGTGTAGAACAACCAAGCTTTGGAGACTCAATGTCCTTTGTTATCGTCCTCGCCGCGCTGGCGTTCCTGATGTTTGCCGCCTACCGCGGCTACAGCGTCATTCTATTTGCGCCGATCGCCGCGCTAGGCGCCGTTCTGTTGACCGATCCGGCCGCCGTCGCGCCGGTTTTCACCGGCATCTTCATGGAGAAGATGGTCGGCTTCGTGAAGCTCTACTTCCCGGTGTTCCTGTTAGGCGCCGTGTTCGGCAAGGTCATCGAATTGTCGGGCTTCTCGGAATCGATCGTGGCCGCTGCCATTCGCTATATTGGCCGTTCGCGCGCCAATGCGGTGATCGTCGCGGTGTGCGCGCTGCTCACCTACGGCGGCGTCTCGCTGTTCGTGGTGGTGTTCGCGGTCTATCCGTTCGCCGCCGAGCTGTACCGCCAGAGCAACATTCCGAAGCGCCTGATGCCCGGCGCGATCGCCCTGGGTGCGTTCTCGTTCACCATGGATTCGCTGCCCGGCACGCCGCAGATCCAGAACATCATCCCGACCACGTTCTTCAAAACGACCTCGTGGGCCGCGCCCGCATTGGGCGTGATCGGCTCGCTGTTCATCATCGTGGTCGGCCTCACGTATCTTGAATGGCGCCGCCGCGCAGCAATGGCAACCGGCGAGGGTTACGGCACGGATCTGGTCAACGAGCCAGACCGCGTCGAATCGAAGCAACTGCCGCATCCGTTGCTGGCAGTCGCGCCGCTGGTTCTGGTCGGTGTCGCGAACTTCCTCCTGACCCGCTGGATCCCGAACTGGTACGGCGCGTCGTACACGGTTGCACCGGACATCCTGCCGGGCATCCACGCACCGGTCACCACGACGATCAAGGCCGTGGTCGCCATCTGGGCCGTGGAAGGCGCGCTGCTCCTCGGCATCATCATGGTCGTCGTCACGGCGTTCAACCGCGTGCGCGAACGCTTCGCAATCGGCACCAAGGCCGCCGTGGCCGGCGCGTTGCTGGCTTCGTTGAATACGGCGTCGGAATACGGTTTTGGTGGTGTGATCGCAGCGTTGCCGGGCTTTCTGGTGGTCAGCAACGCACTGAAAAGCATTCCCAATCCGCTCGTCAATGCAGCTGTTTCGGTGAGCTCGCTGGCCGGTATCACGGGTTCGGCGTCGGGCGGCATGAGCATCGCGCTCGCGGCCATGTCGGACACGTTCATCAAGGGCGCGGAAGCCGCGCATATCCCGATGGAAGTGCTGCACCGTGTCGTCGCGATGGCGAGCGGCGGTATGGACACGCTGCCGCACAACGGCGCGGTGATTACGCTGCTGGCGGTCACGGGCTTGACGCATCGACAGTCGTATCGCGACATTTTCGCGGTGACCGTGATCAAGACCATGGCGGTCTTCTTTGTGATCGCGGTCTACTACGCGACCGGTTTGGTCTGATCCGGCGGGAGTTGGGCAGGATGCCGCGCACTGCACCGGCATCCTGAGTTTTGATCGGTTACCTTGTCATCCCGACATTCGATCAGACCCAGCGCACCCGCCCATGAGCTCAACCCCCTCCTTCTGGATGATTCCCTCAGCACCCACGCCGGTCGGCCCGTTCTCGCATGCTGCCGAGGCCGACGGCTGGGTCTTCCTGACCGGCCAGATGCCGACCTCCCCCACCGACGACGCTGCACCGCTGCCCGAGGGTGTCGTCGCCCAGACCAAGCGCGTGATGGACAATCTCGTGCTGGTTCTTCAGGGGCTGGGCCTCGGCCTGCATAACGTGGTTGCCACACGTATCTTCCTGACCGAGTTCAAGCGCGACTACGCGCCGATGAACGAAATCTACCGCGCCTACTTTCCGGCGGACGCGCTACCCGCGCGAACCTGTATCGGCGTGACCGCGCTGGCGCGCGATGCGCTGGTCGAAATCGATTTCGTCGTCAAACGGCCGGGTTGATTTCGCAGGGTTGAACGGCAACTCAACGCGCGGGTTGCTCGTCGACTCCGTAGTGATCTGATAAGGCTTCGTGCAGCGAGATGGCCCGTTCGTCCATCTCGGTTGTCCAATGGCTGGAGTCGGCGCATAGCCTTTGCAACTGCCGGCATTCTTCGAAAAACCGTGGTTCCTGCACGACCACGAATGCACCGCTCGCGCTGTGCGCCCAGCCGGCCAACGCCTGCACGTCCTCTTCTTCGACAATCGCGAGCAGCCTCGGCAGATCTTTCTGCAAGTGGTCTCTGAGCATGGCCGTGTAACGCGCCTTGTCGTCCGCGCTGAGCGTGCCGGTTGCGTTGGCGACGGGAGGCGTGGAGTCCGCGGAAGCCGATGCCGATGCCGATGCCGATGCCGATGCCGATGCCGATGCCGAAGCCGAAGCCGAAGCCACCTTAGCCTGCGCGGGCACCACCGCCAGCAAAGCCGCTTGCAGTTCGCTCAACGACGCTGGCTTGGAGACATACCCGCTAAAGCCGCTCTCGTGCCAGCTCTGGGCCTGCTGCTCTTCGGCCACGGCACTGAAGGCCAGCACCGGCAGTTCCGCGTGCCGCTCGCGCAATGCCGCCAGCAGCTGGTGGCCATCCATGACCGGCATATGGATGTCGGTCAGCACCACCTCGAAGGGTGCGCGTTCGAACAACGTCAGCGCCTGCTGCCCATCCGCGGCGATCGTGGGCACGCAGCCGAGCGCCGCCAGTTGCTCGGCGATCAGGTTCTGAATCAGAGGATTGTCTTCTGCGACGAGGACTGCAAGACCCAACAACGCGGGATCGATCTCAGCAGCAGGCACAGCGCAGACGCGCGCGGACCCTTCGTCCAGCGCGGCGACCGTGCCTTCGACGGCCAGCTCGACTGCGGTCAAACACGCGGTCCGGCTGAACTCGCTCACTTCGAGCACACCCTGACCGCGCGCCTCCGGCCGGGTCGGGCCGCCGCTCGTCATCCACACCGCGCCGACCGCCTGCAACGCGCGCAACGTGGTAATCGCTTCGAGATCGTATTCACCGGACACGATCAACACTACCGGCTGATTCGCTTTCAACCATGCCTGCGCGTCGGCGAGCGACACCACTGCGTGGCTCGACCAGCCCGCTCGCTGAAGCCAGCCATCCAGAAACTCGCCGGCTTGCTGCTCGGTGCACAACACGAGCGCCGTCCCGCGTGGCGTGGGGAGACTCGCCGACGCGCGCTGCTCGTCGGGCACCGCGACGAGCGGGATCGATACGTGAAATACGCTGCCCGCGCCGGGCACGCTTTCGGCGGATATCCGACCGCCCATCAATTCGCACAGGCGCGCGCAGATCACGAGCCCCAGACCGGTGCCGCCAGTGCCGCGCGACGTACCCAGCTCCCCTTGCACGAATGGCTTGAACAGTCGTGCCAGAAGCGCCTCGCTCATGCCGGCGCCGGAGTCCGAAACCCGGCAGCGTAGCGTCGGGCGGCCCAGCGAGTCGTCCTTCACTTCCGCGTACAGCGTAATCTTGCCGGAGGACGTGAATTTGAACGCGTTGCTCAACAGGTTGTTGACGACTTGCGCGATTCGCATGCGATCGCCGATCAGGGTGCAGTCGAGTGTCGGCGAAAGGAGTGCATAGATGTAAGACGAAAATACATTGGCTGAACTTCGAGCTGAACGACGGCAAATCCATTCCCAAGAAATACTTGCCCAGTAATGGTTAGAGGCGAATCGAACACGACATTTAAGGTCCAATTAGGACTCGCCGGATACCTCACCTTACGGCCATAGTCGTGTTTTTGAAGGTGTTACCATAACAACGGCTGAACTCCTTGCTGGGCGGCGAGAAGAGCTCCCCACTACCCCGCCTTTCCTCTTCAAATCAATCGAAGTCGATATCCAAAACCTGAACTAGGTCGACGCCGCCCTCGTCAGGGGGCACGGGGTTAGAATTCAAAGGCACTTGCTGTCGTTGAATGTTTTCAACAGCAGCAGCGACGACATTCGCGGGCACCCCTGCTCTCAAGGCCCCCTCCGCAAACTCTTCGTTCTGCATCTCCTCGTGAGCCGCCTTCCGGTTCGCTCGTCTACCGGCGGAATCCATCGACGGAGGCACGTTATCCGCGTCCGCCATCACTAATTCCTTTTGCCTTGGCAAAACACCGGCTGCGGTACTTCTGATTCGCTGAACCCGGAGTTCTGCTTGCTTAAGTTGGTTGATGAACGAATGGAGCCAGTCTGTAGCATCGTCGACGTTTGCGGCGGTTTGCTGCGTTGCTTCCAACAATCGAAGATTTCCATCCGGATGTTTCCAAAGTAAATATCGCTTGGTTTCAGAGAACGCAAATACCTCCACTGGCGCCGACTCCTCTCCCGGGCGGCGGGCCACCTCCCACTCGTCGGCGTAATCCCTCAGGGCCTGCGAGGTGTAGTGCGCACTTTTAACCTTGACCCTTCCGCGAGGCGCTGACCGGTGGAAGTTGTCGAGAAGATGGGTGTAGATTAGTTCCTGCGGCCAGTCGCGAGCCCCATCACCGCGCTTCCTCGCCTTGTTAGCCATGAAAATAGCGTAGGGGCTGGGCTTTACATTCTTGCTCAGCAGCTTGGCGGTAACCAAATGTGAAACATTGGCGCCAAGGTTATGTTCGCTAATCGCAGCAAGCAGAAGTTGCATGAACTGCTGGAATTCGATTGTGGAAGTCGATGAGGCCAATTTCCGCTTCAATTCGTCTCTCTCGGAGCCACCGCGTTTGTAGAAGCCAAGCATATCTGCAAGGCGACGCTCAAACCGACCATTCACACTTTCAACGACCCCTTTTGCGTCACCTCGTCCCGGCTGCGCCATCAATATCGCAAGCCGAAGACGTTTGCAAATAGCCTCTTTCTGACCGTTGCCTATGCCGGGGCCACGGTCCAGAAACACGGCTTGAGCAACGCCATAGACGAACCCCTTCAGATGTCCCATACCGTATTTAACGAGGACTTCCTCCTTCGGAGTAAACGCGCTGAATAGGCATTTTCTGTATGCCGTGCCATTCTCCTTGCCGAGATACACATAAAATCCGACCACTGCACGGCTTCGACGGTCGACAGCCAGCATCACCACCGGTTTGCCCACATCAATCCTGTGCTTTCCAAAGCGGATAAACCCGTTGAACTCCATCCCGTCGATGTCATAGATGTCGATAATGCGTTGCGTAACGTCCTCAGCGTTACCTCTCCTTGCCTGCTTTTTTTGCTCCCACTCTTTCTCCCCGAGCTTTGCCTGCGTCGCAGCAATCGTCTTGAAGACCCGATGCCCCCAACGCAGCAGATAACTACGTTCGGGCAGCCTCCGGGGATGTATGGGCCGCGAGACTGTCTGATTACCTTGCTTGTAGAAGCCCACGGCACGAAGGAACAGAATGTCCATAGCCTGTGGCATATCAAGGTTCCTATCGCAGAACTGCTTGTAAAGTATGTCCGCAAAAATCTTCTTCCACTTGCGCTTGAAGTTCACTCCTTTGTAAGGAGTATTTGGGTTCAAGATAACATTGGAATTCGGGCGCCCCTTTTTGACGCCTGTTACCGTCTTGGGAACATCCTTTCCTCCTTTTCCCGCATTGTTCGTGGCAAGTGCATTCTCATGCTCCGCGTAGTACCAGAGACGCGTGAGCCAGGTCATCATCTGCGAAACCGGTGTTCCGCTCGCCGACGCTTCGCGCAGTGCACGGCTTCGAACACTTTTATCGGTAATAAGCTCATCGCCCGCTTCCTCAATAATTTCGTTCAACAGGTCCTTCTTGTAAGCGAAATCGAGCCTCTTGGCATCCGTCATGGGTTCCGTCATCCATGCTGGAACAAAGCGTTCAGCGACCTGGCGCAGAACACCGTCCTTCTTCATCCGCATGACTTCGGCGACTGGCCAAGCTTCGGGCATCCTTGAATTCTTTGGAGGCTTATCGCTCATCTCAAAGACATAGGCCAGCCCGTTTTTCACACATAGAAATCGCCAAAATTCCTCGTGGCCGCCTCGCACCCGCCGCACCAAGAGGGACATCCTTGGGAAAGGTGATATTCCGAAAAACTTTTTCAACCCAACAAACATATGTAATCCTATTCAATCAATATAATACGATTTATACAATTGCGGCGGCCGCTCCAGTAACGTGTCATCCCACCCCGCTGACACCGCTACGACCCTGTAACAAAACCTCGTTCGTTTAGAACCCGGATGACTCGTCGACGAGCAGATAGGAGGGAAGTGCCTTGCGGGCGATATCTCTCCCAACCAGATTTAGTGATTCGTCAACATCAAGGGGGAATGTGTGGTCAACGACTAGATACCCGAGGAATATCGCGACGGCAAACAAGCGATAAGAGTCGTCCAAACTGTACCCGCGACGATTGCCCAACATGCCTAGAATTCTGTCCATGCTTCCGACCGCGGTGCTACTCATGAGGTCAGTTGCAAATTGATGTGCCTCTATCCAGCATCGCTCGATATCGACATGGACCATCAACGAATTGAGGAACAGGTAGTTCCCATACTCGCTATCCGGAACCGTTAGCTCGTGCATTACCTCATGAGACGCCGACCAGCTGAACAGTCGCGAAATTTCTTTGGCGTGACGTCTCTTAACGTTTTTCATTTCAAGCATCGAAAAAGGTTTTGCAGAAACTCCGTGATACACCGGGTAAGGGATTCCTGGTATCTGAAGTGTCAGTAAAAAATCAATCGACATGACTTTATTCTTTGGGAAACGGCGGCCTTCATCACGATACCGACTGTACTCATCGCGGCACCACGACGGGTACTGTGTTCGTACTTCCAGGACAAAAGGACAGAAGTCGAAGAAAGCAAGCAATCTTGCTTCAAGCCCTGAATGGCAATTCAAGACACCCTGTCGCTTCAAACAAAACTGGTAGCTGGCGATGCCTAGCTTACTGTCTTGCGGCTTCTTCCAACACTCAAAGTCGCTGCCAGTTCTGACCCCTCGTGCGTCTCGAGATGGAACGAGAATTGGCCATGTGAGAATCGGACTTCCGGCGAGTTCACGCAACGGGAGCTCACCTGGCTTACTTGGGTCGAAAAGCCGCTTGACGAGCTTGTCCGGAGGCAATCCATCCCGAATCGCATCCGCACGCTCCCTCGAGAACGGAAGTTCGGAACAATCGCCTATTTTTTTACGTTGTACCACAGCCACGCTCGCAAATTTCCAAGTCTAATAAACCTGTCCTTAGCAGACAGGCCAGCGAATGCGTCGAGGTCAGCATAGCGCGAGTCCGGGAAAGACTCCGCGACCTTCCGGCACCATATCGCTTCATTCCTCCCTCTCCACTCATCGGGAGCCTCCTCACACTCCTTCAACGCGCGCAGGACAACGGGATGTTGTTTCAATTTTGTCGTGGCACCGTACATCGCTATTGGCCCCCAAAGCATCGTGGCGCTAATCCGCCTTGGCGGACAGAGTTCGTCAAGTTCACGCCGGGTCTCTCGAATCTCAGCTGCTTTCTCTTCCGCTGTCTGCGCCACCCCCAGTTGAATAAGCTTTTCGTGTACCCGCCACAGTTGCGAATCTTTGGTTGGTAGATTCTGGTCGTACCATTTTCCATCGAAATGAGCGAGAAAAACCCTAGTCCAATCTTCAAGCTGTGTTCTCCCCGCCTCCGGGTCCCGTTCCTTCAACTCAATAACCCGCCTCCGCATCGTCTCCTTCGTTTTCCTCAAATCGGCTCGCGGAAGCGCACTCCAACAAGCAATACGCTTCTTTCGTCTTTCACCGGGACCTTTCTGCTGCAAAGATGTTGCTATATTCGAAACCGCACCTGCTGTCGGCTCACCCGTCGATTCCCGCTTACAAGTATCGGTTCCGGCCTTTCTCAATGCCACTTCGAAACCGTCGAAATCGCCAAACAGAGCCTTAATCAGAATTGCATTGTGAGCAGGGTGACGGCAACTTTGCTTTCCTCTTGCACCCCGTACGAAGGCACCATTTTTGCTAAAACTTACACGCCATGCTGCCACTTGCTCCACCCCAACCTGTTCGCAAATCCGCGCTTCGAAATCCGTCCTACCTGCTTTCCCTTCAAGCCCCATCCGACTTGTCGTGTGCGAGACAAGGCTGCGGTAGTCGCCGTTGGTGTATTCGCGAGGAACTCCGCTCCGGGTGAGAGCAACCATAATTCTTGATATATCAGCCTCGGCTTCCAAGGCCGACTCGCCTTCAAACAGCCGCAGTTGATGCAGTTCTCCTCCGCACTCGCAGACTTCCATCGGAGGAGGCAATCCGCCCGCCCTCCCTCGCTTTGCGAAACACCGTTTACAGTAAGTGTGGAGCGGTTCAACGTGTTTTCCGCACACGGTCATGCCAGGCAAAAAGTCAAATCTGCGCCAATACGTCTCCCGGCTCGGACTCGCTATCTGCTCTTTTATGCACGATAGACAGATGGTCGGTATCGCACGATGCGCGCGGCCTAGGTACGCATAACCAGTTACTGCTGCCAGTCCAGGTTCGCCAACAGAAACGTGACCACGATAGAGCAACGCTTCGTCGTCCTCGTGCAGGAAAAGTTTCCACGTTGGGAAGCATGTGTAACTGTAAATCGCGTGCTCAGAGTCTTCAAAGACACTGCTGTACAACTCGACGATTTTTTCAATCTGTGAGGGAAAAATCCACGGGAGCCTAGCGGAGGTTTCGACCAACTCTCGAAGACGCTGACGTCCCGAGCTGGGACTGCATTTCATCGCCCTTTGCAAATAGGAACGAATAGACTCGTCTTCATAGATATCTGGTGTAGCAAGGAATGTGTGCCCGAAATCAAGGGGTTTCAATCGAGTCGCCTCATGTTGTCTCGTTACTGTTTGGAAAGCGGAAAGTATCCCGCTGCTCAGTCACCCGGTGCGCGATGTGGGCTGGCGGCCACTCTGCTTGCTTCGCGTACCGCGTATTCTGACGCCCCTATTTCTCTAGCAATTTGATAACGGGCTAGCCGTTTAGGTCGGCAATGTTCTCCACCGTTATCGCATGTGACCAAGTCGATAGACTTAAGCAGAAGCCGCTTAAGCTCCTCGTCAAGCCGAGCGGAATTGTGGCGCCATGACGGTTGTTGCGGTGGTGGCGAATTCACCTTCAGCCAAGCCCTATCGTAGCGGTATAGCGGCGCGAACATGTGGGGAGCCAGGCGCCGTAGCTCCGATGCGCTGACGTTTGGATGCTGCCTCCATATCTCCAGCCAACCCTGCCTGATACGAGTGATTCGCACTTTAAGCGACGCCAATTTATGCGCCTCCTTTAGTACGTCAATAGATGCGCGAATGCGGTAGATTGAAATCTGCGATAGTTGAGTTCTTATCGCTATGTCGGCAACGGACAGACCAAGCTTGAGAAGTGCAATAACCGAAGCTCGTCGGGCGTCCGTCACCTTGCGTGGCGTCGAGTGAAACGGGATTGCTTCCCGGCTGCAGACGACCGAGAGGAAAGTCGTTGACACATGGAGCCGCTCAGCCGCCGACGTTAGCGTAGGCTCCATAGCGACGATTTGGCGAGTCTCCTCAATGTCCAGTTTAGGTCGCTTTGGAGAGGCTTTTGACCGAGACCCGACGAAATGCGTCCTTTGACAGTTTTCGCCAAACCATTTCAGGAGCACACACCATACGGTATGGAGCGGCCGGTCTCCTTCCGTCAGTCGTCTTACCGCCGCTTCAACGAGAGATTGGGTGCTACACAACTGGTCGAGTCGAATATCTCCCAAACCACCAGCGAAAAAATCGGAGAAAGTTTGAACTAACGAGGACACTCGCAACCGACCCGTTCCGGTTATCCACCCGGAATCGGTTAAGCAATCTTTAACCACCGACCGGTCGTAGCCCGAATCTTGGTATAACGTGTCCACGCATGCATATACCCGGTCGGCGAATTCCAGAGCGCGCCGTACCTGCGACTCGCTCGCCAAGGCTCGGCATCCATCGTCGAAATGCTGCGTTCGCCGTTGTCTTAATCGTTCATGATGTATTGGGCACATCGTTACGAAAGGTGCCGTGGTCCGCCGGTCTACGAAGGTGAACCCGTAGGTGTCGCGAGCCACTTCATCGCACTGCTCGCACCGAAGACACTGATAACGACTTGGAGGAAAGAGGACGGGAAGTCGTGCAGGCCATAATGGCCCTCCGGCCGGTCCTTCGAGAAGCCGTTCGCGAAACAGCAACCTATGCTCACTACGCAATCCGCAGCAGCAAAAGTCATACAGTACATGTTCTGAGAGGATTGCGTCTTCGTCACCGAACACGTTTTCAGTAGCCGTGCAGAACGCTTTGATGGACCCAGGCAATCCACCGAGAGAAGGCCCGCGGTCGAGCATTTGCCTACACATCTTTTCGAACGACTGTCCAAAGTGATATTTGCCGCTTCTCTCGAGGAAACTGTTCAGCGTTTCCTCCCGCGGGAAGTCTGCGGTTACCACCGCCTCAGGTTTCATTCGGCCGCCGTCACGTCTGTGTCAGACCACGCAGATACTTACTGGTCGAAGCTACATATAGCGCTTCATACGGGAGATGGTCTGCATGTACCATAAAGTCGTCTCTGTCCAAATGTTTCGTTTCCCGAAAAGTCGTCAAGACCCGCGCCGTCTCGGAGAAACCTCTGAGACGGTTGGCCACCTCGCAACGAACATATTCTTCGTTGAGCTTTCCATCGGCTAACAACTCGGGATACAGCAAAATTTTGTGATGCAGATGGTTGAGCGCTTCACATAATTGCTGGGCCCTCCCAAATGCGTAATCCCATACCACTAGGGAAAGAAAGGGTGGGCACGGAGCGCTCATTTCCCGATGGCCGAGCTTCCAATGCCATTCGATTGCCCGCCCCCAAATGGTACGACGCTTACTCTTACAGTCGTCGGGACTCGGGCGCGGCATCGCGTCAAAATATGCCGCATGGGCAGTTGAAAAATTCGCCCCCTTGCTTCCACGCTTCATGACAGCCATCTCGAATATGTAGGTTCCCGATACGACCACAGGAATTCCCGAGCGACGCTGGAAATTCGAAATGAAGTCCAGAATTTCGTTGGCCTCGCTGCGGAGCGCATACCTGTTCCCGCCGTCAATCACAAGAAGACCCAAGTTAAGAAAGATGCAGGCGGCAATTACTGCTGAGGGGCCGTTCTTCCCACGAAAATAGGCGAAGTTGTCCTTTCGCGTCTTCGATGAAGAAAGCTCGCCCATTAGCGCTTCGCCGAAATTCTCAATGAAGCCGCTCAGCGTGGAGCAATCGGGCCAAGTCACGACGAGCATTGGAACGAAACGCATCTCGACGGGACCTTTGCCAGCTATCCTCTTCATGTATCGTGGGCGACCCATGGCTACTCGAAGTCGCTGCAGGAATGCGGTGCGTCCAGCGCCGGAGACTCCAATCAACTTTATGCTCAAGCCGACAAGACTTTCGAGGAAATCTGGAAAGGCTGGAGTCTGGCTTCCCTCCATTACATCCCCTTGGTCCCAGTAGAAGCGCGCATACCGGATTTCGCAGGGATTGCGTAATCGAAGAGAGAAGCGAACTGCGGAAAGTATCTTCATGTACAGTTCGGCTGCCTCAGTAGTCGCCAGATATGCTGTTGGGAACGCCGCGTAGGCCTCGATTGAATATCCTATGTCGATACTGTTCGGGTCCGCGGGTCGCCCTACGCCGCGCCACCGTAGCGCTTCGGTGGCATGCTCTATTGTTTTGACGTCGGGCAACAAACAGGTCAATGGATTCGTTTCGTTCGCCGGCGTGACGCATGAACGTGGAGGGAGTCGAAGGCTCCTTCGCTGACGCGCCTCAAGGGATTCCGACTCGACTTCGTCTGTGAGCTCCATTGTTTGGTACTGAGTCCCCGAAGATACGACCTGCGTGCATACGCGCTCTGCAAGCTCATTCATTGCGTTCCCTCGGGCGAGCGTATTCGGATGGGGTCGAGGCCACTTCGGTTTCGCGGGTCACAGCGCGACGATTTTCGGCAATAGCGTCGATGGGGCTTTCAATGCTTCCAAGCAATCCTTGGACACGACAATGGATTCGCTCGACGATGGCGTTACCAAGAACAATGTGAATTGTCATCCTTACCTCGCACTCGATTTAGAGGTGCTTTTGCCTGCATCGGAATGCTGCTGTCGGACCTCCAGGTGCAGCCATACCGTGTCTAATTCGCCCCCGCCAGTAAGAAGTATTGGTGGAAGACCGTCGATGCGCCGAGTGCGCGAGTACGTCATTGCCAGACCAAGCGGCGCGTGCTTATTCAACACAACACTACGAGCGGCCGGTAGGCCAATTTCGCTGCGCTGCAGTGGTTGGTGTACAAGAGGCATCAGTTCGCTGGCTCGCGCGGCGAATTGGGAGGGGGACTCGAATTTTCTTCTTCCTGATGATTGATTCAACTGGCGGCTGGCACCCCCCAAATCGGTGGACGGACGAGCAGTGAATGTCGTCAACGCCTTGATTGAAAGGCTATTGAGTTGGTCCAGCAGCAAACTGGATGTTGCGTTCTCCGCGGCCCACCATTTTTTCGTATTCGTTGAGAGAACCACGTGGCAATCTACATATGGGTCCCTCAACATTGACTTGCTCTGGATATCGCGCCGAAGGAAGCTATATCTGGTGCCGCTGGAGAGACTAGGGCGAGATGTGAAAGTGAAAGTTCTCATAGAAACCTTTTTCGCCGCATGCGCTAAGGATACGTGCGACTTAGATTTTTCGAAGCACCCTCCGAGAAAGCCCTAGCCGCTGACGGGAACGGCCTTCTCGGGTGATGCACCAACCCAACTGAGCGGCGCGCCGCAGGTCACAAATCGTCAATTGGCATCGTTTGCTTCGCTCGCTCTCAGCCTGCCCTGCTGAGGGCAAATTTTAGAAAAAAGCCCCTTCTGCCTTGTCACAATCTAAAATTTAGGAGATAATGTTTGCGATTAGCTCTGTAATTACTAGATGCAAACTAGCCGGTTATCATACTCGGCAGTTGGCGTTCGTCAAGTGTTTCTTCGCAATTTTCCTCACGCATTCCGTACAAGCCTTGCTCCGCCTATCTTTGCGGGCGGCACTCGCTTCAAACTTTCTTGCCGGCCCTCAACATTTATTCGATTTGGCGCTCCACAAACCGCCAGCGGAGCGCCCCCCCCCGAGGGCCTCTTCTAAAATGCATGGGCAAGCTGACTCCTAAAATGGCGGCAAGCTGACGTCTAAAGTGGCGGCAAGCTAACGCCAAAATTTCAGAAATAAGAGTCTTTCGACTTCCGTCGCGACGCCGAAACCCTTTAGGGGCGGTCCTGTCGGAGTTTGGTTACGCACGAGCTCATGCGGGACGCAAGGGCAACCGCTCAGCTAAAAAATGTCGCCTACGCTTTAGAAGGAAGCGCTCAAGCCATACAGCGCTTGCGGGCAAGCATCCGTCGCAGCCGCCGCCAGTCGTCATGGTCCGCCGCCCAAAGCCCGTTGGGAACAATAACTACCTCATCGCGCAACGGAACCGGCACATGGCGGGCATCGCTTTCGAGAACAGTCACGACCTGCGGCTGTCGCCTCCGAACATCTTCAGCAAGCCATTCGCTTTTGCTGGTGTTCTGGCTCAACCTGTGGCGCAACAACCTATTACCAGGTATGGTCGCGCCCACAACATGAGCCCCTAGCGATTCGGGTAATAGGTCAAGCACGCAGTGAAAGCCCACTGTGTTTACCCAACTCGACGTCAGAACGACGTCGACATGCTGCTCCTCCACAAGCAAGGCGCTCAGTTGGGTCACAGGTGCACTATCAATTGCTAGATAGATTGCGCCGCGGCCTAATCGCGGAGGGGCAAACGTTCTACGCAAAAGAACGCCCTCGACCGCAAGGTAAAGTATCGAATGAGAGGCCATCGTTGCAACCATTTCAGCGCGAACATGTGACCATGCCGGAGGCTGACGATATACTCGAAGTAGTGCCGCGCAGCGATGCCGGCAAACGGGGACTCGTTGCTGAAAAATGCTCTTTTGCTTCTATCGAGCCGACAACTCAGTGCGATGTTTTTCGCACTTAAGCGTAGTCCATAACTTGGCGAACGCAAGGATTTTATGAGCGAAGCCGATACCCCTTGGTCCCGACTGGCATCCCGCGTCGCACGAGTCGTCCTGGCGCGGAAGGACGTAACTTACGCGGCGCTCGCGGACGCGCTCGCCGCAGATGGAAGCGCGGACGGTGAACGCGCACTGGTCTCCCGTATCTCTAGGGGAACGCTGAAGCTTAGCTTGCTGCTTCAGATTATCTCCATCACTGCCGCGACTCCGCCCGAACGGTGGACTCAGGCGCTTTGCCGCGAAGGCAACTGGGAGCAAAAAGCCCGAGATGTCATCGCTAGCGAGCTTGCACGCCAGCCTGCCAACGACGTTTCGGAACTCTCGCGGCGCCTCGGCCGTCTCGGTGCAACCCTGCCCGCGAAGACCTTGGAAGCGAGCATCGCTTCCGGAGGCATGCCACTCTCCGTGTTCCTACAGTTGCTTCTTGTCCTCGGCTCGGACTCGCTCGAACGGTATGTGGACTACGAGGACCTTCTTGAAGCCGCCAAAGCTACGTCGCTAGACGAGAGCCACTAGCGTTGGCTAAAGCCGAAACGACCTTGCGTTTTCAGGATGTCGGCCTACACTGGGTAAGTGCGAAAAAAATCGCACTTGACGCGCATAAAAGTCGAACTACGCGAGCGCCCCCGCCGTTGAAGCAGCATGCAACTCATGCCTCAGGCATGCCTCGCTGACTTCGCGGAATGCCTCCTCATGGAGACAGACCATGCCAGTCTGGTTCCCTCCTTCCGTAGACATCGAGCCAGAGCTCACGCTGCAGCACTGGCGCGTCATGCAGACAGAGCGCGATGAGCGCCACCTTGTTGGCATGCGAGCCGATACGGGTGTGGCGCGCGTGACCTCCGCACTACGCGAGCTCGACGCGTTTTCGTTGGTCGCCATCACCAGCTCTGGCCGCCGGTACCGGCTTGTTAGTGAGCCCGGATGGACGCACGACACCATGTTTCTGTGGATAGCATGGTGTCTGAAGAACGATGTGTGTACTTGCTCCGACGTAACATACAAGTATTTTCATCCGCCGTTCGGCATGCTGGGCTCGCGGTCTGATTTTCAGGTCGATACGGGAGACTAGCGATGCCAGTCTTGAAAGCAACTCCCTTCGCTGAAAATCAGACCGTCAAGATGTCCGGCCGGTGTACCGCTGAGACGTCGCAACAGTGGCGCCTAGTTCGTCGTGTCTCGTGGGACGTCGACATTACGAGGGAGTGTATGTGCGGAGGTCGCCGTGACGACACCTGAACAACGGACCAAGGCCGTTAGGGAGACGCGCCAGTTCCTTGAGACAGTCCGCGGGGCCGAGGATGAAATCTTGTGGGACTTAGTACGAACAATGGCCGGCCAATTGCTCCGCCACTACCCTCAGGACGCGGACCTTAGTCGCTCTGCCCAGGCTTTGCCCGGTGCGTGGGGGCCGCCTTGGGATACGCAAATTATGGCTGCGGCCGCCGATAGACGCCGCGCCGCCACGGCGAGAGCGGCACCAACAGCGAAGCTGGCGGAACGCGCAGGCGTCGTCTTCCTCGACATTGATAACACCCTGCACGCTTCGGACGCTTTCCTTTTTGAAGGCAAAGTAATCCCAGAGTCACACACCAGCACGCTTTTCGAATTCGCCCCTACTCTCGAGCAGCTACTCGAGCCCTACCCGGCTCTCGCAATCATCCTCAGCAGCTCCTGGGTCGAAGTTCTTGGATACGACCTTACGGTGGCGCAGTTGCCGAGCGATTCATTGCGAGCACGAGTGCGCGGCGCCACTTTCGAAAAAGAAGACGCTGTTGATGAAGGTTGGGCCGCCTTGCCGCGAGGGACTCAGGTCCTTCGTTTCGTTCAGCGTCACAGGCTTCAGCGATGGCTTGCTATCGATGACATGCGCTCGGGATTCGATGGCTACGAGGTGCGCCTCGTTCATTGCCAGGTGGGTGTCGGCCTTGGAGACAAAGACGTGCAGCAAGTGCTTGCACGTCGTTTGGAAATCATATTTGGACCGCCCGATTCATGCTCGCTGTCAAGTCCATCCACCCCGGATGAGCCGACATGAAGTCGAAGCGGCAGAAATGGCCAAATTTCGTCGGCCCCGAAACTTCGCGCGTCGCGGGGTACGCGTTAAGCGGGGTTGCAAAGCAGCTGGCGCGACTACTAAAGCGGCATCTTGAACGGCGGCGCCCCATGCTGACTCGACGAGGCGAGACGGGCATTCAGAAACGCGACGTCTTTCGCCTTCTTTGTCGTGCATTTTCCAAGGCACTGCTCAATCGCGCGGCGGTGACGCGGCGCGACAGAGAAAGGCATTGATGTTCGCGCTGGCTGCGGCAGATTTGCCTCGGGCCCTCCGAGTCAGCGGCATTCCCAGCGAACTGAATCGGCAACGTAAGCGGAGCAGATGATGATGGAATTCATGGCACGACCTCAAACCTCTCTTCCCTTTTCACCTACGATTCATCTCAACTATAGGGGCATGCCGAACCGCGGTCACGGCCTACTGGACGAGTTTGGCGACATCACTCTGGATGCGTGCCGGCCGCTGCACCAATACGCGCCGTATCTTGTTGGCGTCCTCACACCATACCCAAAGGTACAAATAGTCCTAACGACTTCTTGGCTGCACAGTCTAGGGGCCGGAGAGACCGTTGCTCTGCTACCAGACCAGCTGCGTCTCAGCGTTGTCGGCACAACACTTGGCACCGCGCTCCGCTTTCGCGAAATCAGAGCTGGCAAAGCGAACACGATGACCGTCTTTTGCCACGCGGCAAGGTATGGTCTGACAAGGTGGTTAGTGGTTGACAACGAGGCATGGGGTGTCTTTTCCGGGGTCGAACAACATTTTTTGCACTCAGGACCGGAAACGGGGTTAGGCGCGCTGGAAGCACGAAAACAGCTAACGGAGTGGCTTGCTGCCAACGCGACCGGTACCCACCTGCCAGCGGACGCGTGCAATGAGTCGCGGCGACATCTCTCGGCTCCTGCAGCTGCTCGGCATTCCAGCCGGATGCGCAGCGGTCGGATTACTGCTAGGTCGGGCTTTCCGCGGCAAGCCGTCAATGGTTGAGTCTATGCGGTGGCGGCTAGTCACCAGTGCGGCGTACCTGCGCGACGCGCACAACTCGTCGCTGTCGCCGCATACCCGCTTTAAATGCGCGTTTGACGCGATGTATTTCTGTTTCTGCGAAATCGCCGGGGCACGCGGCATTGACGTCGAGGGCATGGTGCACCCTAACGCCGAAATATTAGGCGTGGGTATGTCTGCATTGATTACCTCGTCGCACGACCGCCTAACAGTGGAACGATTGATGGAATGGGCAGCCGATTCATCACCGTTCCTGCCGCAGATACCGCTAGACGAAGCATGTCGTCTGGCCGCCCGCGTCAACGCTGACACGCTTGCAATTTTCGCGCAGCCACGCACTACAGGTGACCCGGCCGGAGAACGATGATGCGCTTTCAGATTGCCTCCGACCTTCATCTCGAAATGCTCTATCGGTTCGCGGATTATCGCGTCATCGAGGCAGCGCCGGATGCCGACGCTTTAATTTTGGCCGGCGACATTCACTCACATACGCACGCTATCAAAGCGTTCGCGGACTGGCCCGTGCCGGTCTACTACGTACATGGGAACCACGAAGGATATTCGGCGCACTACTACGGCGTGACAACAGAAATCGCCAGGGCGGCAACTGGCACAAACGTCCACTACCTTGAGCGCAACGCGGTTCGCGTAGGTGGCCTCCGGATTCTTGGCACATGCCTGTGGACCGACTACGGGCTTGATGGGCATGCACCCGCAGCGATGCGCGAGGCTCAGCGTTGCCTCCGCGACCATAGCTCGATTCGCGTCGGAGACGGCGGGTATTTCACGCCAGCCATCGCTCGCGCCGAACACATGAAATCACGGGCTTGGCTTCGGGAACAGCTCGCATTGCCCTTCAATGGCAAGACCATCGTTGTAACGCACCACGGGCCGCATCCGCAATCAGTTCATCCTCGTTACGTCGGCGACCTGTTAAACGCAGCGTTCGTTAGTGACCTGACATCGCTTGTCGAGCAAGCTGACCTGTGGGTCCACGGCCACGTGCACGACTCCTTCGATTACAAGGTCGGTAAGTGCCGTGTGGTTGCGAATCCGCGAGGGTATGCGCGCAATCGACACTACGCAGAATCGCCGGACACACTGGAATGGGAAAACCTAACATTCAATGGGGCGCTCGTCGTCGAAGTGTAGCGGTCCCGGCCAGTTCGCTCGCGATTACAACGCCGGCAAGACTGCCAAGTGCCGTCGCTGGCAGTTGTAGATATCGTAGCGCGTAGTCATATTGTCATTCACGCATGGAGTCACAAGTGGCTAACAGCGGTTGGGACATTGCCATGCAACGCATCGACGCCCAATACGACCTCCCACAATTCGTAGCGTCATCTCTTGTGCGCAAAATCGCGGCGAACAAGTTCCGGCTGCCAGCGACGGACCGTAGCAAGTTCCAGAATTTGCCGGACGAAGTGATTGTCCGCATAGAAAAGATTGTCCGCGACGCGTACATCGAGGCTGGTGAGGACGTCGGCGGCAACGCTCTACGCGAGCACCTTTGGCAGCAATCCCTCGATGCCCGCCACGCCATGATTGCAAATGGCGAGCTGATTTCAGAAGATGACTTCCGCCAACGCCTCGGCGTCACTCCGCGGCGTCTCAGCAAGCTGCTGACAGACGGCAGCGTATTTAAGATGGCGGTCGACGACCTGGAGTACTACCCCGCTGTGCTTGCAGACCCAGCGCTTGACCGCGATAGATTGCAGGCAATTTGCCGAATTATTGTGCCGGCGCCATCAGGGTCTCGGTTGGATTTCCTCGTGTCGTCAAGAGGCAGCATGGGCGGGCGAAGCCCCATACAGATGCTGACCGACGATATTGATTTCAATGCGCTGCAAAGAGTGGCTGCGGTGTGGACCGCAGAGTGGTCACGCACTGTCGTTAAGATGTACGAGGGCAAACACGAGGTTGTACCGGATGGGGTTCAGCCGCTATATACGGCGGCTGCAGAAATTGACCCACGAAAGCCGCTCTGGGACCGAGTCTCGGAAGCGCTGTACGCGCATGGGTATGAGTGGCCGTTGGGTCCTTATCCAACCGTTCGAAAATTTACTCTGTTTGTTGAGCGACATACGGCTGGACAGTCAACGCTGACGCCGGAGGCTTGCGTGCAAATCGTTGTGGACGGTGAGTACGTCCGGTCCCGAGTCGTCGCTGCCCCGGGCACTGTGCTGCATCCAGAGACGGTGCTCCGCGATAAGCATGAGAGCTTCGTCGAAATCGCTAAACGTATCATCACTCATCTTTGCAAGCGCATTTAGTCGACAAATGAGCAGGGAGAACGAATGACAAGCCCCGATGAACCAACAGCAATCTCGGTAGAGGTGAATGAACGTGACATCACCCTCCTGCTCAAAGACGGTCGAGAATTTCGAGTCCCGTTACGATGGTTCCCTCGATTGCTAGCGGCGACGCCCGAGCAGCGACATGAAGCCCACGTTTGCGCGGCCGGCGCGCAGCTGCGTTGGAATCAATTGGACGAAGATATCTGCGTTGGCGCGCTCATGCTCGACGTCGAGCAGCTCTTGATTGACGAAAAGTTGAGCTCGCAGATACCCGACGACTTTCCCTCAGACACGACGCCAGCGTCACTGTCCGGGTCGCAACCAAAACTCGCCGCGCGGAGGATTGCCGGAAGGCTTGTCGTCGGCCTGACGGCACCAGAAAGATATCAGCGATGGGAAATTTGCGAGGACCTAGCGCGGCAGCTGGTTTCCAAAACGCTCAAGGACGCTGCAAAGTTTCCCGGGCACTCGCACGATACGACGCTCCGACGAATGCGACGAGCCATTGAAGGCAAGCGATGGACAAGCGCTGTTGAGACGGATTGGCTTATGGAACGGCTGCGAGTCCTGCTTGGGTGGTAACAGGTGGCGGAAAGCAGGCTCGAATGTAAACCGATTTCACGCGGAGATTGCGTGAGAGTTGAAGGCCGTTGACGGCGCCGGGTAGCCCACTGTTCCACGAGTATGGACATGAACCAAACCATGACCGTCGCAGAAGTTGCGGTGATGCTAAATGTCACACCAGCTTATGTCGTCAAGCTAATCGGCAACGGCAAACTGCGCGCTAGGAGAAATCCGGACGGCAGGTACACGGTCGCACGCAAAGAAGCGGAGGCTTACCGCTTGAGAGGAAGACGGCGCGGCCGCAGGGCGCTCGAAAACCTTGCGCGTGTCTCGGAAAGCGCCGACATCTACAACAAACAAACGTGACCGCAGACTGCTGCAGTTGCCCGCCCCTAGTGGAGCCAAACATGACAATCGCCGAAGTCGCGAGGTTCCTCTTTGTGAGCCGGTCGCACGTTAGACATCTGCTGCAAAGCGGACACCTTCACGGTGCGCCCGGCCATGACGGCGAGTACATCGTCGATGAGGGGTCCGTCATGCGTTACCGGCGAGAATTGGACGAAAGGGTAAGGCGATATCTCGACACTCAGACGGAGGACGACGAACCGCCTGGGCTTTAACAACCCGTTCGACACTAGCAGGACCTCAACAAGAGAAGTTGGACCGCCGACGCACGACTTCCGTAACTGGTGCTGCCGCGACGAACTTTCACCACGCGGCTTGAAGGATGGAGAGATGACAAATCGCATCCGACCGATTGCAATCGAAGTAACCATGAATGAGGACAGTTTCATTGTCCGCTTACAGGACGGCGGCAAGCTGCACGTCCCTTGGCGACAGTACCCGAAATTGCTGGCGGCGACGCCTGAGCAACGAAGAGCGGTCCGAATTTCCGCATCGGGCACGATGTTGCATTGGGACCAGCTTCACCAGGATTTGAGCATTGAGGGGCTACTGCGCGATGCCGAACGCAGGCGGCTCGAAGAAAGGCTTAAATCAGTGCAGCTTGCGGTCAAAGTTGACATCAAGAAGCTGTAGTTGCCGATGCGCCGGGCGCGAAATCTGGCGGCTCACCAATCCGGCGCGTTGATTGCTGGTGCACGCAGCGGTCCGATGTGGCGCAAACCCACCACCCGACACAGCCCCGCGCGGGCGGCGAGATAGAATCGTGCATTGACTCACGTAGAGAAAATACCAATGTGTGCCGCGTCTCGCCAGTCGCCGTTTACAGACATCATTACCCTCACCGAGGTCCAGTCGCTCGCTGACCTGAAAACGTTCGCTCGGGGCAAAGCCTATTTCCACGACGGTGTGGTGTCGCGCCTTGAGGAGCATGACGGTGTGCTTCGCGCCAGTGTGCGCGGCACACATCGATATAGCGTCGAACTTGGCGTAGGTGACGACGGAGAACTGACGTACGAATGCGACTGCCCCGTCGGCGGCGACGGCATCTTCTGCAAACATGCTGTTGCGACCGCGCTTTCATGGCTCGAAAACTCGGGCGAGGAAGTGTTTCAAGTCGACGAAACCGAGGCTGCAAAGCCGCGAAAAAAGCGAAAGACTTACGAAGAGCAAATCCGCGAGTACGTGGCGGCACTGGATAAGGAAAGTCTGCAGGGGTTGTTGCTCGAAGCGGTTGAGCGTGACATGACGCTGCGTGACAAGCTGCTCTTCGCTGCGCGCGCGGCAAGCGCCAGCGAATTGCCGAGCATGAAGACTGCGGTGCGTCAGGCGACGCGCATCTCGCGACCGCTCGACTGGCGCGAGTCCGGAGCGTATGGCGACGGCCTGATGTCGCTCGCAGATATGCTGCGCCAACGTCTCGCAGGGCCGAAAGCGGAGCAGGTAGTCGAGCTCGCGGAGTTGGCGATTGCCGGCGCGGAAAAGAGTCTCGAACAGATTGATGACTCTGGCGGTGACGTCATGCCGGCAATTATGGAGCTCGCATCTGTTCATCTAGCAGCCTGCCAGCAGACGCGGCCGGACGCGGTGAAACTTGCCGAGCGCCTGTTTCGCCTCCAGACGGAGGGCGTATGGGACACGTTCTACGATGTGCTGCCAGCTTACGCCGAACCGTTAGGCGACACCGGACTGCGCATGTACCGCGAGCTTGTTGGGAACGGATGGGACGCGCTGCCGTCGCTCGCCCCGAGCAATGAGTATCGCAGGTCGTTCGACCCGCTGCGGATGCGACTGGAGCGGGCGATGGAGCGGCTCGCGGAACTCGATGGTGACGTCGACGCATTGATTCGAATTCGTTCGAAGGACCTGTCGAGTCCATACCGTTTTTTGCTGGTCGCGGAGCTTTGCGCGAAGCATGGGCGTCCCGATGAAGGGCTGACCTGGGCGGAGCGCGGGCTCAGGGAGTCAGGAAAAAATACTGACGTGCGTCTGCTTGATTTCTGTATAACTGAGTACTTACGGCGGAAGGATTTTGAGAAGGCCGATGTATTCGCCTGGCAGCGCTTTGAATCGCGTCCCGTTGCCGAAGCGTTCACTGCGCTGATGGATGTCGCCAAGACAACCGGTCGGTACGATTTAACGCGCGAGCGCGCACTCAAGCATATATGGGGGCTTGTCCGCTCGGAAGAGGCAACGTCCAAGGCGAAGCGCAGTCACTGGCAAACACCGAGCCGTACCGAACTGGTCAAGGTTTTTCTCGCCGAGCGCGAAAGTGAGACCGCATGGGAGGCGTTCTGCGGAGGTCCAGTAGCGGTAAACATGTGGGCAACGATGGCGGCGGTTCGGGCGAAGACCCATCCTCACGACGCCATTGCGTTGTACCACCGCTTGCTGCCAATCGCGGCCGAGAATGGCACGCGAAATGCCCGATATGACGAGGCTGCTGGAATCGTACGGGCCATCGGCCGGTTGCGAGCAGAACTGGGCGAGCACGCGGAGTTCACCATTGAACTCGATGAAATCCGGAATACTTACCGTGCCAAGCGAAATTTCATCAAGATGCTGGCCGCGTTTCAATAGTTCTGTGGTCGCC
Source organism: Paraburkholderia sp. RL17-380-BIE-A (assembly GCF_046028085.1). Lineage (NCBI taxonomy): Bacteria > Pseudomonadati > Pseudomonadota > Betaproteobacteria > Burkholderiales > Burkholderiaceae > Paraburkholderia > Paraburkholderia sp. RL17-380-BIE-A. The sequence goes on from NZ_JARESQ010000002.1 coordinate 107,250, forward strand.
CTTAACGCCTTGTGAAGCCGATAGGGTAGCGCGAGCGATTGCATGCTATTTCGATGCGGCCCAGATGGGGAGGCTGCCCATGTACTCAGATATCAAAGAGTGGACGCGTATCCGAGCGCGGGTTCTCAACAAGGGCGAATCTATCCGGTATGTCGCAAATGCCGAAGGGATAAGCCGGAACACTGTCCGCAAAATGGTCCGCTTCGAGTTGCCCCCAGGCTACTGCCGGGTCACCGACAATACGAGAGATGCCACCCGCCGCCGAAAACTGGCAGTGCCATGGTCAGCGGTCCAACGCATCGTACGTGCACTCCCGGAGCGCGGGGCAGCGCAGTTCCTAGCCCGCTTGTTTAGCGAGGACGACACGGAGGAACTCGAAGAGGCAGCCGGGCGTCGATTGCGCACATGGGGTGTTGTCGAATCTCCGAAGATAGGCTCTGCTGAGCGGAGCCGGCAGCGATGGCAGAACTGGATGTATCAAGTCGAACAGGGTCTCGTTTCTGTGCCGGCAGGTGAGGATTGCAGGCAACAGGACAGGCTAATGCGAATGCTGTTGCCGGTATCAAGGATGCAGCGCCATAAGTCGCTTACCATGCTGGCACACGAAGCAGGCTTTTCCTTACGTGAAATCGCGACGCATCTCGCCATTAGCCGCGCATCGGTTCGCACGTACATCGGCGATTACAAGGCGGGTGGATTGGAATCACTGTTCGCAAAAGCGAACCGCCCCCGCAGGGAGGATGACGAAGCGCTGAAGAGCGCGGTCTTCACGCTTTTGCACGAGCCACCGTCTGCATCAGGCATTAACAGGACCACATGGAAGATGGTCGACCTGCGGCGCGTTCTGGCGGTGCGTGGACATCATGCTGGCACGGATGCTATCCGGTCGATAATGCGGCACGCCGGCTATCGCTGGAAATCGGCCAAGATTGTCCTCACAAGCACCGACCCCAATTATCTGGAAAAACTTGACCACATCCGGTCGGTTCTGGCCAACCTTCAGCCTGACGAACGGTTCTTCTCTATCGACGAGTTTGGGCCCTTCTCCGTCACTATGAAGCCGGGCCGCGTGCTGGCGGCCCCCGATGTTCAGCCGAATGTTCCGCAATGGCAGAAATCGAAGGGGTGTCTGATTTGCACTGCCGCACTGGAGTTGTCGTCCAACCGGGTGACGCATTTCTATTCCACGGCCAAGAACACCGATGAGATGATTCGCATGGCAACTGGCCTGCTTGACGAGTACGGTTTGATGCGGAAGCTGTATCTCTCGTGGGACGCAGCCTCCTGGCATCTTTCGAGGAGGTTGTCGGCGTTCATCTCTGACCACAATGAAGCAGCGCAATCGCGTCATCAGCCGATTCTGGAACTGGCTCCTTTGCCTGCAAGTGCTCAATTCCTGAATGTCATCGAATCAGTCTTCAGTGGCATGGCGAGAGCCATCATCCACAATAGTGACTACGCGTCCGCGGATGCTGCGAAGGCGGCAATTGACTGCTATTTCGCAGAGCGCAATCAGCACTTCACGGAACATCCGAAACGCGCGGGCAAAGCAATCTGGCGAAAGGAGCGGACGACGAGCGAGTTTTCGGCTGCGAACAATTGCAAGGACCCTGGATACAGATAAGCAAATCTAGCTTCACCTTCGCACGTCAATGACCGTCACAGTCCTGCCGGTTTCATCTGAGACATAGAGCTTGCGTGCCTCTGGCGCGTAGGCCATCCCATTTGGGTATGCCCCCGTGGGCATGCGAGCTGTTATTCCGAGCGTCGCCATGTCGATAGCAACTACCTCGTTTGCGGCGGTAGCGGACGCATAGACACGTCCCAGTTCTGGAACCGCCAGCACTCCGTGAACCGAACTGACGTTCGCGACACGCCCGACGACACGAGACATCTCCGTGTTGAAAGCGACGACTTCGCTATCGCCCAGGTGCGCGATGAATAGCAGATGACGGCTTGGGTCAAAGCTTTCGTGGTCAAAGCGCGTTGTCCCACCGCCGAGCGGCACGTCGGCAACTTTCTGCAGAGGTAGATTGGAGGCTTCGACCGCTTCTTCTGTGCCAATTTTGGGGTTCGAAACAGATGCAATTACGACGATTGCAAGCGCTGCAGCGGCGGAGGCGCGGAGGGTCAAGAACATGTTCGAGAAGGCCACAATGTTGCCCCAGCACCATCGTTTCTACGACGCTGGCGGCCAGCCGTGTGCTTCGCTCTGACAGTCGCGACACCACGCGTAGAGCGCGTCATACATGACCATGCCATGCAAAAGCATCTCGTGGTCGTCCGCAAAGATTCGCGATAGACCGAGAGACAAGGCCAGCAGCCCTGGGGCTTGCGGAGCCAGGTCGAGCCGAGCCGTATCTGCTCCACGTACGATGACTGCAAGTGCGGCCAGAGCCGGGTCGGTCAACTGATATTCCGCGAGGAAAGTATCGAAGCTGCAATGTTCGCCAGCGTGTGAGAGCATTACGCCGGGAATGTCGAACGGTATCGCGCCCTCACGCTCGGCGACGACCGGCACCTGGTCTGTTGATACGAATAGAAACTCCGGCGACTCATCGATGAATCGGGCAATCAGCCATGGACAGGCTATACGGTCGATTTTCGGACGTTCACGCGTGACCCATTTCATGTCGGCCTCCGCGTTGGCTGTGCGGCACTGAATCGTTGTGCAGCGTTTTCCCAGTTCAACAGCGTGAAGAGTTGGGTGAGGTACTCGTTGCGCTTGTTCTGGTACCGCAGGTAGTACGCGTGTTCGAAGACGTCGAGAACAAGGATGGGTTGAATACCCCACGCTGTCAGCTTCTGATGATTTTCACACTGCAACACCATCAGCTTCCCGGTTGCTGGATGGTATCCGACGACGCCCCAGCCCGATGCTTCGACCGCCAGCGTCGCTGCGAATAGCTGAGCCTCGAATTTGGCATAGGAGCCAAAATTCTTGTCGATAGCCTTGGCCAGTTCGCCTTTAGGTTCGGCGCCTTTGCCCGAGATGCTGGTCCAATAAATCGTGTGCAGGATGTGGCTAGAGAACTGGAACGCCAACTCTTTCTCATAGAACTTCACCAATGCAAAGTCGTTTGAATCGCGAGCCTTCGCAAGCGCCTCTTCCGCCTTGTTGGCAGCGACCACTGCCGGCTTGTGATGGAAGTTGTAGTGAACTTCGACGGTTCGAGCATCAATAATCGGCTCGAGTCCGTCGTATGCAAATGGCAGTGGCGCTGCAGAATATTTGCCGTCCGCGTCTACAAGCTTGTCGCTGTAGGCAGTTTCCTCGGCTGCCTGAAGTACATCGGCGGAGGCCAGAACCAGGCCTGCGCCTACTGCAGTCGCCTTGTGCAGAAAATCTCTTCGGGTCGCCACATGCTTCTCCGTTCGTTCGCGAGAGCCACCTGTCTCGGCTGCGGCGTCACATCCGCCGACCAAACGCGCATTTTGATAGCCCCGGATTGGTCGGGCGGAATGGTGAGCCAGCTGCTCCTGCAACGAATCGTAGGCGTGAACCGCCCACAAAGCAAAAATAATTTGTAGCGTATATAACTATCATGTAGATTGCGTTACATGAATGAAATTACCGACTGGCTCCTCCTTGTGCTCACGCTTCCGACCGACAACGCAACCGTGCGTATGCGTTATTGGCGTGCCTTGAAGACCAGAGGCTGCGCTGTGTTGCGGGACGGGGTGTATCTGCTTCCGGACGGAGAAGATGCAGGTGGCGAGATGGGAGAAATGTGCGAGGGTATTGGCCAGGCGGGGGGCACAGCTTATCTGATGCGGTTCCCAAGCCGCGATGCGGCGCAGGAGCAGGAATTTCGGGCGCTGTTCGACAGAGCCGACGAATATGCGACGCTGCGGCGCTTACTCGACGAAACCCGGAAGTCGCTCGCGAGCCTTGCGCCTGCGGACATCACCAGGCTCCTGCGAAAAACGCGAAAGGAATTTGAAGCACTGTCGGGCATCGATTTCTTCCCCAATGAAGCTACGGTTCGTGCCCAGTCAGCCTGGCAAGACTTCGTCGCAGCGGCCGATGCGGTGCTGTCCCCCGGTGAACCCCATCAGACCGAAGGCACGATAAAGCGTCTCGAGCCGAGGGAGTATCAAGGCCGTGTCTGGGCCACTCGTCGGAGGCTCTGGGTCGACCGCGTGGCAAGCGCATGGCTCATCAGGCGGTTTGTCGACCGCAACGCCCGCTTCGAGTGGCTCGCCTCGCCGGATGATTGCCCCCCAGACGCGGTCGGCTTTGATTTTGATGGCGCCACGTTTACGCACATCAATGAACGCGTGACCTTTGAAGTTTTAGCCGCCAGCTTCGGTATCGACGAGGAGCCGGGTATGGCAGGGCTCGCCAGTATGGTTCATTCGCTCGATGTCGGCGGCATCGTGGTCCCCGAGGCGGCCGGATTTGAGGCGGTGATGACAGGCGCCACAAAGCGCGGCCTGAGCGATGACGAACTGCTGAACGAAATGAGCCAGATGCTTGACTCACTGCTTGCGCATTTTGCTGCCGTGGAAAAGGGAGCAACCAGGCGACGGAGGTGAACGGGCCCCTAATGGTCCCGGAGTAGCTACCTCCGTTCAGTGCCGTTTGCCAATCGCCATGGAAATTGGCGTCGCAGCCACACCGTCCGCGCGATTCGCATCACCGGTCGGTGGTGATACCACCGTGTTATCGCACACCGCTGAACATTCAATCGCAAGCTAAAGCTTTCGGAGTTCCAAGTGCAACAAAGTCAAACGGCGCCAGATGACGAAATGAGCAATCAGCGCATTGAGGCGGTCGAATCCGTGACCTTTGGTCAAGCGCTCTGGTACTGGCTCAAGCTAGGCTTTATCAGCTTTGGAGGTCCGGCTGGGCAGATTGCCATCATGCATCAGGACCTGGTCGAGCGAAAACGCTGGATTTCCGAGAAGCGATTTCTGCACGCGTTGAACTACTGCATGGTCCTTCCCGGACCGGAGGCGCAGCAACTGGCCACATATATCGGTTGGCTGATGCACCGCACTTGGGGCGGCCTAATCGCCGGAGGGTTCTTCGTTCTTCCGTCCCTCTTCATCCTGATAGGACTGTCCTGGGTCTACATGGCCTTTGGCAGTGTCCCGGCCGTAGCAGGCGTGCTTTACGGCATCAAGCCGGCGGTCACGGCCATCGTCGTCTTCGCCGCGTACAGGATTGGCTCTCGCGCACTCAAGAATGCGTGGCTGTGGTCAATTGCTGCGGCAGCATTCCTCGCAATCTTCGTCGCCAACGTTCCGTTCCCTCTCATCGTGCTGGTAGCCGGCATCATTGGGCACTTTGGAGGTAAATACGCTCCGTCCAGATTCGTGGTCGGAGGCGGACACAAGTCGGGCGACAAGGGGTTTGGTCCCGCACTCCTTGACGACGACACGCCCACCCCGCGTCATGCGCTCTTCACATGGAAGCGGTTCACGGTCGTGCTTGCGGTCTTCATGCTGATTTGGCTCGCGGCCATCACGGTGCTTTCGCTTATGTACGGCTGGACGGGAACGCTTACGCAAATGGCCTGGTTCTTCACGAAAGCCGCTTTACTCACTTTCGGGGGCGCGTATGCGGTGTTGCCGTACGTCTACCAGGGGGCCGTCGATAACTACCACTGGTTGACCGGGTTGCAGATGATAGACGGCCTGGCGCTCGGAGAGACGACGCCTGGTCCGCTCATCATGGTGGTTTCCTTCGTCGGTTTCGTTGGCGGCTGGACCAAGGCAGTGTTCGGGCCGGATGCAATATTTGCCTCTGCGGTCGCCGCATCAATCGTCGTGACGTTCTTTACGTTCCTGCCGTCATTCCTGTTCATTCTGCTCGGCGGTCCCTTCATCGAAACGACCCACGGCAATCTGAAGTTTACTGCGCCGTTGACAGCCATCACTTCCGCTGTGGTTGGCGTCATCGTGAATCTCGCCGTGTTTTTTGCCCTTCACGTCCTGTGGCCACATGGCATCAAGGGCGGATTCGAATGGCCCTCGCTGCTTATAGGGATGGCTGCCGGTATCGCACTGTTCCGGTTCAAGGTCGGGGTAATAACGGTCGTGCTCGCATGCGGTGTAATAGGCCTCGCGCTGCGACTGTTTGTTCTTTGAGGTGGACCTTATACCAGCACCAGCTGCCGACGCTGCTCATGCTGCCGCCCGTCAATAGAAGGCCCAAATAGCCGTTAGCCGTCCTCCACACGTCAATGGGTATGCCGGTGATGGATGTCGGGAAAGTGCGCGTGCGTGTGAGCGATAGGCGCATGTTGATGAGGATGCGTGTGCGGCTCCTCACCGTCCCAGTCAAAATCATGCGTATGCTGGTGGTGCTCGTCGTGCCGGTGTCGATGGTTATGGTCCAAAACTTCGTGAGCGTGCGGATGTTCATGCCGCTCACGGATATGAAGCCAGATTCCCAAAGCCATGAGCGCCGCGGCAATCCAGAAAGACAGCGATGGCACTTCCGGCCAGAGGAAAAGCGATAACGCGACGCCGAATACCGGGGCGACTGAAAAATACGCACCGGTTCGGGCGGTACCCAGATTTCGCAGGGCGACGACAAAAAGAACCAAACTCACACCGTAGCCAGCGAAGCCGGTCAGCATGGCAGCCGCCACCTTCCCGACGCCCGGCAGGTGCGCGCCGAGAAGCAGCGCGATGCACAGATTGACTGAGCCTGCGACAAGGCCTTTCAGGCAGGCAATGACCATCGCGTCGTTCGCCGAGACCTTTCGCGTCAGGTTATTGTCGACCGCCCACGCAACGCAGGCTGCGACGACGAGCAGTGCACCGAGCGAGACGGCAGTGTCGCCAGGCTGCCACGAAAGGACGACACCGCCTGCCACTATCGCGACCATCCCAAGAAATATCTGGACGTCGACGTTTTCGCGGAACACAACCCAGGCAATCACCGCCGTGAACACGCCTTCAAGATTCAGTAGTAGGGAACTGGTTGCAGCGGGAGTTGTGCTGAGACCGAGCATCAGCAGCGCAGGTCCGGCCACCCCGCCCGCTGCGATTGCCCCGAGAAGCCAAGGCACTTCGGCGACCTGAATCCGGCTTTCGTTCTGGCGCTCTCCAGTCGTGCGGCGTAGGCGTTGAACAAAAATTCCGAGAGCAAGACCAACGCCACTGCCCAGGTAGAAGAGGCCTGCGACCATGAAGGGCGACAGCGTGCCAAGCAGCGTCTTGGCGAGCGGCGTCGTCGCGCCGAATAGCGCGGCGGCTAGCAGAGCGGTAAAAGCGGCGTTGTGACGTGCATTCATGAAAGACCGCTGCAAACATTAACCGGGTTTGGGAGGCATCTGGCGAAATCAGCGAGCACGGATAATTTCACACAAACAAATGATACCCCTACCCCCTATGGTAGACTCGGAGCAATTATATACCCCCGTGGGGTATGCGGAGGGCGCGATGAGTCACACAGTTCAGGAAAAACAGAAGCTTCTTAACAGGGTCCGCCGTATCAAAGGGCAGGTCGAGGCCATCGAACGTGCGCTTGAGGAAGAGCACGGGTGCTCCGACGTCCTGCAACGGATTACGAGTTGCAGGGGAGCGATGAACGGCCTGTTGGCAGTTGTGTTGGAGGACCACATCCGGAACCACCTTGTGGATGCTGAAAACGGCGAGGAACACGGCGACAGCGCCACGGAACAGCTCATCGAAGTTGTTCACAGCTATTTCAAGTGATTGGGTTGGAAATGAATGATTTCAAAGACGCCGCGTTCGGCGCAGGGCATGACCACATCTTCCTTGGCGCTGGTCACGAAAAGAACGAGCGAAAGACGTGGGCCGTGATTGCGCTGTGCAGTGCCATGATGCTGGTTGAAATCGTTGGCGGCAGTATGTTCGGGTCGCTTGCGCTGGTCGCCGATGGACTGCACATGTCGACGCATGCGGGTGCGATGCTGATTGCAGCACTTGCCTATACATACGCGCGCAAACATGCTTCTGATTCGCGCTTCGTGTTCGGCACGGGCAAGCTCGGCGACCTGGCCGGATTTACCAGCGCCATCGTACTGGCAATGATTGCCTTGCTGATTGGTTACGAGGCGGTCTCCCGATTTCTTGCACCGATTCCTATCCATTTCGGCGAGGCAATTCCCATCGCAGTGGTCGGCTTGCTGGTCAACCTCGCGAGTGTCTGGCTTCTGAGCGGCGACCATCACGGCCATAGCCATGGTCATAACCACGGACATGGGCATGGTCATGGTCATGGTCATGACGACCACGCTCACGAAGAGGAAGCGCAGAAGATTGTCGCCCCATCTGGTGTATTCGCGGTATCAATTTTCGAGGACGGCGTGCCGCCCGTCTTCCGGATTACTCCGGAATCACCGGACTCGCGCATGGTCGCATCAACGATGACTATCACGACCGTCAGACCGGACGGGGCGCGTCAGGTTTTTGTGCTGGGGGACCGTGGTTGTTACCTGGAATCGAAAGACGAAATCCCGGAGCCGCACGCATTCAGAGCGATTGTGAGTTTGTCTGACGGCGACCATGAAGTCGAATTTGCCGAGCATGAGCATGAGCATGGCCACGACACGCATGAGGCTGTAAGCAGGGACCATAATATCCGCTCCGCCTATATGCACGTCATGGCTGACGCGGCGGTATCCGTGCTGGCAATTCTTGGTCTTGTACTGGCGCGCACCTTCGGCTGGCTCTGGATGGACCCGCTGGCGGGCATCATCGGGGCGCTGGTGATAGCCAACTGGTCTTATGGACTTATGCGCGACACCGGTGCGATTCTGCTCGATATCAATCCGGACCGGCGCATGGCGGAAAACGTGCGTCACGCCATCGAGGACCATGGCGACAAGGTTGTCGACCTGCATGTCTGGCGCGTGGGGCCTGGCCACATGAGCGTGGTAGTGTCGGTCTCGACCAGTGAGCCACAGCGAGACTCACGCTTCTATCATGCGGTGCTCGAGCGTTTCAAGGGGCTATCGCACGTCACGGTGGAAGTTCAGCCATCGAAGGCGGCGGCCTGACTTGTGGCAGTCAACTCGCCGGGCTTCGACGTATTCAGAATTGATGGCAAGCCCGGTATATGCGTCGGAAGCTGTTGCGCACGCGATGCCCGATAAGCAAGCGAGTCCAAGCACGGCAGACGTCTCTGATGTCGCCCTCGCAGCGACACATGCAAGCTGCCCTTGTGTCCATCGCTGTGAGCCAGTGAATTAACATCTCAAACTTGGAGGAGCTATGCCTGGGCGACACAAGGAACAGCATCGTCTCGAATCGATTAGCTGGTTGCGTGCCGCTGTACTGGGCGCCAATGATGGCATTGTCTCGACGGCGAGCCTCGTCGCCGGCGTGGCATCTGCGCACACTGCTCATGGAAGCGTTGTGCTCACGGCCGTGGCAGGCCTGGTTGCTGGGGCTATGTCAATGGCGACGGGAGAATATGTATCCGTTTCCTCGCAGGCGGATACTGAAAAGGCATCCTTGGCCCAGGAACAGACCGAACTCGATGCCGACTTCTCCCGCGAGCAACGGGAATTGACTGCAATTTACGTGAGTCGTGGTCTGGACTTGCCGCTTGCCGCTCAGGTTGCTGAAAAGCTCATGGCGCACGACGCACTGGGGACTCATGCGCGTGATGAGCTAGGCATTTCGGAGGTCACGGCTGCGCGACCTCTGCAAGCCGCGCTGGCTTCCGCTGGAAGTTTTGCGGTTGGCGCCGCATTGCCGGTTATCGTCGCCGCCCTTACGCCCGAATCGGTACTGCTTCCAGCCATCGTCCTCTCTGCCCTGGTTTCGCTGGCCGCTCTGGGAGGCCTCGCCGCGAAAGCCGGTGGAGCGAAAGTCGGGCCGGGTGTTATCCGCGTGGTCTTCTGGAGTGCTCTGGCAATGGGCGTGTCATCAGGCGTCGGCGCTTTGTTTGGCGCGGTAGCGTGAGCACCAGACGCTAGCGGAGGCGATACTTCTAAGAGAACCGGAGCCTAGGTGGCCGTCGGGAAATGCTACAAGTGCTTACAAATCTTGCGGACTTTACGTCCACCGGTTTGCCGGCTCCCGCGTTCTTGCTGACACACGTCAACGGAGCGCGACATGAACACCAACCCGACATCCAATCTGCCGCAACGCAGTCGTATTCATCCGCTGGTTGCCGGTGCGGCTGTGGCCGTCATCCTGGCGAGCGCGACAGGCATCGCTGCGATGACCGGCATTCTGCCAACGTCACGCGCGACGACCTCGCCTTCGACGTCAGTTGCGCCAGTGACCGCTCAAATTTCGAGCGCACCAGCGACTTCACCGCAACCTGCCACGGAGCAACGCGTCACGCATGAGGACACCTCAGCGCAACCACGCGTCCATCATCACCGTAGCGCGACGGTCGAACAGGCCCCGAGGTATGCGAACGACAACACCTACCAAAACTCCGCTCAACCCGCACCAAGGCCGGTCGCCGTCGACCCGAATGCAGGCGAAGTTGTCGCCGTCAATACAGTTCAGGAAGCCGAACCAACAACGGGGCTGGGAGCCGTGGGTGGAGCCGTCGCTGGTGGCCTGTTGGGAAATCAGGTCGGGGGAGGACGCGGTCGCGTTCTGACCACGATTGCAGGAGCGGTTGGCGGCGGACTTGCGGGTAACGGCATCGAGCATGCGGTGCGTAAGGCGACCAGCTACCAGGTGCAGGTAAGAATGCAGGACGGCAGCTACCGGAATTTCAATTATTCGACGCAGCCGCCGGTTCAGGTCGGACAGCGCGTCCATGTCTCGGGCGACTCGCTGAGCACATCGTAATCCCGGCCGGAACCGGCAGTATCCGAAGCAGGTTACTGCCGGTTACAGAATTGACATTTCAGCCGCACTTGCGGCCGCGCGCCACACCTAGAATCCGCATCGTTTCGCCATTGTCTGGCGTCCGTCGGAAGTGGGCAGGACAGGAGAACACCGTGAGACGCGCTACCCTTTTTCTGGCTGTGGGCATTTCCGCTGCATGCGCATCCAGCGCGGCTTTCGCGCACGCGGACATCGGCGTGTTTCTGGGCGTGCCGGGGCCAGTTTATGCTGCGCCGCCTGTTGTGTACGAGGCTCCGCCGCCAGTGGTCTACGCACCCGCCCCGGTCTATGGCTATGGATACCGCTATGACGAAGATTACGGCGACGGGCGCCGGTGGCATGACCACGGCCGCCACCGCGGATGGGAACACCATCGCCATTCTGACGATGACGACTGATTCACCAACGGCTGCGCCCGGCCTCGCATTGAATGCTCAACCTTTCAGCGTGACATTAACCACGTTCGAATCGCACTGCACACGATGCGCTCTTCTGGCATCGACGCACGCGGTGACAACAAGAGGGTTGGTTGTCAACATACGCTACCCGGGGGCGTAGAGGGTCATGTCCACACCGTGTTGCATGATGATGTGCACCGTCGCACTGATGACAAAGGTGACGAAGGACGCCACTCCGAGGGAAGTAGCGCCCCTTTCGTTTTCATCCCCTACGCGATGTAGCACGGCTGCCGTTGCTATCCACGCCACACCGAAGCTGATTCCAGCGAGCACATCAGAAAACCAGTGCACGCCGAGATAAAGGCGCGAGAACGAAATCAGGAGAATAAACAGCGCGGTGGCAGTCGCAATACGTAGCCGTGCGGCGCTGCCCCACGCGCGCGCAACGAAAAACGCCAGAAAACCGTAGGTAACCACGCTCAGCGTTGCATGATTACTGGGAAAGGAAAATCCCTGCAGGCCCTCATACATTGATGACGGTCGCGCACGGCGCATGGCAAACTTCAGTGTTACGACGAAGGCCTGTGCAAGCACTGTCGCCAGTATCCAGTAAGTGGCGCTCCGCAGCCGCTTTTGCCAGACGAGCCACGCAAGGACGACGAGAATCACCGGGATGGTGACGGCAGCATCGCCCAGTTCCGAGGCGGCGACCATAATGGAGTCGAGTAGCGGAAAACGGATAGATTTGAGCACCGCGTGAATCCTGACGTCGACCGTAACAAGCGGGTCCCCGCTAACGACATCCTCCAGCACGCCAAGGAAAAGCCACGTACCACCGACAGCTAGTGCGCCAGCAACGAGCAGGTTGCGGATTCCGATGCGGTTGAAGAGCAAACGCCAGTTCATGCTTCACCGCCAGACGTCGTTGTCCTCGCGACTAGCGCAATTAGCGTCGCGATACAGAATCCAGCGCCTGCATAGAACGTTGTGCCTGCTCCAAACCGGTCCCAGAGCTCGCCGGCGACGAGGCTTGCCACAAGCATTGCCAATCCGCTCGTGAGGTTGAAGAAGCCAAACGCTGTCCCTTTCAGTTCGGGTGGTGCCACTTGCGCGACCATGGTTGCCAGCAGACCTTGTGTGAGCCCCATGTGCAGGCCCCACAGAACGACGCCGAGCAGCACGATTGGCCAGTGACTTCCGTGCGCAAGCACGACATCCGACACAATCAGCACGACGAGACCGATGGCTAGCAGTCTGGTGTGACTCATCGAGTCAGCGAGCTTGCCAAAGGGGTAAGCCGAGGCCGCATACACCAGGTTCATCACGACCATGACGAGCGGCACCAGCGCGACGGGTACGCCGCCCTGCATGGCGCGCAGGACGAGAAACGCCTCACTGAACCGAGCGAGTGTGAACGCCGCACCGACAAATACAACCCACCAGTACGGCTTGCTGAGCTTCTTCAGGTTTTCGAGCTTCAACGGATTGACGCGTTTCGCACCTGAGTGGCGCTCCGGCTCCCTCACGCCGAACACAAGCAATGTCACGGCGGCGATGCCCGGAATCACGGCCACCCAGAATATCCTGCGGAAGTCGTTTGCCCAAAGCAACATCAGCACGACGCCCAGCAACGGACCGATGAAGGCGCCGACGGTGTCCAGCGACTGGCGCAGGCCATACGCGGCACCGCGCAGATGTGGCGGAGCGATATCCGCCACTAGCGCGTCGCGCGGCGCCCCCCGCAGACCCTTCCCGACCCGGTCCACAACGCGCGCGGCCAGGACAATCCCCGCCGTAGGCGCAAGTGCAAAAAGCGGCTTGCTGAGCGCACCCATGCTGTAGCCAATGACAGCGAGCCATTTCCTGTTGCCAAGATAGTCGCTCAATGCACCGGAAAATATTTTCACGATGGGCGCGGTCGCTTCCGCGACACCTTCAATGAGTCCAACCATCATGGCGCTCGCCCCCAGGCTCGTCACCAGGAACATCGGTAGGAGGCTGTGGATAATCTCCGACGAGATGTCCATGAACATGCTGACGAAGCCGAGCATCCAGACGCCACGGGGAATCTGGCTGAGCGTGCGTGCGCGAGGCTTTAGGTTAGTCTGCATTCTTTCTGATTCTGTAATCGTCCGGTTCGATGGCGGTATGGTCGCACGTCGGGGCTAAATCAATATGAAGTGCTACCGATGGTATCGGACGTTGTTCCGCCCTGAGCTGGTCTAGGTTACCTTCCGACGCTGCTTCTCACGCCTGTACACATAAAGCGCCGGTGACAGGTTTGTACTTAGCAGACCGCTCCAGACCAGACCGCCCAGCGTAACAATGGCCAGGCCCTGTTCAGGGGCGGCGCCTTTACCGAAACCGAGTGCGGTCGGCAGCAGGCCCAGTGAGGCTGTCAGCACAGTCAGGAGAAACGGCCGGAAGCGCACGTCAACAGCGTCGCGCACGGCTTCGACCACCGGGAGTCCTTGCGCTTCGTTTCGCTTTACGAACTGCAGCAAGACGATGCCGTGGTTCAGGCTCACTCCAATCAGGGTAAGAAACGCAATCAAACCGGTGGCGTTGAGACCGATACCACTCACCACCAGGGCAATAGCTCCCCCGTAGAACGCCAACGGCATCTGCAGCAGAAGCAGGCCGGGCACGAGGAGGCCGTCGAACTGCAGTGTCAGGATGCTCAGCGCGAGCGCCCATATTCCGCGACTCGCGCCAAGCATCCAGAACAGGACTCCAACCGCGAGCACGGCCCCAATGGCAAGATTCCTGGTCAAATCCGAAGCGACCACGCCGACAATGTGCCCCTGGCTGTAAATTCGCACGAAGCGTGCGCCGCCGGGCAGTTGGGGTTCGAGTTCCTGCAGAGCCTTATCAACTGCGTCGACGACAGGTAACAGCGAACAAAGTCATTGCGCTATCGTGGCTTCGGTCTTTTGACTGCTGTTCGGTCCCTCCCTGCATAACCGCTACTACCAGCCCCAACCCAGCTTTCGGCTAAACGCGGTGAATCCGGCTATGGCCGCTCGGCATTCCTCCGCGGTCTTGCCAAACAACCCGGACGAGACATACTCGGACATATCGCCGAACTCGTCGAGCGACGACGAGATACGTGCGGCGACGCTTTCTCTGTTCGCGGCTCGATGGCCAAAACTTCCTGGGGGATACCAGTCGCCGAACTCACTTGGCGGCCGGCTTTGATGACAAGCGAGCGCGACAATAATCTCGACCCAGTCGAAGTGCTTTTCAAACTCATCTTCTGAAACAAACCCCTTCCCGAGCACGTTCCAAAGTGTCTTCTGCATCCAGTCGTTAACCGGGACGTATCGGCGGTCCATCCCTTCAAGCAGTCGCCCCCAGCCTTGCGAGTCCTGCAGGAAACAGGTTGGGGGAAGCGCCATGGATATCGGAACCTCCAAGTTGTCCATGCGGACCTTCCCGTCGAATAGCTTGGACATCGCGAGTAGGTTGTCGCTGAGAGACGCACCGAGTAAGGCAGCGTATGCCACCAATGTGGCTGGGTAGTTTTGATAGTTCAGCCACAACACGAGCCCACCTTGCTGGCGGGACGCGTAGATTCGGTCGAGTAAACGGCGCAGGATTTTAGCGACCGCCTGGTCTCCCCATCTTCCGCATGTCGCAGCAACCGCAATCAATGTGGAGGCCATTGAATCGTAGGTTTTCACCCGATGCGTCACTGAATCCTTCGTCGGCTGCGAAGAAGTATCAGCGAACGGACCCGCGCGCAATTGCGTCGACAGCTCTCGCCCAAGGTTCTCAATCAAATCTGCCAACCGAATACGGTGGCTAGGGTCGCTCAGGAAGCGCTTCGCCGAAGCGACCGCAATGTCCTTGGAGAGCGGGTGAGGCTTGCTGAACTCCTCGATGGACTCGATTTTCATCTGGAGGTCCTCGAAGAAACTGTCGGCACCGTCTATCGGCAGCGTCAGGCCGCCCCTCAGAGATATGAGGTCTTTAGCGATGCGCCCTGGCTCTCCGCGAGACGTCCAGAACATCGAATATCGACGTGAGGGTGCTCGCTCGATGTTCGCGCGCAGCGCGGTATCCCAGTCGGCCGACCAGCCGCAGGTGACGAGGCCGAATTCGTCAAATACGCGGGCGAGAAATGCATTCATTCGTGGGTCGTACTCGGCCAGTTCGGTGGGTGTGTTCCGAGTACGCGTGTCGAGATAGTCGCCATGAACCTTCACGACGCAGCATTTCATGTGCGCGAGCGGCACAGCGCCCTCAATATGGTCTGGCGCGCTCAACACAACCGGCGCGATTCCTTCATCTTCAAGCGCGCGCTCCATGAGCCTGTCGAAGTTGGTCGTGATAATGACCCGCACGTAGCCGGCAAAGGCCAGTTTGGCGATGGCGCGGTGTGCCTTTGTAGGCATCTTGACGCCTTGACCCTGCTCGTCGGCTGATGGCTCGAAATATGCCCGTAGGAGTTGCTGCCTCTCACTCGGCGTCGTCGCAACCATATCGAGCAACTTGCCGTAGTCGGGTTGCTCGCCAAACTTCGCGGCATACCACGCAGCGGGGTCGGGCTCACATTGTTCCTCGGAAAGCGCGGCCAACTTACGTATCAGTTCGAGAACTATCTCCCAACCAGTGGGGATGCGCGATGAACGCGATACGCCTGAGCCGAGCAGAAGCGCGTAGGCGCCTTTGTTCGACTGCATCGAAAAGGCGAGCGAAATGAGTGGGTCGAGCATTTTCATTCCCCGGACAGCTTGGTGTCTTGGTCTTCAACTTTGCAGGGAAGATGTCCCAATGGGGCGGTCGCCCTGCAAGCCGCTGCGGTCCCGTTCCGACGGTGCGTCATCGGCGGAATCAACATTAATCTGCAATATTACCTGTCTGCCCGGGCACTGCTAAATTTCAGAAGCCGTACCGGCCTAAGCCATTCGCTAGATATGTCTTTAACCTCTTCTTCAATCTGAGAGTTTCTTCGACATATAAAGCCATAATTGGATGGAGCTCTTTCTTATGGAGGGCTGCTGCGGGAGCGCAGTGCTCTCCGTAGCAGACGCATACAGCGGAAAGGATGTCCAACCGTGCACTTTGCTCCGACATTTCCAACATCAGGCTTACAGCTCATAGTGCATCAACGTGCCGAAAGTGGGTATCTTTTAATCGTGCATCAAGAGTTCCGATAACCCACGAGTGAGGGGACTGACACCGTGCAGCTTTCTTACGGTGTTCACGTGCACACTTGGCTCGTCGTGTCGTCACTCTGTCGGGAGAACTCGTCGGCAGGGCCCGGCAGATACCGCAATTTCATCGGCTGTTAGGCGTGCGGCATGCGCTATCTGAGGCAACAACTCCATGAGTTCCTGCATCGCCACGTGC
The DNA here is from genome assembly GCF_046028085.1 of Paraburkholderia sp. RL17-380-BIE-A. Classification (NCBI taxonomy): domain Bacteria; kingdom Pseudomonadati; phylum Pseudomonadota; class Betaproteobacteria; order Burkholderiales; family Burkholderiaceae; genus Paraburkholderia; species Paraburkholderia sp. RL17-380-BIE-A. Next base: position 123,782 of record NZ_JARESQ010000002.1, read on the forward strand.
CGCTCGGCATGCCAGCGATGCCGGTATAAAGTTCTAGCGCCCGGTCTATGAGTAGCTGCAGACGTGCGGCGGACGGCCCGAGGCCGCTGGTAATCTTTCACAGGTCAGAAATCACTACGCACCCCATGTAGCCGTTTTGAACACTACATATCCGGTATTATCGAAGTATCATCTGGATGAGCATCTATGTCTAACAGCAATGTTTCGGCAGCCAGCCAAATTGACGTCGCCGTTATTGGCGGTGGTCAGTCCGCCTTGGCAGTTGCCTATTTCCTGCGCCGCGCCGGTGTCGGCTATGTCGTACTTGACAACCAGCGAGCCGCGGGTGGGGCTTGGCGGCATGCATGGGATTCACTCCACCTTTTTTCCCCAGCGAAGTGGAGTTCGCTACCGGGATGGCTGATGCCGGTGACCTCGGAGCAATACCCGTCGCGTGAGCATGTCATCCGCTATCTCACTGAATATGAGAGGCGCTATGAGATTCCGGTGCATCGCCCAGTGCAGGTAACGGCGGTGTCTTATCGCAGAGACGGGCTCCTTGTATCGACGGACCAAGGTGTATGGCTTGCAAAAGCAGTTGTCAGTGCCACTGGCACATGGAGCGGCCCTTATATTCCAGATTATCCGGGGCGACAGGACTTCGACGGTGAGCAGGTGCACTCAGCCCATTACAAGAACCCGGATGCGTTCCGCGGCAAACGGGTGCTGGTCGTCGGAGGTGGCAACTCCGGCGCACAGATACTCGCCGAACTGTCGCAGGTTTGTAATGTGACCTGGGTTACGTTGGAACAGCCGACGTTTCTGCCAGACGATGTCGACGGGCGCGTGCTGTTTGAGCGCGCAACAGAACGTTGGAAGGCGCATTTGGAAGGCCGCCCGGACCCGGCGCCTACCGGTGGGCTCGGCGATGTCGTCATGGTGCCTCCAGTTCGCGAGGCACGAGAGCGTGGTGTCCTGAAGTCGGTTCGCCCTTTCGCCCACTTCGTCAATGATGGCGTCGTCTGGGCGGACGGGACTCGCTTGCACGTCGACGCAGTTATATGGTGCACCGGGTTCCGGCCGGCGCTTAAGCATTTGCGGGCCTTGAACGTGGTCAATGCCACGGGCAGGGTCGACGTAGTAGACGGCCGCTCAGTTGTTGAGCGCAGATTGTGGCTTGTTGGCTATGGTGAATGGTGCGGATTTGCGTCAGCCACGCTCACTGGTGTGATGCGTAGCGCACGCTCCACCGCATCACAGATTAAAGACTATCTATCTTCCCTTGCGGAGCAAACGGCATGACTGTCACGATTTACCACAACCCCGATTGCGGAACCTCGCGCAACACCCTTGCGATGATTCGCAACGCCGGCATCGAACCGACCGTTGTCGAGTATCTGAAAACGCCGCCATCTCGCGCAACGCTTGTAGACCTTATCGGGCGGTCGGGACTTGGCGTGCGTGATGTAATGCGCCAGAAGGGCACGCCGTATGCGGACCTGGGGCTGGATGACCCGCTGGTCAGCGACGACCAACTCATCGACGCTATGCTGGAGCACCCCATTCTCATCAACCGACCGCTTGTCGTGACCGACCACGGTGTGCGGCTGTGCCGCCCATCTGAAGTTATTCTCGACATCCTGCCCGAAGCCCGCTCGGTGCCATTCGTGAAAGAGGACGGTGAGGTTGTCGTCGGCGAACATGGACATCGTGTGAAGTAGTTCGCCCATCCAGCGAAGTGCCTAACGGATGGACCGACTGAATAATCCCCTCGACTTCTGTGATGAATGGCAGCAGAGCGGCTGTCTGCCATCAACCGCCGATGAACGACATTTCGACTTTGGACCGGTTGTCTGTGGCGCTGGTTTCACCACGTTGCTCTGAATAGCGGTCGGCCCTCCGCGTCCATAGGTTAGCAACCAGTTGACGCAACCCTTCATCGGTGTGGCTGTTTCGCATTGGCGTGCGTATGTCCAGGCCGCGAGAGGCGAACAGACAGGTGAAGAGCCGACCGTCCGCAGACAACCGTAGCCGCGTGCAGTCGCTGCAAAACGGCTGCGAGACGCTCGAGATGGCGCCGATGTTTCCTTGACCATCGGCGTAGCGAAATCGAGCCGACGTGTCTGAGGGCTTGTCACGGCCAGCCGGTACAAGAGGGAATGCTGCGTCAATCCTGCGAACAACCTCGGACGACGGCACCACCGACGCCATTTTCCAGCCGTTGCTCGCCCCGACATCCATGAACTCGATGAAGCGGACTTCCACGCCAGTTCCCCGGAAGTGGCGTGCCATCGGCAGAATCTGCGTGTCGTTCACGCCGCGCTTCACCACCATGTTGACCTTGACCGGAGCGAGGCCGACACGTTGTGCAGCGTCGATTCCTTCCAGCACAAATGCGGCAGGAAAGCCGACGCCATTCATCCGCTGAAACGCAGCCTCGTCTATTGAGTCGAGACTGACTGTGATGCGCTTCAATCCGGCGTCTCGCAGCAACTGCGCCTTGCGACTTAGCAGAGAACCGTTGGTCGTCAGCGTCAACTCGACGTCCTCGCCATGAGGCGTCCGTAACGTGGCCAACCGCTCGACAAGGTATTCAAGGTCTTTTCGCAGCAGTGGTTCTCCACCCGTGAGACGAATCTTTTCGACACCGAGTCCGACAAACACGCGGGCAATTCGCTCAATTTCCTCGAAGCTAAGCAACTCACGCCGGGGCAGGAATGCGTAGTCCTTGCCGAAAACCTCCTTCGGCATGCAATAGACACAACGGAAATTGCAGCGGTCCGTGACTGATATACGCAAATCCCGCAACGGCCGCAGACGCGTGTCCCGAAGCGGCAACGCAATTACCGCGGAGTCTGACGCAAGCAAATTGCGCTCAGTCGGGTCAGCGGCGCTGACTTCCACGGGCGGAATGACTCGCTCCAGCGTAAATGCCTTCATCGCAGCTCCACTCCCACGTGCGGATAGCCGCCGGCTCAGGAAAAAGAGAATAAAGCCGGCAATGCGCCGGCCGTCGTCACCTATGTATAACGGCGACTCTTGAAGCTGACTTTTTGCTTGTAATCCTCCATCGACCCGACGCGACGGATGTTCGCCCACGTGCCCTTGTAGTACGGAATGATGTTGCGGTCCGTCCATGTGGTCGTGACGTTGTCCTGGATGCCGTTGATGTGACCGAACACCATGAAGGTCTGGTCATGCTTCAGTTCGGCCGCCGGATAGGCCATTGCGTACGTGGACCCAAAGTCGTTGAATACTTCGACGATATCGCCCGCGCCAATTCCGAGCCCCTGTGCATCGTCCGGGTTCAGTTCGATATACGCCATCGGGTCACGAGCGCGAACGAATTCGTTGTACTGGTCGTGGTACACCGTCTGCCACACCTCATTCGTGCGGCCGTTGTTAATCCAGAAGCGGTATTTCGACTTCTGGTCAGCGACCGTCTTCGGCAAACCCGGCCACGGCGACGGCTTGAACTGGGCCTTGCCGTCTGGCGTGTCGAATTTTCCATCCATATACATCATTTCGGTGCCGACCAGCTTGCCTCCTTCCCATGCCTTGGCCGGCAGTTGCACTCCGTTGTTAGCCATCACCTTGAGACGTTCATAGGTAACCAGGTTTCCGGTGTCGCCGCCCTGACTGTCTATCTTCTCCACTCCTGGTTGCCCGGCTCGACGGAATCCATCGTTGAAAGCGTCTTCCTCGGTGTTCCAGTCGAAACCGTCAAACCGCGCGGCCATCTTCGTGTTGCCATCCTTGCGGTACATGTCACGCAGCGTGTTGGCCACGCGCGCGGCGATAAGGCAATCAGGCATCGCGGTTCCCGGCGGGTCCATGAACCGCTCGGACAGGCGCATGCGGCGCTCACCGTTCATCGACGTCAGATTCATTTCGCCGGGGTGTGTCGCCGGCAGCATAAGGTGCGCAGCTTCCTCCAACTTTGTCGGATAGATGTTGATGTTCGTCACGAACAGCCCGCCCTTGCTGGTCGCGTCGTAGATGACGTCGACCAGTTGCTCCGTGCTGGCGCCACGGGCACCCTGCATCGCATCTTTCACAATCTGCGAGCGACGCAAGACCACTTCGCGCAATCCCTGCGCGTTGTTGCTCGTCTGGAAGTTATTGCACGCCCACCACGTCATCATCCGCCCCTTTCCGTGGATGAGTTCCTGGTCGATGTATATCTTCGTGTTGCCGGGATACGGTGGCCTCGTGTATCCCTCCTGGTGTCCGCCCATCCGCACGCAACCCGTACCTCGCCGTCCGACATTGTGAGTGGCAATAGCGACGTCCAATAGCGACGACTGAATCAGATAATTGTCGTTGCCCCAGATGATGCCCTTTTCGTAGGTATGCATCGTTCTCGGAAGCTGCCCCGGTCCCTTCGGTTTATATGACCATTCAGCTGCGTTCTTGATTTTCTGAACCGGCACGCCTGTGATTTTGCTGCACTCGTCGAGTGACAGCTTGTTGGCCTGGACAGCCGCATCAAAGCCGTTCGTATGGGCGGCAATGAAATCTTTGTCAATCCATCCCTGCTGGACAATGTAGTTAAAAATCCCGTTGAACAATGCGATGTCAGTGCCCGGCTGAATGTCCAGATGCAAAACGTTATCCTTTCCGGCTACCTGCTCGGCGACCGCGACGGTCGCCGTGCGCCGCGGGTCCACGAACACAACTTTTGTCTTCGGGAACGCCTCGCCTGGGAAGCGTTGCTTTTTTTTGTCGAGCGTCCCGCCCTGCAGGTTTGGCAACCAGTGGTTGAGGAAGTAGTTCGTCTGTGTTTCGTACGAGTTTGCGCCAATGGACCAGATGACATCGGCCAGCTCGGCGTCCTCGTACGAATTGTTCAGTTCGCCAATACCCATCTCACGGGTGGCGTGGCACTCGGAGTTGTACGCCGGTCGGTTGTGGATTCGCACCATCGGCGTTTGCAGCGCCGTAAACATCAGCTTGCCGGAACCCCACGTATTTTCGAAGCCACCGCCTGCACCACCGTGGTCGAAGGCAGAAAAGACGATACCGCTTGGACCGTCCTTGTCGAGTACCTTCTTCATCAGGCCGGCGTAAAGCGCCATCGCCTGGTCCCAGGTCGTATCCACCCACTGGTCGCTTAGATAGATGCGCGGTTGTCTCAACCGTTCCTGAGTGATTCCGTCCGCCGCGTACATGTACATCGCCATCTTGCCGCCGCGTGTCGAACTCAAGCCACTGTTCACGACGCAGGTCTTGTCCGGAACAATCATGATGGTGTGGCGCGAGCCATCGCGGTCGGTGACCACGTTTTCCATGGCAGGCGTCATGATGAGCGAGAGTGGCGGCACCTGTTTGCGAAAATCAACACCGAGCGCATTCTGGTTCGGCGCGCGGCCACCTTCCTGGTCCTCCGGCCATTTGTACACGTGGTACCCGCATCCAACGATGCAGAAATGGCAGGTCATATTGGTTCGCTGGGCCGTGACCGGCGGTAGCGCAATGCGGTCCTTATCGGTAGGCATTTTCAGCTCCTCGAACTCAGAGAACGTTGGCCTGGCGGCCGTATATCAAACCTTCCACGCCGACTGCTGACACGGTGCCTGTCTTCTCGTCATACTGAAGCCGCACCCGAGGCAGATTTTCGGTGGCCTGCCCGACAATCATCTGTCCGGCCTTTTCTGCGTCGAACATGCTGAAGTGGCAGGGACACTTGAAGACCTTCGTCGTCGGCTCGTAGACGACGGGGCAGCCCATGTGCGTACACATGGTGCTATAGGCGACGATGTCACCATCGGGGCCGACGCCACCCGGAACGCGGCTCCCAAGCTTGAGAGCTGTGCAGGGCGATGCAGCATCCGGATAGGTGAACGTAACAGGGGCGTTGACGGTCATGCGTCCCACCTGTCCGACGGCCTTTTTCGGGTAAGGGAGCTTCGTCTTGCTGGTATCCACGGGGTTTGCGGCCGAGGCCACGGTGGGTACGAGAGCAGAAGCGGCGGTTGCGGCAATTGAGCCGCCGCCCAACTTCAGGAATGTGCGACGCCGGATTTTGAGTTCGGACATGGTCTCCTCCTCGCTTGAATCTTGCTCGTGTAATCGTTAGCATCGAGCAAACGGCAAGAGGTATGCCATGCGGTCCGACGTCCGCCGGAAGGCTTGCGCCAACACGATTTGAATTCAGCAGGCCTGATGGACGCCATTACCGTCCGGTAACGGTTCGTGATGGGGAGTGAGCCGTTATGTCACCAATTCGTAACATCCGGCGGCGGCAGGTTCTACGCTTCGCGCTAGGCCTTCCACTGCTCTCGTCTTTCAAGCTTGCAACTGCCGGCGAAGGCCCGACGGTTGCGTTCGGCACGACTGCCGTGTTCCTCGATAACGAAATCAGCCTGCTCGACCGTTGGAGCCGCGAACTTGGTGAGGTATGCAACTCTGATGTGAGGTTTGTGCAGCGCAATAGCTATCGTGAGATTGATGACCTTCTCGCCGAGAATCGGCTGGATGTGGCGTGGGTCTGCGGGTTTCCATACGTCACCAACTCACAAACGATGCGGCTGTTGGCGATACCAGACTATCAGGGTAAGCCGCTTTATCGTTCATATCTGATTGTCCCCAGAAGCGATACGCAGACCACCCATATCTCGCAGCTTCGAAACCGCGTGTTCGCATTCAGCGACCCGCAATCGAATTCCGGCTTTTTGGTCCCGACCACTGAGCTGATACGTGCGGGCATCCGGCCGACCCGCTTCTTCAAGAAGTCCTTCTTCACGTATGCGCACAGAAAAGTCGTTGACGCCGTGACGACCGGACTTGCGGATGCGGGTGAGATTGATGGGTATGTCTACGACACCATCGAGAAGCAGTACCCGGAACGCACCCGTGAGGTACGGGTGGCGTGGCGCTCTCCGCAGTACGGTTTCCCGCCGATTGTCGCGCGCCGCTCGCTTGACGACGAATCGTTTCTTCGTATCCAGCGCGCGTTGGTCGGTATGAAAGACCGCCCTGCAGCCCGGGAAGTGCTGCAGCGATTGAACCTCGATGGCTTCGTGCCGGACGACGACAAGGTGTTCGATGGCATACGCCGCCTGGTTGCCATCCTGAACTCTGGGCCAGTTTAGGACCGCGCAGATGCTGTCCCATCTCAGCTACCGTTACAAGATTCCACTCGCGCTGAGCGCAGTCATCCTGCTGACGGAGATACTCGTGACCTTCGCGCTCGTAAGCGTTGCGGTTTCCGATGCCAGAAATGACCTCGAAAGTAGCGCCCAGAATCTGTGCCGCGTCCTCACACTGTCGCTTCGCGACCCGATGGTCAAAGACGACCTGTGGCGTGCCTTCGAAGTGATTCGGACACCGGTGGCGGTCAGGGAGCCCACAAATCCGCTGAAGGAAATCGTTCTGTTCGACTCGAAGGCTCGGGTGTACGCCTCCACGTCTCCCCGCAAGGAACCTGTCCAGCGCCCGGTCGCCCAGCTTCCGGCACAGTTTGGTGCGGTCATCTCACATCTACGAGGTCCAGGCGACCCGTTCTTTTTGGACTTTCCGGGATTACTCGCGAGCCGCGACGTCACCGCCGGCATGCCGGTGAATTCGGACGATGGAAGCCGACTCGGCTATGTGGTTCTGCTCTATGACGCCAATACCTTTTACGGTCGTGTCCGCTCCACGCTGCTCAAGCTAGCTGTGGCTACTGTGCCCGCCTTGCTACTACTCATACCGCTAGGCTGGCTCTGGGGCGACCGGATGGCGAAGCCGCTCTTGCGCCTCACGGCCGCCATGGGCCGCATTGGAAAGGAGCACCCTGAAGAAGTTGACGTGGAAATCACAGTGCAAGGGAACGACGAAATAGGTCAGCTGGAACAACAGTTCCGGGCCATGCTTGCCGAACTGGCGCAGAAACAGGAGTTGGAGAGAGAAGTCGTCGTCGCCGAAAGACTGGCGGCCGTCGGGCAAGTTGCAGCTGGCATCGCGCATGAAATCAACAACCCCCTAGGCGGCATGCTTAACGCTATAGACACACTCAATACGCATGGGGAACCCGACGCCCAAACCCGAAAGACCCTAGGTTTGCTCGAACGAGGTCTCGCGCAAATTCGTTCTACTGTTGGCGCATTGCTGTTTGAGGCGCGGCTGGACTCCCCGGCAATGAGTCTGTCGGACTGGCAGGACTTGAAGCTGTTGATAGCACCGCAGATACAGGCTAAGCAGGCAGCGTTTCATTGGAACATTCAGTTGGACGAGGCGATAGCATTACCCGCACACCTGGTGCGCCAGCTTGTGCTCAATTTGCTGTTAAACGCGGTGAAGGCCGTGGAGGTTGGCGGGCGTGTTGACTGCCTGGTTGCGGCCAATGGGGTTGGGCTGCAGATAACGGTATCGAACACCGGTCAGCACATTTCGGGCGTGGCCATGGAGCACCTATTCGAGCCGTTCGGGTCGGTTGCCATGGCCGAGGGTCGGCGGTCGCACAGCCTCGGATTGTGGGTGAGTTATCAAATCGTTACGCAGCTCGGTGGCACAATTTCAGTGGATAGCACACCGGGACGGACGTACTTTGCCGTGCTATTGCCGGTTACTTCTCCATGAATCAGGAGAGCATGATGTCGACCACGCTTATCTGTGTCGTCGAGGACGACCCCATCATGGGGGAGTCGTTGGCCGACCGCTTCCGGCTGGAAGGTTTTGACGTGGACTGGCATACCGACGGCGAATCCGCCCTGGATGCCTTGCAGAACCGACCGTATCAGGCCGTCATCAGCGACATCCGGCTACCCGACATATCGGGTGAAGAACTGTTCTCACGGTCGGTCGCCGCGCATACGTCAGTGCCGCCATTCTTGTTCATCACCGCGTACGCTTCGGTCGACACGGCGGTGTCTCTTCTGAAGAGCGGCGCTGCCGACTACATCACGAAGCCATTCGACATCGGCGCACTGGTCGACAAGGTCAGGCTTCTCACAGGAACGGGCATACCTGACCAGGCCATGCCGGCGCAGAGCGAACTGGGTGTGTCCGAAGCGATGCGGCGCCTTGCGGAACTGGTGCCACGAGTCGCGGGCCGCGCTAAATCGATTCTGATTACGGGCGAGTCGGGCGTTGGCAAGGAAGTGCTCGCACGGTTCATTCATCGACATGCGCCCGGCGACGCGTCGCCGTTCATCGCAGTCAACTGTGGTGCCGTCCCGGAGACGCTTCTCGAGTCTGAATTTTTCGGCCACGAGCGAGGAGCCTTCACGGGTGCGGAACGGCAAAAGAAAGGCTACTTCGAGCAGGCCGAGGGTGGCACGCTCTTCCTCGATGAGATAGGCGACTTGCCGCTGTCGATGCAAGTGAAGTTGCTCCGAGCGCTTCAGGAGCGACGCGTCACGAGAGTCGGCGGTGAGAGAGGGTTCGAAACCACCTTTTGGCTGGTCTGCGCAACGAATCGGGACCTCGCGGAACTGGTCCGGGTCGGGAAGTTTCGGGAGGACCTGTTTTATCGCATCAACATCCTGCAGCTGCGCGTCCCGGCACTTCGCGACAGGCCCGACGATGTCCTTTGGCTTGCCCATCGTTTCGTACGCGACATTGCGGGCCGGCTTGGTGAACCAACGAAACTGTTTCATCCGTCGGCCGAAGCGCGATTGGCGACATATGGATGGCCCGGGAACGTGCGAGAGTTGCAGAATCGCCTCGAACGAGCATGCATCGTGTGCTCACGCAATATGCTTTTCTCCTCCGATATTTTCGAGGAAGACGGGTCTCAGGCTGCAGTAGCGCTGGACATGGACGCTCCGCTCGACGGCTACATGGCTGCATGCGAAAGCGCGTTCATCCGAGCCGCGCTGCTGCAGCACCAAGGCCACATCTCCGAGACCGCACACGCCCTTGGCATTTCAAGGAAGAGCCTGTGGGAGAAAATGCGCAAGCATGCGATTGCGGCTGAACCGCTTCATTGAACCTCGCTCGTCAGTGCCTGAACCTGCAACCGGAGTACGCCCATGGAATCTCACGAAAAGGACGAGCCGCTTGAGACCCGACTTGTCCAGGTGCGTGGTCAGGTACAGGGCATCGGCTACAGAGAGGCCTGTGTACGCCGGGCGACAGCACCAGGCATCACCGGTTGGGTTCGCAACCGTATGGATGGTTCGGTAGAAGCGATGCTGCGGGGCTCGCCGGAGCAACTGACAGAAATGTGCGCCTGGCTCAGCGAGGGCATGTCCGCAGCGCTTGGCGACGCGCTTGAGGTAACCGAGGTGCCGCCACCGTTTGCCCGCTTTGACAACTTCGAGCGCTTGCCCACTTTCTAACTGCCCGAACTCACTCGCCTTTTGGTCCGCTTCTGTGGCGACAAACCAGGGACCGCGTCGGGTGTCTGACTGCGCTTCGCATGGCGCTTGCGAAAATACCAAGCGTCACATCGGATAATGTGGATTTTGCGTACCAAGCGCGCCGCGATGATTATTGACCCGTTAGAGGTTTCAGTCGATACGCTAACGAAGGCTACATCCGACGCTGGCTATTCGTCTCACGTCATGCAGGAGCGGTGATGAGTGCAGTCTCGTTGAATACCACTATCACGTGTCCGGCATGCGGACATAGAAAAGACGAGACGATGCCCACCAACGCCTGCGTCTGGTTTTACGAATGCGCACATTGCAAGACCGTGCTCAAGCCAAAACCAGGGGATTGCTGCGTGTACTGCTCATACGGCACCTGCAAATGTCCGCCGGTGCAACAATGTGGCTTATGCTGTGGCGGCTAACGCCTTGCGGACGGTTGCCCGAATCGATGTCTATGATGACGGGGGATATCTGGGGAAACGCGTGCTTACGTAACCCCCAAGGTATCTACTTCTCTGAGCCGGGTCGAATGAGCAGAATATCGACCCAAACCTTCATCGCTAGGAAAGCGCCGTGTGGTTCTCGTCGGAATTGCGCGACTGTTGCCAAACTTCGATGGCCTCCTTCGCCACGTATATGGCGATGGCAAGACCGACGACCAGGTCCGCGTAGCGGCATCCGGTCGCCACGACCACCAGGCCGGATGCAAGAACGCCGAAATTTGCCACATGGTCAGCGCGCGTGCAAATCCAGCTTGCTTGCATATGAATTTCGCCCTCCCGGTACCGTGCGAGCATCCGCAGGACACTGACGTTGACGCAGAGCGACACAATTGAAAACCCGACCATCGCGGCGCCAAGCGGCTCGCTTCCGAACAAAAGGCGGCGCGTCGGCGACAATGCCGGCGCTCAGGAGCATCAGAGTCGCTCCCGTCCACCGGGCTGAGTACCGCTTGAATCGGATACCCCGTGTCACGGCCATGAGCCCGAGTCCGTACGCAGTCGCGTCGGTGAGCATGTCCAATGCGTCCGCCATCAAGCCGCTTGACTGAGCCCAAAGGCCGGCCACCATACCGACGACAAACATGGCGGCGTTCAGGACCCGCGCGATACGAAGCGTCTTCCGTTCGTTTTCGGTGTTGCCGACGCGCGCCCGCAATCACAAGACATAGACCGCCCTCCAGTCACACGGCGCCAGGTTCCATCCTGGGGTAGGTGACAACTGCACTAACAGAACAGGCCGCCGCAGCACACCTGACGAGGGCGACAGGTCCGGCGCCCGCTCGGACGACCTGTTTATGCGCTGACCGCAGGATGAAATCCCGCCGCTTCAATCACAGCGGCAAGGCGTTCCGATGACAAATTCGACTCAATTTTCACGATTCTTGCCGCGACGTCGATGTTCAGTTTCGCGTCGGGGTTGACGGTGGTGACCGCGTGCGTAATCGAATTGGCACATCCACCGCAAGACATATCCTTCACTTCAAACTCCATCGCTACCTCCGCAGAAGAAACCAGACATCCCATCATGAACCTTCCCACGGAGGGAAGGTCAAGGGGCCGTACGTGGCTTTGTCGAGCGGCTGCGTGTGACGCGGGCACGGCAACCTCCTTGGAGCATGAATAAAATAGCTTCGCTATAATCCCAGCCATGAAATTTCTCCGAACATTGCTCCTGCTGCTGCTTTGCGCTGCGCTGCCCATCAGTGGGCTGGCAGCCAGCGGCTTGACTGGAGAATGTCCGATGCAGATGAGCATGGGTTCCGACGGAGGCAGCGCGATGTCGTCGGAGATGCCCGGCTGCGAGATGATGAAATCGTCTCAACCAGGAAAAGCCAAAGGCTTCTTCTGCAAGGCAACGGCGCAATGTCAACTGGGCAGCCTGTATCACCCGGTGTCGCGCATCGAGGTAACCCGTCCCGCCGGGCTATCCAGCCCCGTCGCATTCCACTACGCACAGTCGCTTACCGTCCGTGAACCGGCCGGTCTCTGGCGACCTCCTCGCGCCATCTAATCCCTTGCTGACAGGTTCGCCGCATTTGCGGCGATGTCGTCCTGCGTCCGGGACGTGGATTCCCTATGGGAGTCCGCCGTTGGGGTTAGACCATGCCTTCGACCATTGGCACGCCGTCATGCCGGCGTGCACCACTGCGCGCGCATTCGCTTTTTGCCGCACTGATTCTCACGAGCGTCGCCGCGCACGCTCAGGAAGTACCCGTCACGCTTGATGCTGCACTTCAAGCTGCCACGGACCACTCTGCCGCCATGGGGGCTGCACAGGCATCGGTGCGGGCCAGTTCGGAAGCGGCCGTCCGGGCCGGCCAGTTGCCCGACCCGACGCTCAAGGCCGGTGTCGACAACCTGCCGGTGACCGGGCAGCAGAAATACACAATCGGCCAGGATTTCATGACGATGCGCCGTATTGGCATCGAGCAGGAATGGGTGTCGGGCGACAAGCGCCGACTCCGGTCCGAGCTGGCGAATGACGTAGTGGACCGCGAGCGCGCGGGCTACCTTGGCCAGCTCGTGAACACTCGCCAGCAAACGGCCACGGCCTGGCTGAGCGCGATGTATGCAAAGAAGACCGTTTCGCTGCAGCAGGAACTCGTTGACCACATGACCCACGAGCTCGACGCGACGAAAGCGTCTTATCGTGGAGCAAAAGCGACGGCCGCCGACGTGACCCAGGCTCAGGCGATGCTCGCGCAGACCCAAGACCAGTTACTCAAGGCCCGGCAGACGTTCCAGACCGCGCTCATCGGCCTGTCCCGCTGGACGGCAATGCCCGTTTCGGACGTGACCGGCGAGCCGCCGGCGCCACAGTCATATGTGTCATCGCTGCCGCCGGAGGAGCTGAGTCAGGTGCAACCGGTGCTCATCGCAGCATCACGGAACATTACCGTCGCCGATGCCGATACGGCCGTAGCGAACAGCAACCGCAGCCCCAACTGGACTTGGGAAGTCGCCTACCAGCAGCGCGGCGGAGCGTACTCGAACATGGTGTCGGTTGGCGTCAGCATCCCGCTTCCCATCAATCGCAAGAACCTCCAAAACCGGGACGCCGCCGAGAAGGCGGAACTGGGCACCAGGGCGCGCTTGATGTACGAGGACGCTCAGCGTCAAGTGGAAGCGGACATCCGCGCACAGTCTGCCACGCTCGCGAGCGTTCGCGAACGCATCGCGAATCTCACCCATTCCCTGCTCCCGGCTGCGGACCAGCGCGTGCAACTTGCGGCGGCCGCATACAGGGCAGGCACCGGCTCGCTTGCCGATACCTTTGCTGCCCGGCGTGCGCAAATCGAGGCGGAACTTCAGGTGCTGGACCTGCAACGCGATGTCTCGCAAACCTGGGCCCAGCTCGAATACCAGGTCGTGCCGGCGTCGATGTCCGTGGGTCAGTGAAGGAGAACAACATGCAAACAAAACAACTGGCACGCGTGGCCTTGATGGCGATTGCCTCGGCGGCGCTACTCGGTATCGGCTATGTCGCCGGCACGCATCGCCCGGCGTCAGATGAAGCAGGCGCTGTAGCCACCGCTGCGTCCAGCGACAAGGTGGCCCCGAAGACGGGGCGCAAGGTGCTGTACTGGCACGACCCGATGGTCCCGGCCAAGCACTTCGACAAGCCGGGCAAGTCGCCTTTCATGGAGATGCAGCTAGAGCCGGTCTACGCCGACGAAGGCGGTGGCGCTACCGGCATCAAGATTGACCCGGGCCTCCAGCAGAATCTCGGCATCCGCTACGCGACCGTTCGCCGCCAGGAGACGTCGGACGGGTTCGACGCCATCGGCACCACCCAGTTCGATGAATCGCACTCAGACGTCGTGCAAACACGCGTGACGGGCTACATCGACCACCTCTACGCCAGCGCGCCAATGCAGCGGATTGCGAAGGGCGCACCGGTTGCGTCGCTGTTCGTCCCCGACTGGCTGGCACCGCAGGAAGAGTACCTCGCGCTCAGGCATAGTGGGATGGACAGCAGCATGCTGGAAGCCTCCCGCGCGCGTATGCGTGCGCTGTCGATTCCGGCCGGCGTCGTCGCGGCCCTGGACCGGACCGGCAAAGCGCAGACACATGTCGTGCTGTCGTCGCCAGAAACCGGCGTCGTGAGCGAACTGAACGTCAGGGATGGTGCGATGGTCACCCCAGGGCAGACGCTCGCGAAGGTCGCTGGGCTCTCGAAGCTGTGGCTCATCGTCGAAATCCCCGAGGCGCTTGCACTGAGTGTGCAGCCGGGCATGACGGTGGACGCGACGTTCTCGGGCGACCCCACACGGCATTTCAACGGACAGATTCGCGAAATCCTGCCCGGCATCAGCACAAGTAGCCGCACCCTGCAGGCACGCCTCGAAATCGACAACGCCGCGCTGAAACTCACGCCCGGCATGCTGATGCGTGTGCATGTCGGTGGGCAAAAGGCGGGTTCGCGCCTGCTCGTCCCGTCCGAGGCAGTCATCACGACGGGGAAGCGCTCTGTCGTCATCGCGAGAAGCAGTGATGGCCGCTTGCAGCCCGTTACGGTCACGGTGGGCAATGATGTCGGCAATGAAACCGAGGTGTTGAGCGGTTTGAATGACGGCGAGCAGGTCGTCGCGTCGGGCCAGTTCCTGATTGATTCGGAAGCAAGCCTGAAATCAGTCCTGCCACGACTGGAAGGTAGCGCAGGCTCGAGTCCGGGCGCTTCGGCGCCGACATCCGCTTCGGCGGCAGCGCAATCGTACGAGACTACAGGAACGGTCGAAAAGGTCACACCGCAGGAAATCACGTTCTCGCATCAGCCGGTTCCAGCACTGAATTGGCCCGCAATGACGATGTCTTTCAGCAAGCCAGAGCCCAACGCATTTCCGGATGTGAAGGCCGGCCAGACGGTGCACTTCGTTTTCACGCAGTCCGGTGATAATTACCAGTTGCAGAAGGTCGAACCCGCCGGAGGTGCTCAATGATTGCGCGCCTCATCCGCTGGTCCATTCACAACCGGTTCCTGGTCCTGCTTGCGACGGTCCTCGTTACGGCGTGGGGTGTGTATTCGGTCACCCAGACACCGCTCGATGCGCTGCCCGACCTGTCCGATACGCAGGTCATCATCAAGGCTTCGTACCCGGGCAAGGCGCCGCAGGTCATCGAGGACCAGGTGACCTATCCGCTCACCACGACGTTGCTCGGCGTGCCGGGTGCGAAAGCCATCCGCGCCTATTCGGCGTTCGGCGATGCGTTCGTCTACGTGCTGTTTGACGACAAGACGGACCAGTACTGGGCACGTTCGCGCGTGCTTGAATACCTGAATCAGGTACAAAGCCGCCTGCCGCCGGGGGCGACCGTATCGCTCGGACCGGATGCAACTGGCGTGGGTTGGGTGTACGAGTACGCACTCGTTGACCGGACGGCGCGCCACGACCTCGGGCAACTGCGCGCGTTGAACGACTGGTTCCTGAAGTTCGAGCTGAAGTCGGTGCCGGACGTGTCGGAGGTGGCCAGCATCGGCGGGATGGTTCGCCAGTACCAGGTCGTGCTCGACCCGGACAAGCTGCGTGCGTACGGCATCACGCAGACGATGGTGGCCGACGCACTGGGCAAGGCCAACCAGGAATCAGGCGGCTCAGTCGTCGAACTCGCCGAGTCCGAATATGTGGTTCGGTCCTCCGGCTACCTTCATTCGCTGGATGACTTCCGCCGTGTCGTGCTGCGCACGAACGATGCGGGGACACCCGTGTTGCTCGGCGACGTGGCGCGCATCCAGATTGGACCCGAGACGCGCCGTGGTATCGCTGAACTGAATGGTCAGGGGGAGGTCGCGGGCGGCGTCATCGTCATGCGTTCGGGCAAGAACGCCCTGACGACCATCGAGGCGGTGAAAGCAAAACTCGCTGACCTCAAGAGGTCGCTGCCACCTGGCGTCGAGGTTGTCACGACCTACGACCGCTCGCAGCTCATCGACCGCGCGGTGGACAACCTCAAGGACAAGCTCATCGAGGAGTTCATTGTCGTCGCGCTGGTCTGCGCGGTCTTCCTGTTTCACCTGCGCAGTGCGTTCGTTGCCATCCTGTCACTGCCGCTCGGCGTACTGGCCGCTTTCATCGTGATGCGCTACCAGGGCATCAATGCGAACCTGATGTCGCTCGGCGGCATCGCGATTGCCATCGGCGCGATGATAGACGCAGCCATCGTGATGATAGAGAACGCGCACAAGCAAATGGAGGCCTTCGAACACGAGTTTCCCGGAACACAACTGACGGCCGCGCAGCGCTGGGAACTGATTGCGACATCCGCCGCCGAGGTGGGGCCCGCACTGTTCTTCTCACTGCTCATCATCACGATGTCCTTTATCCCGGTGTTTTCGCTCGAAGGACAGGAAGGCAAGCTCGTCTCGCCACTGGCGTACACGAAGACGTACACGATTGCGGCCGCAGCCGGGTTTTCCGTGACGCTCGTGCCCGTCCTGATGGGCTATCTCATTCGGGGCCGCATTCCGCATGAAAATGCCAACCCCATTAACCGCGTGCTGATTCGACTCTACAGGCCGCTGCTTGAGGTAACGCTTCGACACCCGTGGCTTGCGATTGGGGTTGCCGTGGTCGCACTGGCTGCGACCGTGGTCCCGGTATCGCGTCTCGGGGGCGAGTTCCTGCCGCCACTCGATGAGGGCGACCTGCTGTACATGCCGACCGCGCTGCCGAGCATTTCGACCGAGAAAGCGAGCGAGCTGCTGCAGCAGACCGACCGGCTCATCAAGACCGTGCCGGAGGTGGCGACCGTGTTCGGCAAATCGGGACGCGCCGACACTGCCACGGACCCTGCGCCGGGGCTCGAGATGTTCGAGACGACGATTCAGTTCAAGCCGCGCAGCCAGTGGCGACCCGGCATGACACCGGAAAAGCTGGTCGATGAACTGGACCGGACGGTGAAAGTGCCGGGTCTTTCGAATGTATGGGTTCCCCCCATCCGTAACCGCATCGACATGCTGTCGACGGGCATCAAGACTCCGGTTGGAGTCAAGATTTCGGGCCCCGACCTGACGCAAATCGACCGGGTCGCGACGCAGGTCGAAGCTGCGGTGAAGGACGTGCCAGGTGTAACCTCCGCGCTCGCCGAGCGCCTTGACGGCGGGCGATACATCGACGTCGATATTGACCGGCTTTCGGCCGCACGCTATGGCCTGTCGGTAGCAGACATCCAGTCGGTCGTATCGTCGGCGGTGGGTGGTGAAAACGTTGGCGAGGTCATTGCCGGCCGCGAGCGCTACCCAATCAACATCCGCTATCCACGTGAGGCTAGAGACTCGCTTGAGAAGTTGCGGCAACTTCCAATCGTCACGGAACGGGGCGCGCAAATCCAGCTCGGCGATGTCGCGCATATCGCCATTGCCGACGGTCCGCCGTCGATTCGCAGCGAGAACGCGCGCCTTTCAGGTTTCGTTTACGTCGACATTCGCAATACGGACTTGCAGTCGGCAGTGAAGGCAATGCAACGCGCCGTTGCAGAGAAGGTGGTGTTGCCGCCTGGGTACTCGATTGCGTGGTCAGGTCAATTCGAATACCTGGAGCGTGCGGCGGCAAAGTTGCGCACCGTCATCCCGGTGACGCTCGTCGTCATCTTCGTGCTGCTGTTCCTGACATTCAACTCGGCGGCCGACGCGCTTCTGCTGATGTCGACCGTGCCGTTCGCGCTGGTTGGCGGCTTCTGGCTTATCTGGATGCTGGGGCACGCGGTGTCGGTTGCGACATCGGTCGGCTTCATCGCGCTCGCGGGTGTCGCGGCCGAATTCGGCGTCGTGATGCTGCTGTACCTGAAGAGCGCGCTTGACCGCCGGCTGGCAGATGGCGAACCGCTAACTGAAGCCTTGCTGCTTGACGCAATTCGAGAAGGCGCAGTGCTTCGTGTCCGGCCCAAGGCGATGACAGTCGCTGTAGTGCTCGCCGGTCTCATTCCCATCATGATTGGACACGGCGCCGGGTCGGAGGTCATGCAGCGCATTGCCGCACCGATGGTCGGCGGCATGGTCACCGCGCCGCTTCTGTCGATGTTCGTTATTCCCGCAGCCTGGTTCCTTTTGCAACGTCGTCGCGCACGGAACGCAAGCAAGACACATTCGCCCCATGCAGTCCCCTCCGGCACGACAGTGCCAGCTACTCAAACTGGAGAAACCCAATGAAGAAGTTGATTGTTGCGTCTGTTGTTCTTGGTGCCATTGTTGCTGCACCAGTATTCGCCGGTGATGACATGGCTGGCATGAACATGTCTATGAAGCCGACGGCTTCAAAGACATCATCGACCGCCGCTCTTACCGATGCGGAAGTAAAGAAAGTCGACCCGGCTACCGGCATGGTTACGCTGAAACACGGTGCGCTCACGAACGTCGGCATGCCGGCGATGACGATGGCGCTCAAGGCTAAGGATGCAGCCATGGTCAAGCGGATTCATGAAGGCGACAAGGTCAAGGTCCGCGTGGAAAGCGTGGACGGTGAAATGACCATCGTGAAGCTGGAAAAGCAGTAATCAGGTCTAGGTCGTCGACCAAAGGCCCGTCCCTTCGAGGTGTGTCTACGAGCGTCGACGACGTTCATCCTGCCAACAAAATTTGCCTTCGGTCGTGGATTCAAACCTCGTAGTTCGCGCCTTGAGCGCGCTTGCCCACCAAAGCTCGCGCGGACCGCTAAGGCGGTCAGGTCGGAACGGAAAGCAGCAGCGTGAATCGCCAGGTTCGTCGGCGCCGGCAGACAATGCCATGGACTGCAAGCTCTCCGATGTCGCCATCGTAGCTAGATAATCGGGCCGCTCGCGCATCTACCGTAATGAGATAGCGTTCATGAACGCGTTCGCTACCATCTGAGAACCTGACAAGGATAGCTTCAGCACTTCCATATCGATTACGCCGACGCAACGGGTGACCCGGAATGTCACCCAGAGGAACCGCTTGTCGGGCGTCAGCCCCATGTCATCGGGCCTGGAGAATGACTCGCTTGTCAGCGACTCCGTGGGGCGCTGTGATTACGCGCGGACCGTTGGATGAAACCCGGCTGCCTCGATAACGGCAACCAGACGCTCAACCGCCAAAGCTGAGTCGATTTTTACAACCTTGGTGGTGACGTCGATGTCGAGCTTTGCCGCTGGGTCGACACTGGTAACCGCCCTGGTAATCAAATTGGCGCACCCACCGCATGACATATCCTTGATTTCGAATTCCATTTTTAACTCCAGTAGCAAATCAGAAGCCCAAGCATGGACCTTCCCATGATGGAAATGTCAAGAGGCAGCGAGCCTCGTTTGCCCTGAAGTCTGTCGGGCCTGCTGGATAGTGGCCAGACGCGGAAATTTCAGGGGTGGGAAGTCGACTGTTGCCACAAATCAGGATTTTCGCGAGGCTGTTGTTGGCAAACGGTACTCGACTACAACCTGACACGGTCTTCCTTACAGTCTTCTTGTCGAAGCATGCTAAACTTTCGCACCATGTCTTACTGGCGCAAACTCTTCCTCGTCCTGCTGCTGGCACTGAGCCTTCCGGTTCAGTCGTTCGCGGCCATCTCCATGAAGTGCGGTTCATCGCATTTCGGGAGCGATGTCGCGTATGCCCAGGATGAAGACACGGATGAATCTGTGCCTCACCGTCACGTGCATGACCTGGCGATGACCGACAGCGACCGTGACAGCCATTCCCATGGCGGCGATTCGCACCATGCTCATTCATGCTCGACATGCGCGTCCTGCTGTTTCGGCGGAGCCTTGCCGGCTGTCCCTACCGTCGTAGCGTCAGCCGACGTTTTTCATCTTGTTGTTCCGTTTTCCCGCTCTGACCGCTTCGTGCCGTTTCTGACCGACGGCATCGAACGACCTCCCCGAATCTCCCTCGTCTAGTCTTTCTGTCGCGGCCGAGAAGCCGCGATGCGGAATTTCGACCTGATGGCCGCTCCTCGGCCACCAGGTGACCTACGACGAGAAAAAATCCATGCGAATGTTTATTGCGGCGCTGCCCGGCGCGGCGGCACTGTTGCCGACGCTCGTGCTCGCCACTACAACACTTCCTGACCCGACAGATGCGGCAGCACCGGTTCCGGCCATCAGCGTGCCGTCGGTGTTTGCGGACTTTCAGCCGTATCGCGACCAGAAAGCGCCCACGTGGCAGGAGTTCAATCGGGCAGTGACAACTGCGCCCGGAAAGCCGGGGATGAGCCAAAGTCAAATGCCGTCAGGCGGCAGCGGTGCCACGAATAACGAGAACAGCTCCCATCACGAGGAGCCGACGAAATGATGACGCACATCTTTTTGGGTCGCCGTGTCATTGTTTTCGGGACCGCGGTTGCGTTCCTGGCCGGATGTACGACATTTTCGAAGGATGGCGGCTTCAATACCGTTTCGACGACCGCTTCCGAGCGTCTGGGGAAAGACGCCGTACTGGTGAAGACCGACGAAGACCGGGAAGCTGTCGCAAAGCGAACGCAGGAACTGCTTTCCAGGCCATTGAGCATGGATGACGCAGTCCAGATTGCGCTGCTGAATAACCGGAGCCTGCAGGCCTCGTACGGCGAGCTTGGCATTTCCGAGGCGGACCTCGTTCAGGCGGGACGGCTGCCTAATCCCGGCTTCAGTTTCAGCCGCACGCATGGAGGAAACGACCTCAGCATCAATCGCACGTTCACGCTCGGGCTGCTAAGTGTTCTGACGCTGCCACTGGCCACGCGCATCGAGAGTCGCCGCTTCGAGCAAACCAGACTTCTGGCGGCAGACGCGATGCTCAAGGTGGCTGCCGATACCCGAAGAGCCTATATCAACGCGGTCGCAATGCAACAGTCTGCCGCGTATGCCGGTCAGGTAAAGGATTCTGCCGAAGCTGGCGCCGAACTCGCGTTGCGGATGCAGCAGGCGGGCAATTTCAGCAAGCTCGACTACGCGCGTGAGCAGGCTTTCTATGCGGATGCCGTTGCGCAATTGGCAAGAACGCGGCAGCAGTCAGTGGCCGCGCGGGAAAAACTCACCCGCATCATGGGCCTGTGGGGCGCACAAACGCAGTACACGCTTCCCGAACGTCTGCCAGAGCTGCCCACGAACCGTCCCAAGCTGAATGACCTCGAAAGCTTCGCGATGGAGAACCGGCTGGATATCCAGGCGGCGAAGATGCAGACGCAAAGCGTCGCTTCGTCCCTAGGCCTGAGCAAAGCAACACGGTTTATCAACGCGCTCGACGTCGGCTACCAGAATAATTTCACCACCGCCGATGGCCACGAACAGGGCTACGAAATTAGCGTGGAGATTCCAATTTTCAATTGGGGAGGCTCGAAGGTTGCGCGCGCCGAAGCGATTTACATCCAATCGGCCAACCGCGTCGCCGAGACCGCGATTAACGCGCGGTCTGAAGTACGGGAGTCGTATTCGGCCTATCTGACCGACTACGACGTCGCGAAGCACTATCGGGATGAAGTCGTGCCAATCCGGAAGACCATCTCGGACGAACTGCTGCTCCGCTACAACGGCATGCTCGCGAGCGTATTCGAACTCCTGTCCGATTCGCGTGACCAGGTCGGCGCGGTGAACAGCTATATCGACGCGCTGAAGGACTACTGGCTCGCGGAGACCGACCTGCAGCAGGCTGTCGGTGGTCGTCTCCCACCGCTCGCGATGGCGGCCTCCGCGATGCCATCGGCATCCTCTATAGATTCAGAAGGTAAATGACATGGTGTCACGTCGAAAATTTCTCGGCAGCTCGGGGGCCGCGCTGCTTGGAGCAGCATTGGTGAGCAAGGCAGGTGCTGCGTCGCTGCCTGAGGCACCCACGATGGCCAAGGCCACCATGCAACCGCCGCTTATGCCTCCCAATGGCCGTCCGTACACGCCTGTTGCCACGCTGAACGGCTGGTCGTTGCCGTGGCGCATGAAAAACGGCTGGAAGGAATTTCACCTGACGGCCGAGCCGGTTGTGCGCGAGATGGCACCGGGCATGAACGCGAATCTTTGGGGTTATAACGGGCAGTCCCCCGGCCCAACCATGGAAGCAGTAGAGGGCGACAAGGTCCGTATCTTCGTGACCAACAAGCTACCGGAGCACACCACCGTCCACTGGCACGGCATGCTACTGCCGTCCGGCATGGACGGCGTGGGCGGCCTCACGCAGCCGCATATCCCCCCGGGCAAGACGTTCGTCTACGAATTCCAGCTCGAGAAGCACGGAACCTTCATGTATCACCCGCACGCCGACGAAATGGTGCAAATGGCGATGGGCATGATGGGGACCTTCATCGTTCATCCGAAGGACCCCGGCGTCATGGAGGTCGACCGCGACTTCGTGTTCATTATGTCCGCGTACGACATCGACCCGGGCAGCTTCACGCCACGTGTGAACGAAATGACGAACTTCAACATGTGGACGTGGAATTCGCGGGTCTTTCCCGGTATTGACCCATTGCCGGTGCGCGCCGGCGACCGAGTGCGTATCCGGTTCGGCAATCTGACGATGACCAACCACCCCATCCACCTGCATGGCTATCACTTCGAGGTTGCGGGCACGGATGGCGGATGGATTCCGCCGGCCGCACGCTGGCCTGAGGTGACCGCCGATGTCGCGGTCGGCCAGATGCGTGCCATCGAATTCACGGCGAACCGGCCCGGAGACTGGGCGTTTCACTGCCACAAGTCTCACCACACGATGAACGCGATGGGCCACTCCGTACCGAACCTGATTGGCGTGCCGCAGAAAGACCTCGCGAAGCGCATCAACAAGCTCGTGCCGGACTACATGGCGATGGGCAGCACAGGCGGTGCCATGGGCGAGATGGAGATGCCACTGCCCGACAACACACTGCCGATGATGACCGGTACTGGCCCGTTCGGCCCGCTCGAAATGGGCGGAATGTTCACCGTCGTGAAGGTACGTGACGGATTGGGACGCAAAGACTATCGCGACCCGGGCTGGTTCAAGCATCCCAAGGGGACGGTTGCCTACGAATACACCGGCGAGTTGCCGGATAGCTGATTTTCTGTCTCGCCGGACTTTGCGGTCCAGCTCAACTTTTTATTTCAACGCAGGAGAAGAGTCATGAAGAACGTATTTGCATCGATTGCAGTTAGCTGCGCCTTGGCAATTTCGGGCTCGGCCTATGCGGCTGGCGAAATGGGCAACATGGACATGGGCAGTAGCGGAGCAAAGCAGGCTGGCGAAGCAAAGGCTGGCATGTCCCATGGGGAAATCAAGAAAGTCGACGCCGCAGCCGGAAAGCTGACTATCAAGCACGGCCCGCTGGAAAATCTGGGCATGGACGCAATGACGATGGTGTTCAAGGTCAAAGACCCCGCCATGATTTCGCAGGTCAAGGTCGGCGACAAGATTGATTTTGTGGCCGAGGAAGTGGACGGAGCACTGACGGTAACGAAGCTGCAGAAGCAGTAACGAATCGCGGGGTGTTGCCATTAAATACCGGCAACACCCGCCTGGACCATCGAGGATGCGCAAGCACATGAAAACTTTTACTCGCAAGCAACTCTCAGGACTTGCTACGGCTACCGCCATCGCCTTAGCACCGGCTGCAGCGTTCGCACACGGGAGGCTCGAGGCTGCCGTCCCGGCCGCCGGCAGCACACTCGAAACCACGCCGGACTCGCTACGATTGACCTTTAACGAAGACCTTGAGTCGACCTTTAGCATGGTTAAAGTGTCCGACTCAACCGGCCAGGCCGTAACAAAGGAAAAGGCAAAGGTCGACGCCGCCAACCCTCGCGTGCTGACCATTGCTCTTCCGAAGCTAGCGTCCGGGGCCTACTCAGTCCAGTGGGCCGTGATGACGCATGACGCCCACAAGACCAAGGGTACGTACGCCTTTCAGGTAAAGTAATGAACGACGGTCTCCTTGGCGTCTCGCGGCTTGCCTTCGTCGCCCTGCAAAACCTCGGCTTTGCAATTGTCGTCGGCGTGTTGATTAGCGACCGATGGCTCGCGCGCCAGACATCCTCGTGGCAGGTGAGCGTTAGACCGCGGCTTGTCAGCGTCCTGCGTGTCGCATCTGTCGGCGCGCTGCTGTCTAGCACGCTCGCGTTCTGGATTCATTGTGCGTTGATGAGCGAGTCTGCACTTCCTGAGGCGGGACCCGCTGTCCGCTCGATGCTAGTTGAGACCGGGTTCGGTCACGCATGGCTGGTCGGCGCTGGACTGATGCTGTGCGTGGTTATTCTTTCATTTATCGAGACAGGGAAATCAATCCGGTTGTCTCCGGTCATCTGGTTGGCCCTGGCCGGCGTCGCGCTGGCGCGCAGCAATGGAGGACACCCAGTCGATGCTGGCCTGTTCAGCCTGCCGGTGTGGGTGGACTGGCTGCATTTGCTCGCAATCAGTGTCTGGGTAGGGCTCGTGCTGGTAAGCACTTACGTTGTTACGCCGCGCGTTTTCAATGCATTGAGTACCGAGCGTGTAAACAGCGCAGCATATATCCAGTCATTGTCGGACGCGGCGACGCTGGCGCTCGTTATTCTCTTCGTTACGGGCGCCTACAACGGCTGGCGTGGAGTCAGGTCGCCTGGAGACCTGCTGCAATCGGTCTATGGCCAGGTGCTGTTGATGAAACTCGCTCTGGTGTTCGTCGCTGCAGCGCTCGGTGGGCATAACCGCTTTTTCGAGATGCCCAGACTGCTTGAATCGCTGCGGAGCGCTTCGCCAGCGTCAGCGGTAGGACCTCTCAAACGGTTTGCCGTCGTCTTGCACATTGAATCGGTAGTACTGACGGGGGCACTCGTCACTGCTGCGGTTCTTGTTTCCAGCCCACTGCCGGGTACGACGTAGCTCGTGGCAGTGCACTGTTCCCTGCGTCCACGCAGATGGCCATCGCCTTAGCTCAAAAAAGGCTGCATAACGCCCCGATTGACTTCGGCTAACGGCCATCTTTTACGGGACCCGGCAACACGTCCGGGTCTTCTTTTTATTTTATGTTCTCACGCTATCCGTTCCTCGCCCGATAACTCTTGCGCAGCGCATGCGGCGCTTGGTCGAACGAAGCTGTTCAGACGAGAGCCCCGTACCTACGCTTCGCGGCTGCATGCCTATGCTACGTCCGGGCGCCCCGCAAACGGAGCGCATTTCCAATCACGGATACCGAGCTCAATGCCATCGCCGCGCTCGCGATAATGGGGCTTAGGAGGATGCCCAGCCACGGATACAGGACACCCGCTGCGACGGGAATTCCAATCACGTTATACGCGAACGCAAAGAAGAGGTTCTGCCGGATATTCTTCATGGTGGCGATGCTCAAGGTCCTGGCCCGCGCGATGCCCCGCAGGTCGCCCTTGACGAGTACCACGCGTGCGCTGTTCATTGCCACATCGGTACCAGTGCCCATTGCAATTCCGACATTAGCCTGCGCGAGAGCGGGCGCATCGTTGACACCGTCGCCCGCCATGGCGACAACATGACCTTGCTGCTGCAACTCCTGGACATGCTTGTATTTGTCCTGAGGCAGTACGCCGGCTTTGACGCCGTCGAGCGCCAGGGATTTTGCCACCGCGTTGGCTGTGATGGGATTATCGCCGGTCAGCATGATGATTTTGATGCCGGACGCCCGCAGCAACTGAACTGCCTCCTGTGTTGTGGCCTTGACCGGGTCAGCCACGCCGATATAACCCGCGAGCCTTCCGTCGATGGCGAGATACATGATTGTCTGACCGGCTTGACGCAGCCGGTCCACGTCTGCTCCTACCGCAGTGCAATCGACTTGCGCATCGTCCATGAGCACTGTATTGCCCAACAATGCGACGCGGCCGTCAATCCGGCCGCTCACGCCTTTGCCCACGACTGCTTCGAATGCATCAACGGGCTTTGTCGGCGCCTTGTTCTCCTGCGCCTGCGTGACAATAGCCTGTGCCAATGGATGTTCACTCGGCCCTTCAAGACTGGCCGCATAACTCAGTACGGACAACTCTGACTGGTCCGCCAGCGCCACAACGGTTTGCACGCGCGGCTTTCCTTCAGTGAGGGTACCGGTCTTGTCGACCACCAACGTATCCACTTTCTCCATCAATTCGAGGGCCTCTGCGTCCTTGATGAGAACGCCCTCTTTAGCACCGCGCCCAACCCCTACGATGATGGAGACAGGCGTTGCCAGGCCGAGTGCACACGGGCACGCGATGATTAGAACGCTGATAGCGACGACCAACGCATTCGCGAGCGCCGGCGCTGGCCCTATGACAGCCCAGACGACGAACGAGACCGCCGCGCAAGCCATAACGCCTAGCACGAACCATC
Organism: Paraburkholderia sp. RL17-380-BIE-A; assembly: GCF_046028085.1. Taxonomy (NCBI): domain Bacteria; kingdom Pseudomonadati; phylum Pseudomonadota; class Betaproteobacteria; order Burkholderiales; family Burkholderiaceae; genus Paraburkholderia; species Paraburkholderia sp. RL17-380-BIE-A. The sequence continues at coordinate 150,268 of NZ_JARESQ010000002.1, forward strand.
CTGACACCTGGTCGGCCAGTTTCTGGATGGGAGCACGGGAGCGGCCAGCGTCGGCGACCATCTGCACGATTCTCGCGAGCAACGTATCCGAACCGACTTTTTCTGCTCGCATCAGAAAAGTTCCGGTCTGATTGACCGTCGCGCCGGTCACCGTGCTTCCAGCCGCCTTCTCTGATGGGATGGACTCCCCGGTAATCATGGATTCGTCGACGCTGGAACCGCCGGTTGTGACGACGCCATCTACCGGTACCTTCGAGCCAGGTTTTACGCGGAGTATGTCGCCGACAGCGACCGCCTCGAGAGGGACGGCTTCTTCGGTTCCGTCAGGCCTCACCCGAATCGCGGTATGTGGCGCGAGGTTAAGCAAATCCTTGATGGCACTCGAGGTGCGTGACCGCGCGCGGAGCTCTAGCACTTGCCCGAGAAGAATGAGCGTGACGATAACGGAGGCGGCTTCGAAATACAGCGGCAACTCATGGCCGCGCCGGAATGCATGCGGCAGCGTGTCGGGAAAAAACAGCGCGAACAGGCTGAAGCCGTACGCGGTGGCCACGCCGAGTCCAATCAGGCTGAACATATTCAGCTGCCACGTCCTGAATGAATTCCAGCCGCGCTCGAGGAAAGGCCACCCGGCCCACAGGACGACCGGCGTGGCGAGTACCGCCTGGACGCACTGTGCCCAAGATGCGGGCATCCAGTGTGGCAGAGCCAGGCTCTCTCCGATATGGTTCACGAGTGCGCCAAGGTCGTAAGACGAAACCATCGGACCCATGGTCATTACCAGAAGCGGTACTGACAGCGCAAGCGCGACCCAGAAGCGGTGCGTCATCGATTCGAGTTCGACGTTCCGCTCCTCTACCGCGAGCGGAGTCACAGGCTCGAGTGTCATACCGCAAATCGGGCAATTGCCCGGTGCCGACGCTCGTATCTGAGGGTGCATCGGGCACGTGTAGACGACGCCTGTCTCGCCTTTGCGTTGGACTTCAGACGCTTGATTGGCGCCGATGGGGACAGGGCTGGCGGCGTGGGCGTGCGATTCAGACATTAAAAGGCCTCCGCGACGCGCTATTGGGCGTGCGCAGTATCGCTGCTGGATAGCTTTGGGACGTACCGAGGTGTATGTGCTGCGTAATCCCGCCATGCCTCACCGAAACGTAACTCCGAATCACGCTCTTCTTGCCGCGCAAGGTGCATGTACATCGCAACCAGAATCGGGAACATGACAAGCGTCACGAGTGTCGGCCACTGCAGCAGGAATCCGGTCATGATGATGACGAAGGCGACATACTGAGGGTGTCGAACCTTGGCGTACGGACCCGTTGTCGCCAACTGGCCTTTGCGTTGCGCTTCGTAGAGAACGTGCCAGGACGTTGAGAGCAGGTAGAAGCCGCCTAAGATGAGAGCGAAACTGGCGAGATGCGGAAATGCAAGGTGTGGGTTGCCATGTTGACCGGTCATCGTCCACCAGAGATGTCCAGAGTCGTGGTTCAACAGGTTCACTTTCGGAAAGCGGGTCTGCAACCACCCGGATAGAAGATAAATGGTGAGCGGAAAGCCGTACATTTCTGCGAACAGCGCAACCACGAAAGCCGAGAATCCGCCAAACGTTCGCCAGTCGCGCGCGGTGCTGGGCTTGAAGAAGCTGAACGCGAAAATTATGAAGATGAGGGAGTTGATGGCAACCAGCCCCCACAATCCATATCCACTAGCTGGGTCGTTCATCATGACCTCCCTGCTTGTCTGAGTGTTGCGCCTCGACATGTGTTCCATGGTGATGTCCGTGATGCATAAAGAGGTGCATCAGTGGGCACGCGAGGAAGATGAGATATGGCAACGCGCCAAGGAAATGCGCGCGATGTTCGGAGAACATGAAGAAGGTCGCCACCGCCGCAAATCCCATCAATGCGATGGCGCCACGCGACTTCCAGAACGGCGGTGTTTCCTGAACAGACATTTTCATACTGAATTCCTCGGCACCTGCACCGTCATTTGGCGGCTGGCGCGTTTTCGATGGACTGCCTGTCCATCATCATGGTCATCATCATCTGCATCATGTCCATGCGCTTCTCCATCATGTCGTGACGCATGCCGTTCGGGCCCATGCTGCCGTGAGGATTCTTCATGCCGTTCATCATGGCCATGCCCTGCTGCATGGCCTGCATTTGTTCATCCATCAGCTTTGCCCTTTCTTCAGGGGTCTTTGCCGCCATCATTCGCTCGTGTATCTCCTGCATCTTCTTCATTTGGGTGTCGGCGTCGCTAAGCGATTTTGGCTGCGCCTTCGATGCCTTTGCGCCTTGTGAAGCGCCCGCGCCGTGGCCGTGAGCGTCAACATCCGGTGATGCGCCTTGTGAGAGAGGCGAGCCGAATGCGAGTAACAGGGCAATGACTGCCCCAGCAATCGATGCGAGAGTCGATGTCTTTTGTTGGCTGTTCATGATTTTTCCCCGAACTATTGGTTGCGTACCATTTACTCTATCGACGCGCATGCAGACCCGATTGACCTAGCTCAAGGAACATACGTCGCGGCTGGGAGGCCTGTTTGTCTGAAGGTTGATACAGGGTCGTTGCACCGCGCGACGGTGCTTGGCCTCTCTGCGGAGGTCAGAATGCATGCGGCTTTCGTCCTGGCCCGGCCCATCACCTCGGCAACGCAGATTCTGGTAACCGGGGGGAGTGTGATTCCGGAACGAACTTGACCTGCGTCAATCGCGGTCGATTGGTCGGGCGTAGGCTGAAAGTGCCGTCGCTGACAGGTTGGAGGTCGCACGTGTGTGGGGACGGGCGGCTAGAAGAATTAAAGAGAATGCAGACTGACGACGGGAACACTCCAATGCGCGCAATGTTGACGTGGTTGATGACGGTAGTCGTGCTGGGACTCTCCGGCTGCGGCTACAACGCTATCCAGACTCAGGACGAACAGGTGAAGGCGAGCTGGTCTGAGGTATTGAACCAGTATCAGCGCCGCGCCGACCTCATCCCCAACCTCGTGAATACAGTCAAAGGCTATGCGAGCCAGGAAAAAGAAGTGCTTATGCGTGTGACGGAAGCCCGCGCGAGAGTGGGTTCGGTGCAGGCAAGCCCAGAGCTTATCAACGACCCGCAAGCATTTGCGAAATTTGAAGCGGTGCAAGCTCAGTTGACGAGTTCGCTATCAAGGCTGCTGGTCGTGTCCGAGAATTATCCGCAATTAAAATCCGACGCAAATTTCCGCGACCTGCAGGCGCAACTCGAAGGTACCGAGAATCGCATTACAGTTGCCAGAAACCGGTACATCAAGGCTGTTCAGGACTACAACACTACGGTGCGGTCGTTTCCGTCCAACCTGACGGCGAGTGTCTTCGGCTATAAGGAGAAGCCCAACTTCTCAGTGTCAAATGAAGCAGAGATTGCCCGGCCTCCACAGGTCAATTTCGATACAGCGCCGAAGCCGGCGAGTGGAGTGACCAATTGAACATCCTGAAAGCAGCGAGGGTTCTGCTGCTCGCGCTCATCCCATTCTGCTCGTCTGTCGCCAGCGCGGACGTCGCGATTCCGGCGCTGACCGCGCGCGTCACCGACGAGACGGGCACGCTCACCAGCGAGCAACGGTCCGGGCTGGAGCAAACCTTGCAGGCGTTCGAGAACAAAAAGGGGAGCCAAATCTCGGTGCTCATCGTCCCCACCACTCAGCCGGAAACCATCGAGCAATATTCGATACGCGTTGTTGAACAATGGAAGCTTGGGCGCAAGCGTATCGACGACGGCGTGCTGCTTATCGTCGCAAAGAACGACCGGACGCTGCGTATCGAAGTGGGCTATGGCCTCGAGGGCGTGCTCACCGACGCCACCAGCAATCGCATCATCAACGAAGTGATTGTCCCAAGATTCAGGGAGGGCGATTTTTACGGCGGCATTGCGGCGGGTGTTGACAGCATCATGAATGTCATCAACGGCGAGCCTTTGCCGTCGCCAGATAAAAATGCGAGCGGTACTGCTGGGAAATTCGGAGGTTACTTGCCTATCCTCTTCGTGCTTACCATGGTAGTTGGTGGTGTACTTCGCTCTCTGCTGGGACGCCTGCCTGGCTCAGTCGTGACCGGCGGCGCCGTCGCGGGCATCGCATGGCTGTTGTCTGGAACGCTCTTTGTCGCTGTAGTCGCCGGCGCGATTGCACTCGCGTTTACCTTATTCGGTAGCGGGCTCGGTGCCTATGTCGGAGGGCGTGCTATCGGCGGACTCGGGGGCGGGTCGGGCCGGACCACCTTCCGGGGCGGTGGCGGCGGGTTTGGTGGTGGCGGCGCTTCGGGAAGATGGTAGCCATGGACATCAAGCGCGTCGTGAGACACCTGTTCATGAGCCGCTGGCACGTCAACCTTGCCTTTCCTCCCAAGACTCTGCGCGCAATCGAAAAAGCGGTTCGGGAAAGCCACAGAGCACATATAGGCCAGGTCCGATTTGCGGTCGAGGGTGCGCTTCACATCGGTGTGCTGCTGAAGGGGATGTCGGCAAGAGAGCGCGCGATTGATGTCTTCTCGAAGCTTCGGGTCTGGGACACTGAGCACAATAACGGCGTACTCATCTACCTGCTGCTCGCGGACCGCGATGTGGAGATAGTCGCGGACCGTGGTGTGCACAGCAAGGTGCACGCTGCAGAGTGGGAAGCCATCTGTCAGAGCATGGAGGCAGAGTTTCGGAGCGGGAGGTATGAGACAGGCGTGCTGCGCGGTGTGGAACAGGTAACAGAGTTGCTGAGGAGGCACTTTCCGGCTCAACGGGATACGCACAGTGAATTGCCGAATAAGCCAGCGGTGTTGTGAGACATAAGGGGAGCCGGACTGATGAAGGTTGCGCGGCCAAGAGTGCCGTTATGCCCGCGAATCGGATACGCCTGAATGGCGTGTCCGCCGGAGTTTCTCAACTTCAATGGCGTTTTGCTGCAGGAACGTAATGCGCTCATGCCGACGCCAAACCGCGTACTCCGTATCAAGCGTTCGTAGCAAGCTACACTACAACGCATTCAACGGAATCTTCAGATAGCTGAGGCCGTTTTCCTCGGCGGGTGGAAATTCTCCGGCCCGTATGTTCACCTGTACAGACGGAAGAATAAGAACGGGCATCGCAAGTGTTGCGTCGCGAGCTTCGCGCATACTGACGAACTGCTCTTCCGTTACGCCGTCGTGCACGTGGATGTTATGCGTACGCTGAGCGAGCACCGTGGTTTCCCATTCGGGTTGCCGGCCCTCGGGTGGATAGTCGTGGCACATGAAAAGCCGGGTGTCGCACGGCAGGTCCAGCAGCTTTCGAATCGACCCATATAGTGTGCGGGCATTGCCGCCGGGGAAGTCGCAGCGCGCGGTGCCGACATCCGGCATGAAAAGCGTGTCGCCAACGAAGACCGCATCGCCAATCTGGTAGGCCGTGTCGGCAGGTGTATGGCCGGGAACATACAACGCTCTCGCCGTCAGGCTCCCAATCGAGAACGTCTCGTCTTCGCCAAACAGGTGGTCGAACTGGGAGCCGTCAAGGCGGAATTCAGGCTCCAGATTGAACAGCTTCTTGAAGACGCCCTGAACGGTGCGAATGTGCTCTCCAATCGCAATCCTGCCGCCAAGCTCGCCGCGCAAATAATGCGCTGCTGACAGGTGGTCCGCATGCGCGTGCGTTTCCAGAATCCACTGCACCCGCAGGCCGCGCTGGCGAATGAACTCGATGACCTTGTCGGCATTCGCCGTTGACGTGCGTCCTGCCTTGGGGTCGTAGTCAAGGACCGGGTCAATGACTGCACATTCCTGATGCCCGGACTGAGACACCACGTAAGTCACCGTGCCGGTGACCGGGTCGAAGAACGGCTGAACGATGGGCTGCATCCTGACCTCCTCAGATGTCACTCATTCTATTCACAAATAATCTACAATGCAATATAATGTTTGTGTGTAAATTAAAGGGTGGTGAGATGAGGAAGATGTCCGTCCCAATCGACCTGTCGGTGATGCAGGCATCGGCAGAGAAAGCCTGTGCGCTACTGAAGGTGCTGGCCAATCCCGACAGGTTGCTTCTGATGTGCCAGTTGTCGCAGGGCGAGTTATGTGTGAGCGACCTCGAGGAACAGTTGGGCATACGTCAGCCGACGCTTTCCCAACAGCTCGGCGTGCTTCGCGATAACGAACTCGTTGCGACACGGCGCGAGGGAAAGAGCATCTTTTATTCCATCGCGAGCAAGGAAGCGATTGCCGTCATGAACGTGCTGTACGACCAGTTTTGCGCTCAATGAAGGTGAGGAGAGGTCATGTTGATTGATATCGCGAGTTTCACACCCGGCCTGTCATTGACTGGCGGCCTGGTGATTGGCACCGCAGCTGCTGTGCTTGTTTTATTCAACGGACGTATCGCTGGCATCAGCGGCATCCTCGGTGGCCTGCTGGGCACGCCTCAGAAAGATGTGGGGTGGCGTGTCGCTTTTCTCGTAGGGTTGATTGGGGCGCCTGTGTTGGCAAGCCTGCTCGGGAATCCGGTAGCGCCTGATATCCAGGCGGGGTGGGGCGAAATACTTGTTGCGGGCTTTCTGGTTGGCATTGGCACGCGTTACGCAAGCGGTTGCACGAGCGGTCATGGTGTCTGCGGCATCTCGCGTGGGTCCATCCGGTCACTTGTCGCAACGGCAACGTTTATGGCAAGCGGCTTTCTGACCGTGTTCGTATCCAGACATCTGCTGGGAGGTTGAAATGGGTTTGCTCGCTGCTTTAATTTCCGGGCTTCTGTTTGGCGTCGGCCTGATGGTCTCCGGCATGGCCAACCCAGCAAAGGTGCTGGGATTTCTCGACCTGGCGGGACGATGGGACCCGTCACTGGCATTTGTCATGGTCGGGGCGATAGCCGTTGGCTCAATCGCGTTCCTGTTCGCAAAACGCCGCAAAAAATCCCTGCTGGGCCTGCCCATGCAGATTCCGGCAAGCACCAACGTGACGATGAGACTTGTACTGGGAAGCGCGGTGTTCGGCGTCGGCTGGGGTCTTGCGGGATTTTGCCCGGGACCCGCGCTGGTCGCGATGGGCGCTGGTTTTCCGAAGGCATGGGGTTTTGTGGCCGCGATGCTTGGCGGGATGGCCGTGTTCGAGTTCCTCGAACACGCCAAATTGAGCCGGCAGCAGGCCTGACCAGTTGAGCATTGATTGGTGAGCCGTCCGCGCAAATCCCGCGGTTCTTATAGGGCAGAGGAATGGACAGCATGACTGCAGTCAGTATGTTCCTGGGAGGTGTTGTCGGCCTGATTCTGGCGCTGACGGGGGCTGGCGGCGCCATCGTGGCAGTACCCTTGCTGCTCTTCGTACTTCACCTGGATGTGGCCGAGGCTGCGCCGCTAGCCTTACTTGCGGTCGGCCTGTCGGCGGGAATGGGGGCAATAATCGGGTTGCGTGCAGGTATCGTCCGTTATCGGGCTGCGGGTTTTATTGCCTTAACCGGCATCCTTAGTTCGCCGGTCGGACTGTGGCTCGCACACCGGTTGCCGAACGGCCCCCTGGCTCTTCTGTTTGCGGGTGTGCTCGCCTTTGTGGCGATTCGCATGTTCATGCAGGCACGCGGGTCAGATGCAAAAGCCTCAGCTGGCTCCCAGCACGTGCCCCCATGCCAGCTCGACGTCGACTCCGGCCGATTCCTCTGGACCGGCCCGTGCGCCCGGGCGCTGGCACTGTCCGGCATCGGAGCAGGATTTCTCTCGGGTCTGCTGGGCGTGGGTGGGGGCTTTGTCATTGTGCCTGCGCTAAGGCGCGCGACGAATGCTCCGATGCATGCCATCGTGGCGACTTCGCTGACCATCATTACGCTCATATCGCTATCAGGCGTCGTGTCGACTGCGCTTGAGGGGCGAATGAACTGGCGGGTCGGTGTCCCGTTCGCGGCGGGGGCGCTATTTGGCATGCTTGGTGGTCGACTCATCGCCCGGCATCTGAGCGGACCCCGGTTGCAGCAAGGCTTCGCCGTGTTCGCGGGAGTCATCGCGGTGGGCATGGTTGCGAAAGTCGTGCTTGCGGCGTAGGTCCCGGTTGACCTTTGGCGCCAACGGCCAGGGGTCGCCACACCACGATGCCTGTCGCAACGGTCGGTAGCAGAACGGCTCGTCGGGCTCTTTTTGCAAGAGGTCACTGCATCATCAATGAAGGAGGTCGGCGTGAATTCCGGCAACACCCCGAATCGTGAGGGCGTAGCATGCTGTGTCCCGACCAGCCTGCATCGCAGGGCTCAGGCGGTTCCGCAAGTCTGAACGCAATCGTCCTGTCGCATTCGGCATCCGCGTCAATTACTGGCAGGTCGTGCTGCAGCTTTTGCAGGTGCTGCTCGTAGGGATGACCGTTGGGATGACGCGCAACGTGGTGCCCGCACTGGCCGAGACCGAGTTCGGCGTACCACGCGGGTCGTTCATGCTGCTGGTGGCGTTTGTGGTTGCCTTTGGCGTCGTCAAGGGCGCGATGAATTTCGTGGCCGGGCGGCTCGCTGAGCGAATCGGCCGCAAGAAAGTCTTGCTCGCCGGCTGGCTGGTTGCATTCCCGATTGCGCCGCTTATCTACTTCGCCCAATCCTGGAGTTGGGTCGTGGTTGCCACCATGCTGCTTGGCGTAAATCAGGGTTTGACGTGGTCGATGACCCAGACGGCAAAGCTTGATATCACGCGTCCTGACCAGCGCGGCCTCGTTATCGGGTTGAATGAATTCTCCGGTTACGTCGGGGTGGCAGTGGCGGGTGTGGTCACGGGATACGCAGCATCCGTCCTCGGCCCCCGCGCAGGATTGCTCTGGTTCGGCACGGCGGTAGTTCTCCTTGCGACTCTGCTCGCCTGGCTGGCAGTGGCCGAGACGCTGCCCTGGGCCCGCTTCCAGAGCAGTCGGGAAGCGATTGCGCCGGAAAAAGGGCACCCCCAGCCCCGTCGATTTGCTGCAGGCGAACAACCGACGGGCGGTGAAGTGTTTGCCCTGATGAGCTGGCGCGACCGTCGTATGGCAGCTCTCTGCCAGGCCGGATTGGTCGAGAAGTTTGTCGACGCCTTGGTATGGGTGTTCTGGCCGGTTTACCTTCATCAACGGGGGGTGAGCCTGCCCGGCATAGGCTGGATAGTGGGTGTCTACGGCTTCACATGGGGTGGCGCGCAGCTTTTCACGGGCAGGCTGTCCGACCGGGTGGGGCGCCAACACCTCAACGTGCTGGGTATGTGGGTTTGCGGCGTCGGTGTGCTGCTGTTGCCCCTTGGCAGAGGTTCGGCATGGTGGAGTTTCGCGGCGGCGGTAGCGGGTATTGGAATGGCGATGCTATACCCCAACCTGAGCGCCGCCGTTGCCGACCTGGCACAGCCAGCCTGGCGGGCTTCAGCCATCGGTATATACCGGTTCTGGCGTCGGTGCGCTCGGTCTTGGCGCTGCTGCCGCTCTGGGCGGCAGTGTGGAGTACGCCTTCTGGTTTGTCGCTATTGCGATGGGCTTGTCCGGTCTCGTCCTCTACCAGTGGGGAGAAGAAACCCATACACGTTTTAACCCGGCTCCCTGATTCGCTAGCGTGACGCGCAATCAAAGGCCATCAACGCAACCGGCGCAAGGGCATCGGGTGTAATCATCTATCACTGTCGACCACGCAGGAGTCTCATCCAATGAAACCGGGCACATTATTTACTACGCTTATCGTGATGGCAGGCCTGGGCGCGGCGGCTGAATCGTTCGCGGCGGACGCTGAGCGTCAGGCCGAGGTCGCGCAGCGAGGTGCGGAGGTCATGCCGTTCAGCCTCAAGGCCACAACTCACATCTTCACCAAATCGGACGATGGGGGGAGCCAGCGGGTAGTTGCGAAAAGCCCCTCTGACAGCCACCAGACCCAGCTGATTCGTGAGCATCTGCGTGAAATCCAGACCCAGTTTCAACGTGGTGACTTTTCGGGGCCTGCCCGGACTCACGGCGCTGACATGCCCGGATTGGCGCAGCTCAGGGCGGCAAAGCCCGGCCAGATATCGATTACGTACAAGGACATTAAAGGTGGAGGCGAACTTACCTATCGCAGCGACGACCCGAAATTGGTGTCGTCACTTCACACATGGTTCGACGCACAACTTTCGGACCACGGTGCTGATGCGATGGATGGGCATATGCATCATCACCAAGGGATGACGCAGCCATGAGTCCCATACCGTGGTCCTCTTCGGGGGCTGCCTTGCATCGCAGACACTGATAGAAATCCGGGCACGTTGATAGTCAGAGCGAGAATTCCTCAAAGGCTCTCAACGCATGGGTGGCATACATCATTGATGGACCGCCTCCCATATAGACCGCAGTGCCGAGCACGTCTTCCAGCTCGGCCCTTGTCGTGCCCAGCTTCACCAGCGTCTGGACGTGAAAGCCGATGCAGTCGTCACAACGACAGGCAATCGCAATCCCTAACGCGACCAGCTCCCGCGTCTTTCGGTTCAGTGCCCCGTCTTTTGTCCCGGCCGCAGCGAGTTGGCCGAACGCGGTCATCAAGTCAGGCTGTGACGCGCGCATCGCTCGCATCTGAACCGATACCTCGCCTGTCAGGTCTTTGTAGCTGGAAATACTGCTCATGTCCGCTCCTGTAGTTGGCGAGCTTTTCAGGCTGGGAGGTCGTCAGTAACCGATTTTTCAGCATGCCTACTTTGTACTGGCAGGCGGTGGCCCGTCCCGGTATTGCTGCTGCCACATCATGTTGTTCATCATCTCCTGCTGCATCTGCAGGTATTGGTCAGTCATGTATTGACGCTGCCGCAGTTGCTCGGGTGTCAGGCGCGAGTAGTAGCCGCCCATATGCCCCCAGCCCCCCATCATTCCGGGCCCAGCGCCTCCCATCATTCCCGGGCCCATTCCATGACCCATCATCCCCGGGCCCCACATTCCGTGCATGATTGTCATCGCACTTTGCATTGTGGCCCAGTGCTGCTCGAGTAGCTTCTGGCGTTCCTGAGGGTCCTGAGTTTTGCGAATCTGGTCCATCTGCGCCTGCATTGTCTTCATTTGCTCCTGGAGCTGCGCCAGATTCCTGTCGAACTCAGCAGCGCCGGCAGGTGGCGTTTTTGAACTGCTTTGCGGCGCAGCTGTGTCTTTGGAAGCAGCTTGCAGCACGGGGGATGTCAAGGCAATACCGACAGCCATCGCAACTAGAAGCTTTTTCATATCTCCTCCCTGTGAACGCGCGACTCGACGACAGAGCGTATGCAGTCATCGTGCACACAAGGCTACATGTCAGCACCGACCTTCCTTTGACGCTTGTCAACGAAGCAGACGGAGGCGACTTGCAAGCGGGTCGATTCTCCATGCGGGGAAATGCCGTTCCATCGTCTGTGACTTGACTGAGGTCAATGACGCGTCCCTCAAAGGGACGAGCATGACGGAGTGGACACACCTGCGGTCCGGCCGGACAGGCAGAATTCGTGGGAGCAATGATGAGCAAACTTGATGTGTTCGAACCGGCTATGTGCTGCGCGACCGGCATCTGCGGCGTGGACGTAGACCCGGCGCTGGTTCAGTTCAGCGCCGACCTTCAGTGGCTGGCTGAACATGGTGTCGAAGTCGTTCGGCACGGCCTCGGGCACGACGCGGCATCCTTTGCGGCCAATCCGGAAGTGGTCCGGGAGCTGCATGCGGGTATGGACCGCCTGCCCATCGCAACGGTGGATGGCCGGATTATCTCCGTCGGGGTGTATCCGTCACGAGCTCAACTGATTCAGAAACTTGGGCTCAAGATTCCCGCCGCCGAAAAGCCGCACATCAAGGCCGGGGCCTGCAGTTGCAAGCCCGGCGAATGTTAACCGGCGCACCGATATGACACTTCCTGCCGTTACAACTCGCCATCTCTTTTTCACCGGCAAGGGCGGCGTCGGCAAGACGTCGCTCGCCTGCGCAACAGCGCTGCAACTGGCTGAAAAGGGTAAGACCGTGCTGCTTGTCAGCACCGACCCGGCGTCCAATCTCGATGAGGTGCTTGAGACTCAACTTTCCGGGCGGCCGACACCAATTGCCAAGGTTCCAAACCTCCACGCGCTGAACATCGACCCGGAACTCGCCGCGGCGGCCTACCGCGAGCGTATGGTTAGCCCTTATCGAGGAGTGTTGCCCGATGCGGCAATTCGCAGCATGGAGGAGCAGTTTTCCGGTGGCTGCACCGTCGAGATAGCGGCGTTCGACGCCTTTGCCGACCTGTTGGGCGGGAGTGCGACCGCGAATGCGTACGACTACATCGTTTTCGACACCGCGCCCACGGGGCACACGCTGCGTTTGCTGACACTGCCGTCTGCCTGGAGCAACTTTCTGTCGACAAACACAACCGGCAATTCGTGTCTGGGGCCTCTGGCAGGCCTCGAGCAAAACAGGCAACTGTACGCAGCGGCCGTTGCCGAACTGACCAACCGCGACCGCACTACTGTGGTCCTGGTGACCCGGCCGGAGGCATCGGCATTCCGTGAGGCGGAGCGAACCCGTATCGAACTGGCCGACCTCGGGGTTCGAAACCTGGTGCTCGCAGTCAATGGTGTTTTCAAGGCCGTTTCCTCTGACGATGACATTGCCTGCGCGATGGAAGAACAGCAGGCTGCAGCGATAAAGGCAATGCCGCCGGGGCTCGCAGCACTTGCGCGAAGCGAAACGGGCTTCATCCCCAGGGGATTGGTTGGGCTGACCGCGTTACATGCGTATTTGCACCCGGAGCAGATTGCTGCGCCCAGGACAGATAGCTCGTTGAGCATGAAGTTGCCTGGCGGCCTTTTGCCGCTCATTGACGACCTTGAGAAGGCGGGCCATGGTCTTGTCATGACGATGGGCAAGGGCGGCGTCGGCAAGACGACCGTGGCTGCGGCGATAGCGCTTGAACTGGCGCAGCGTGGCCATGCAGTCCTGCTTTCCACCACCGACCCGGCCGCGCACGTGGCGTGGACTCTCCAGGAGTCGGTGCCGAGTTTAGCCGTGAGTCGCATCGACCCGGAGCTGGAGGTCAATCGTTATCGCGATGAGGTTCTTGCCAAGGCCGGTGCTCATCTCGATGCCCAAGGAAAAGCGATGCTCGAGGAAGACCTGCGGTCGCCGTGCACCGAGGAGATAGCAGTTTTTCGCGCATTCGCGCGAACGGTGGATGAGGCCCGGGGCGCTTTCGTGATACTCGACACGGCCCCGACTGGACATACCATCCTGCTGATGGATTCAGCGGAGGCCTATCATCGCGAAGTCATGCGCACCGAGGGTGATATGCCAGAAGCGGTGCGCCAGCTTCTGCCACGTCTGCGCGACCCCGATTTCACGCGCGTTCTTATTGTGACGCTCGCCGAGGCGACGCCTGTTCATGAGGCGGAGCGACTGCAAGCTGACCTCCGGCGAGCCCAGATTGAACCGTATGCCTGGGTCATTGACCAAAGTCTGCTCGCAAGCGGCACCCACGACCCGGCACTCGCCGAACGAGGGCGCTACGAGGTGCCGTTCATAGAGCGTGTGGTGACGCAGGATACAAAGAGGGCTGTGCTGTTGCCGTGGCAGGCGACTCCGCCCGTGGGTCTACACGGGCTAGAAGAGCTGGCTCGCGGACATTGACCACAAAGCGGTCGTAGCGGACAGCATGCGCCGGCAGTCGCCGGACCGTGTACCGGCCCGTGCTCAGACGAGCACGAGGCCGTTCAACATATGGCGTATAGATTTCGACTGGCGGAGTCCCGGCATGAAGGCTACTGGGTTGTCACGCTCCCCGTTCGTACCAACGTCGCGACGCGTTGACCACTTTTACAACAGCCAGCATGACCGGCACTTCGATAAGAACACCAACCACAGTCGCCAGTGCTGCTCCGGATTTGAGACCGAAGAGGCTAATCGCCGTCGCGACCGCCAGCTCAAAGAAGTTGGATGCGCCAATCAGGCATGACGGCGCCGCAACATCATGAGACACACCGAGCTTCCGGTTGGCCAGATAGGCGAGTGACGAATTGACGACCACCTGAATCAGGATGGGCACCGCCAGAAGCAGAATGACCAGCGGTTGCGCGATGATTTGCTCGCCCTGCAATGCAAACAACAGCACCAGCGTCAACAGCAGTGCGGAGATGGAGAATGGTCCGATTTTCGCCAACGCGCTCTGGAAATGCTGGTCGCCCTTTCGAAGCAGAAACTTGCGGAGTATCTGGGCGATGATGACCGGGATGACGATGTAGAGCACCACCGACGTGAGGAGCGTATCCCACGGCACTGTGATGTTGGAAATGCCGAGAAGCAGTCCCACGACCGGAGCAAATGCAAAGACCATAATCAGGTCGTTGAGCGCAACCTGCGACAGCGTGAAATACGGGTCACCCTTGGTGAGTTGACTCCAGACAAAGACCATCGCCGTGCACGGTGCTGCAGCCAAAAGAATCAGACCGGCGACATAACTATCCAACTGGTCAGCCGGCAACAGCGAAGCGAACGCGTGTCGCACAAAGACCCACGCCAGAAAGGCCATTGTGAATGGTTTGACCGCCCAGTTGATGACGAGCGTCACGCCTATGCCCTTCAACTGACTGCGGACTTTTCCCAGCGAAGCGAAGTCGATGCGAAGTAGCATCGGAATAATCATTACCCAAATCAGAATCCCGACCGGAATGTTGACGTGGGCAAGTTCGAGCGTGGATACGGTATGCACAGCACCGGGCAGCAACTTGCCGAGAACGATGCCGGCCACGATGCACAGCGCCACCCAAACGGACAGATAGCGTTCGAAGAATCCGATACCGCTGGGCGCCCGGCGAGTGACTTTCGCAGTGGTTTGACTACCTGCCATCATTACTCTCCCTTCTCGCGCAGCGACGTACCGATGCTCTGCATTTTTTGCTGGATGGCCAACCGGTCTAGTTTTTCGAGGGGAAGGTTCGTGAAAAGCTCTATGCGCTTCTTCATCTGCACGAAGGCCTGCAAGAATGCCTTGCGCTTGTCGTCGTCCGAACCTTCGGTCTTCGACGGGTCTGCTACGCCCCAATGCGCCTTTGCCGGATGGCCAGGCCAAATCGGGCAGACTTCGCCCGCTGCATCATCACAGACCGTGAAGATGAAGTCCATTTGCGGCGCGCCTTCCTCGGCAAACTCGTCCCAGCTCTTGCTACGCAGCCCTTCTGTCTGAATACCCTGTGAGTTAAGCAGCGCGATTGCATGAGGGTTTGGCGCCGTTCCGGGATGGCTGCCTGCGCTGTAGCCGACAAAACGGTCGCTCGCGAGCTGGTTGAGCGCCGCCTCCGCAAGGATTGAGCGTGCGGAGTTGTGGGTGCAGAGGAATAAGACATTATATTTTCGGTGTTCTGTCACAGAATTCTCCTGGCGACGTTTGGTCTAGGCGGGTTTCAAATTTCTCCATATCTCCAATATAATGGAAACGTTGTGACGCAGCAAGCGCGGGCGCGCTCGGTCGTTCGGCGCTGGCAGCGGTGAAGTCTGGGTTCGACTGTTTCACCCCGCCCCGGCGGCGCCGCGTTAGAATCGGCAGATAACCTTGAAGACAGAGCCTTATGAAGGAAAAAGACGCCATCAAAGCTTTGGCCGCGCTCGCACAGCCGACGCGCCTGGCTATTTTTCGCCTGCTCGTCACAGCCGGGCCGGAGGGTCTCAACGTCGGAGTCATCCAGGAGCATCTTGACCTGGCTAGCGCGACGCTCTCCTTCCATCTCAAGGAGCTGACGCATGCTGGCCTGGTAACGTCTCGCCAGGAAGGGCGCTTCGTATACTACGGGCCCGAAATCGAGCACATGAACGACCTGGTTGGCTTTCTGACCGAGAACTGCTGCCAGGGAGTGGACTCGGCCGCATGCAAGCCAGCCAAGAAAGTGAAGTGCAAGCCCGTGACCGCATGAACAGGCGCTTAGCGAGGTAAATCGCGCAGAACACACTTGCATCATCCGCATCTGTATCCAACTACAACGGCCGCCTCGTAACCTTGGGCGGCCGTTTTCATTTGTCGCCGCGAATCAGCAGCAGCCGACTTTTTTCTCAATCACAGCCGGAATCGAGGTAACCGGGGCACAGCAGGCCCCGCCCGCTTCGGGAGCGGCCGACTCCCGGCTGTCCGCCCCGAACATCGGGATGCCGCCGAGCGTGTGATAGGTTTCCCACGGCACGCCTGCTGGGTCCTGGGTCCAGTATTTGTTCGAGCTCGCGTAGCAGCACTGCGCGCCAGGTTGGTCCTGCACCGTGACACTACCGGCAACCACCTGCTCGCGAAGAGCAGCGAGCTCTTCGTCACTGTCGACCTGAAAGCCGAGGTGATTGACGCCAGTTTCACCGCCGCGCGCCGAAATGGCGAAGTTCATGCGCGGGTCCTCGAGCATCCACTTCGCGTAATCGTCCTTGAGCACTGACGGTTCCGCGCCGAACATGCTGCTATAGAAACGCACGCTTTCGTCGAGCTTCGGGACAACAACGTGCACGTGAAATCGCTTCATTTAAGCCTCCGTTTCGTTGGTCGCGCAGCCGCATTGCTCTGCTTGCTCCGCCGCGCAGCAGTTTTCCATCAGGAAATTCATGAGCGTCTGCATGTGGTCATAGCTGGCGCAGTAGATTATGAATCGGCCCTGACTCTTGCCTTCAATGAGTTCCGCATGGGCGAGCTCTTTCAGGTGAAATGACAGCGTGGGCGCCGGAAGTCCCAGCTTTTCGGCAATTGCTCCTGGACTCATGCCCGAGCGTCCCGCCGTGACCAGAAGGCGGAAGACTGCGAGGCGGGTCTCATGTGCGAGCGCTGCCAGCGCCTTGACTGCGAGTTTCGAATCGAGGGTTGCCATGACGTGCCTTTATTGGTTGCTCGTCTGCGCTTCTTTTCGCAAATGGCCAGCGATTGCCTGGGAGGCCAGGTCGGTCGCTGGGTCGAGCGGACGGTCTTCCTTCACGCGTTCGCTGTATCGGTCTACGAGATAGTCGGCGCGGCCGCGGAGCAGAAGAGTGAACTTGACCAGTTCCTCCATAACGTCGACCAGGCGGTCGTAGTACGAGGACGGTTTCATCCGCCCGTCTTCTTCGAACTCTTCGAACGCCTTGGCAACCGACGACTGGTTGGGGATGGTGAACATACGCATCCATCGTCCGAGCTGCCGCAGTTGATTGACAGAGTTGAACGACTGCGAACCGCCACTAACCTGCATGACGGCAAGGGTGCGTCCCTGTGTCGGACGGATGCCTCCGCTGACGAGCGGGAGGTGGTCAATCTGCGTCTTTATCAGACCGGTGATGGTGCCGTGGCGCTCCGGGCTGCACCACACGTGCCCCTCTGACCACAGCGACATCTCGAGCAGCTCTCTCACCTTGGGATGGTTCTTCACGTCGATGTCGTCCGCGTGTGGCAGACCGCGTGGGTCGAAAATGCGCGTTTCCGCGCCGAACGTCTGCAACAGGCGAGCGGCTTCTTCGACAAGCAACCGCGAATACGACCGCTCACGCAGCGAGCCGTAGAGCAGCAGAATCCTGACCGGCGGCTGCCCCTCCATGCCGAGGCGCGCTGCAATATCCGTGTCGAAAAAATCTGTCCTGGCGGCCGGAAAACCATGGTCGCCCTTGGGCGCTTGAACTGTCATCTCATTAACCTGCTATTTGACATTTCCAATTATATGGAGGTGTTCGGTCGATTCAAGGCGCTTTGCGGCGCCTAAGGAACACGACCTTCATCACTTCGTTACTTTCATTCTACGACATTTCCGGTATTCTGGAAATGTGAAATCTTTGGAGGCTGCCATGGACTGCGAAAACCAGGTGTCGACCGATTCGCTCTTGCCAGTGTCGGGAGGGTGGCATTGCCGTTCCATGCAGGGATTCATCATACTGATGGCACACGGGCGAACCTCTAACGCAACGACACATTCCGCCGACGGTCGCGCCGCGACGAAGTCATGGTGCAAGTCGCTGCCGACAGACGTAGCACACGCATTTCAATTGGAGACCGGGAAACAAATTGAGCAAAGTGAGAGGTTGAAAAATTGAGCACAATGTCGAGTCGCGGCGAGAAAGCCGAATCAACTGAGAGTCACGAAAGGCGCGTGACTTGGGCATTGGCGCTGGCACAACTCGTCTCATGGGGCTCCGTCTACTATTCTTTTTCGCTGCTAGTCGTGCCCATGGAACAGACCATGGGTTGGAGCAGGACGGCGACAAATGCCGCGCTTTCGGTGGGACTGCTAGTTTCCGGATTCGCTGCCTATCCCATTGGGCGCTGGATTGACCACGGGCTCGGGCGCGGGGTGATGGTTGTCGGCTCAGTCATCGCCGCAGCCATGCTGCTGCTCTGGTCCGGCGCGCAGTCGCTGACGGTGCTCTTCGTCGTATGGATAGGCTTCGGCATCTCCATGGCGGCGACGTTCTATGACCCCGTATTCGCCATCGTCACGCACCGCTATCCGCGAAGCTTCAGGACCAAAATCACACTCATCACGCTGGTCGCCGGATTCGCCAGCACTGTCTTCATTCCGCTGACGCAGTTGCTGGTTGGCTCGGTAGGGTGGAGAACATCGCTCGTTGTCCTCGCGGCCCTGAATCTGATTGTCTGCCTACCTATCCATGTGCTTGCAATCCGTTCTTCGCGCGCAGACCCCGGTGCCCAGGCCACCAATGGCGCGGTAAAGCTGGCCAATGATGCGGCCACACGCCGTGCTCTTCATTCGCCAATTTTCTGGGCGCTCGCCATCTGCTTTACTGCCTACTATGCGACGTTCGCGGCACTCACTTTCCATCTTGTGCCGCTCATGGTTGAGCGCGGCGTGTCGAACGCTGTCCTGGTTACAACGATGGCGCTCAATGGCCCAGCTCAGGTCGCCTCGCGAGCGGTGTGGTTCACTTTCGGTCGAACCGTTCACGTGAGTAGGGTCGGCATCGTCGTCGTAACGCTCTTTCCCCTGTCGACCCTTGTCCTGATAGGCGCGGGCCAGTCCGCCGCGCTGCTGTGGTTGTTTGCGCTTTGCTACGGCGCCGCGAATGGCATGATGACCATCCTCCGCGGCACCATCGTGCAGGACCTGATGTGGACCGAAGGCTACGGTGCGGTCAGCGGCATGCTTTCGTTCCCGTCGAATATCGCCAAGGGGATAGCACCGATTGCCGCCGCCAGCATCTGGAGCCTCACGCACGGTTACGTAGCTGTTGAATGGACCGTGTTTCTCGTCTCAATTCTGTCTGCAATCGCGTTCTTTGTGGCTGTTCGGGTTAGCCGACACGCGACGACCTGCGCAGGATGATATTTCCCGGCTCCGAGTCCACCACTCATACATTCGCCATGAAGATACGTGCCGCACGAAGTGATGACCTTGACGCCATCAAAGCATTGCTCGCAGAAAATGAATTGCCAGTCGTCGATGTGACTGATGAGCTGCTGCGTGATTTTGTTATCGCAGAAGATGCCGATGGCTCAGTGGTCGGCAGCGTTTGCGTGGAGCGGTTTGGCCGCAATGCGTTGCTGCGGTCACTGACGGTAGCGAAGCATGCTCGCAATCGTCGTTTGGGTGGCGACTTGGTGGCTCACGCCGAAAACCTCGCGCGAGCTTCGGGCGTTGGCGAGCTTTGGTTGCTCACTACGACTGCTGCGGACTTCTTTTCGAGGGCCGGCTATGCATCTGTCGACCGAGGCACCGCGCCTGCAGAGTTGCAGGCGAGTACGCAATTTTCACAGTTGTGCCCTGCGAGCGCTGTCTGCTTCAAGAAGGCACTTTGACGTTTATCCTGACGGAAGCGAGGAGCGTTAAGCAGCCACGAACAGCGCCCACCGCTCTCTAGGTAAATCCCGGTGCTCACACGACTTGTGTTACGTCCGCGATGCTTGCCATTCTAAAAGGCATTGCGCCCACGAGGCACCTCCGCGACGTACAAATACTCAGAATGGTCCCCCCATCCCCGGCAGCCTAATCTCGTGCGAGCTTTGGGGAGGTTCCATCGTTTACTCGTATTTCAATTTGTGTACAAGGTACTCCTCCGTCGGTACCGTTTTCACACCTTGAGATTTGGATACTCCGAACACCGAGGCGTAAGCGGCAGGGCTGACGGTGCCGCTGCTCCGGCCGTCAGGACGTTTCAACTTCAGAAATTCATTCAGGTACCATCGGCCAACTTCCACGCCTATACGCCGAACATTGCTGGCGAGGTTGCGCTCTGCCGCAACCGACTCCAGTGCGGAGTTATTATTATCTTCGAGACCCGACCAACGGGTAATTCGGTCGGCACAGCCCTTCATCCGGCAGCCCGGGGGCGCTGCCTTGCCGCACGTCTGAATACAGATTGGGCTCAAGACGACACTGGCCCGATTGGGGTTCCGGGGCTCTGACACGTCCGCCGTGTCATGATATCCAGCAGAAGACTCTTAGCACGCTCATACGGCCCATCGGGCGAGGGAGGTCAAGGTGGCGAACAACAACGGTTTAGTGGATGGCCATCCCGAGCAGGTGCCGGAATCGTTGCGAACACTCGCCGAATATTTAGAGCGGGCTCTCGATAGCGCGATGAGCATCGTGATGGTGCGTCCCACAGATGGTGTCTGTATCGTGTATTTGGGCGACCCTGCAGGTCTGCGTGAAGACTTGAAGCAGATTGGCACGATTTCGACTTCGCTTGCAAACGAAACGCTTGAATTGACCACTTCGGGCACGAATCAGATGCATGTCGGTGGTCAGGCATATCGCTTTGTCCGCAGCTTCACGCAAGTCGGCGACATGGCGGCAGTCGTCTTTTCCGCATATTAGCTGCAGGCCATCGCTTACAGGTTGAACGACCGCGGCGTTGGCGAGTCGCAGTCGATACGACGTCGGGCGGGCACGTCGAATTGTCGCCGTGGCAACTTGGTCGGGGTCGTACGGTCCAAGAGCCGTGGCCCATTGGCCGCCTCTGCGGATGGCAATGTCCTGCCACCGCTGAACGCCCATCGGGCTCAACGGAGGACCAGTGTATCGAAGACGACATTTAGCATTGCTGCTGCCACTGATAGCTTTGGGTTCAACCGGAGCGTGGGCGCGCGATATTCAATGCGCGACCACGCGACAACCGGCTGAACGCGTCATATGCGACCACGCCATCCTGAACAACGAATACGACGATGTCTTCGCGCAGCAGCAGGCTCTCCTGAACAGTGGAAAGCTCTCACCCGAACAGCTCGCCCGGTGGAGGCAATTGCGCAACGCGTGCAGCGACGTCCACTGCATCGATACCGTATTCGCGCAATGGAAGGCGATAGCGAGGTCTGTCGAAACCACTTCCCGCTCTGCAGTGGCTCCGGTCATAGCCTCGACTAATGCCATGGCCCCTGTCGGACCTGCTTCGGAAGCAATCGTACTCCCCGCATCCCAAGCCTTGCCGACATCGGAAGCATCTCTTGTGCGTCAAGGGAGTGCCGCCGGCGTGGCGCTTCCGAAGCCCGTGGAAACCCAGGCCTCTTCACCGACGGCCGCTTCTGCTCCTTCTAGCGCAAGTGAATCCCGTAGCGCGACCGGCATGAGCGCCGGCTTGATAACGGCCTTGCTTGTCGCGGTTGGATTCGGCGTTCTCTTCCAACGCCGAAGGAGAAACGGTGGAAGCACCGGGGGACCACCAAGTAATGTTCGCGGCAAGGACAAACCGTGAACAGACCACATCGAAGGCAATGGAGCGCGACGACGCAGTCCTGCGATTTTCGGCAATACGCCGCTCCAGTGCATGCACTAGCCTTTTCTAACGCGACCATGGCATATTGCGGCCACATTCACAAGGAGGCCACCTGATGGCAACGACTTTGGAAGCAATTCAAGCACGGCTGAAAAAACTGCAGGCACAGGCAGACGCGTTGATGACAAAAGAGACGGCGAAGGTCTTGGCGACTATTCATCGACTGATGGAAGAGCACGGCCTCACTGCGTCCGACATTGGCGGGCATGCTGGCGGCAAGCCGCGCGCGAAGAAGGTCGAAGCCAAGACTGTCGGCAAAAGGGGCACTGTCGCGGTCAAATACCGAGACCCGAAGAGCGGAGCTACGTGGTCAGGCCGTGGCCGGGCACCCCAGTGGATTGCAAGCGCAAAAAATCGCGACAGGTTCCTGGTCGAGGGAAGTGCGGCGACAACGAAATCGGCTTCTCCTAGCAAAGCGAAGGTTGGCGGCAACTATGTCCGTGGGCCACAGCCGGCGATGTACAGAGACCCGAAGTCGGGCGCAACGTGGAGCGGACGCGGGCGCGCACCAACGTGGATTGCTGCAGCCAAAGACCGGAATATGTTTTTGATTGCAGACGGCGTCTCCAAAACCAGTGCGGGGGCTGCAAGCAAAACGAAGCCTTCGGCGAAGAAGGCAGTTGCCAAAAGAGCCGCTGTCAAGAAGGTCGCGGCGACAAAGACCGCACCGACGACGAAGGTTGCAGCGAAGAAGGTCGTGAGCGCGAAGGTTCCAGTTAGGAAAGCGCCAGCGAAAGACACGCAGCGCCAGAGCGTGGCCGAGCCTGCTCCGGTGACCTCAGTCGAGCCGAGCACCGAGTCGGCGACCTAAACGATGTTGTCAGGCGCCCGGTGGAGCAGCATTCTGTTGGTCTCACCGGGCGTACCGAGCCGACGACGTGTTATTGGACCTGTGCTGTCTGACGTTGCGCCGCTCGCTGTTGTGCTTGTTGCTCGGCTTGTTGTTGCGCATGCTGTTTAGCAACGTGTCTGCCGACCACGCAGCCACCAGCAGCGCCAACGACGGCGTGGTGCCCCGCATAATGCCCGGCGACCCCGCCTACAACGGCGCCCTTGAGGCAGCCTGCGGCGTTTGCCGAGCCCGCCGAAGCAAAAGCCAAAGCTGTTGCAATCAGGGCGATTTTTATCTGGCTAGCTTTCATTGTAAATAATCAGCGGTTGAATTTTCGAGATGTGGCGCCTTTTGGCGTGGTTTCAATATCCCCGCCATTCACGCTCGCGCCACTCGTGTTCACGCCATTCCTGGCGGCGCCATTCACGTTCACGCCACTCGCGACGTTCGCGCCATTCTCGGGTTCGCCAGTCGTCATCTCCGCCGTATGCAACGGCGACTGGCGGCGGAGCATATACCACGGGAGGCGGCGGTGCGTACAAGGGGTCTGCTGGCGCATAGACTCCGACCGGAATGCCGATGCCCACGCCAATGTCGACGTGCGCCGACGCGGCGGTGGATGCTGCCAACGCGACGAGACCGAATGCAAATCCAACGATTTTGTTGTTCATTTTCCCTACTCCCCCGCACATTCGAGTGCGATGTTAGTGGCTACGGGTCGGAGTGTAGGAGGGCCCGTTGGACACATGTGCAACGGGGGAGCGAGATTCGTAACATGGCATTACTGACACACGCGACGAGCGCGCAGAGTCGTCAAGACTGGGCATGCAACGTCCACGTGCGCTTCTCAGCCACTGCGAAACTGTGGGTGTCCGCTTCTACAAGGCACCGTCTGGCGGACTGATTGCATCTGGTTACTTGAAGAACTCCGTGCTGCATCATTTCCTGAATGCCGACGGTGTGGTGCAAGACCTGATGGCCGAGCCGACTGCTGTACGCACGACTTCAGCAGGCCAATAGGCCGCCTGTCCGCAGATGCCTACCATGCCAACTATGACCGGGCGACAGCCTTCCGTCGTTGGTGCGCATCGGGCCTCGCTGTCCTCTTTCGATGAATCGTTTTTTCACATCTCGATAAATCCCAGCTGAGACGCATACCAGATGACGCTGCGGAGTTTAAGCGCTGGTACCTATTGACGCTCAACGTTGCATCGGTCTCACCACTCCTTCGTGGTTTTGCTCAGGAACGTTCCAACCATTCCCACGCCAAGTCCGAATGAAGCGGTGGCTAAGCCGCCCGATGGAATCTCGGACCCGGCGTCAGCCGCTATAAGCGCTACGCCACCGAATCCCAAGGCAATCAGTTCCCATCGATTTCGGTTCTTCGCATCCTGCAAAGAGGCCGATGCCTGCGCGCTCGCCTTGCAAAC
The DNA here is from genome assembly GCF_046028085.1 of Paraburkholderia sp. RL17-380-BIE-A. Classification (NCBI taxonomy): domain Bacteria; kingdom Pseudomonadati; phylum Pseudomonadota; class Betaproteobacteria; order Burkholderiales; family Burkholderiaceae; genus Paraburkholderia; species Paraburkholderia sp. RL17-380-BIE-A. The sequence goes on from NZ_JARESQ010000002.1 coordinate 174,165, forward strand.
AACATCCCGTGTATCGGTGATGTCCCGCCCAATGAGATTGGGGTCTGGCTTGTCAGTTATGTCCTTCCGGAAGTCGTATGCTCTATGGAGGACCTGTTTGGCAGCATCGTCGCTCACGCCAATTTGTTTCAGCGCGCCTGACTCCGAGTCGACAAAACTTCCGGCGAAAGTACGCGCTGCCTGGAGAGCTTCGCGCTGTTCAGTGCCTCCGGATTTTCCGGCTTTCTTGTGGAGCGCCTTTTTGAAAGATTGGTCGTCGCTCAAGCGTTTTAATGCGGTGCATCCTTGCGAATAAGCCTTCGCAACTTCCTCTGGGCTGGAATTGCCGTTCAAGGAGTAGATGGCATTTGTCGCGTCTCCTAAGTAGCTGAGACTGGACTCGGCATGAGTTGTTGATATGAGCGACGATGCCGACACGGCGACGAGCGTGGCAACCGTTCTCCGAGCACAGTACATGGGCACCTCCGATTCACGGGACGAGCACCACGCGAAAAATGCGACACGGACGGCGGTACCCGAGTCCGTTATAGATTGATGACCCTAATTGTGCAAGGCGAGTTCTACGCAAACCGAAGCGCGATTGCCGCGACCTCCGCGCTAGCCGTGACTATCTACCCACGCCCGACACCACGAAAGGCCTACCAACTCTGCTTCTTCGTCACTATCAAAAGCGCCGAGTACCCCGGATACCTCGACGACCTTCGTGTCGCGCGTGACCGTGCCGCTTCCTGCGAATTTCGCCGGCTGTGGGATGCCTTCCTGCTGCGGGATGGCATGACCCCACAGCGTGTATCCACGGTATTTCTCAGTTTGCATCTGTTGACCTCGAAGGACCTCTGAACCGATTCTTTCCAGTGATTGCCCGAGTTCGCGCGACTCGGCAAGCAGCTACTGGTCCTGTCGATAGACGCATAACCTGAGAAAAACGGACCCATAAGTTGAGAAACTTATGGGGCTTCAGTCATGTTTTCCCCAATGCGGGGCCGGCGGCACGCTATCTACACGCAATTATTCGAACACGGGCAGCCAGGGTGCGGAGCGGGCGAGCCGCTCCCATGCGCTATTGCTCGCGCTGCGCGCCAGGCGCGTTGCCAAACATGCTGGCGTAGTCGACCAAATCGCGGGTCATGTACCCTTTGCCTTGGTAATGTGCCCGGTCTTGCTCTGAAAATACAGGGGAGAACAGCACCATCTCTCGCTCCCAGCCGGCCAGATGCTTGTGCCCGTTGGTCTGAAGGAACGCGTTGACGTGCCGCTCAAAGACGGGGAGGTCGTGTGCACTGGGCGACCTCTTGCAGCACCCGAACCGGACCTTCTTGTTTGGTTCGTCATAGGCGACCAGGTCAATTTCGATTGCTTTCGAGACATCCCTCGGCCGATTCCAGTAGCCGAGTTTCAGGTCCGACAGCTCAAAGTCGCCCTTGCCTTTCCGGGAACTCTCAAGGTGCAGGGAACGCACCAGTTTCTCGAAAGAAAAGCCTTCAAGCGTTTCGAGCCGGCGCATGGCCGGAGCAATCACTTTCTCAAGTGGCTTTAGCCGCGCCTCTTCGCGGGCGGGCTTTGCAACTGCCAGCCACGCCTGAAGGAAGTTGTCCGCAATGTAATAGCGTGCGTTTCGACTCTTGCTGTCCGAGAATACGGGCTGGAGCTTGTCGACCATCTTGTAGCGGTCCACGAGGCGCGAGATGTGTGTTCCGAGGGCATGCTTCTCGTCCTCGTCCGTAAGCGCGGCGACAATCTCCGCATGGCCACAGCCTGCATGGTCTGCAAGAAAATGCAGGACCGAGACCGCTTTTCCCCGCAATTCCCGCAGGAACCAGGTGTCCGCTTCCTCTGAGAGCGGACTCGAACTACGAATAAACATTCGACGCAGAAGCCCGGAGGAGAACTCCGACGCCGCAACGCCAAACAGTTCCTGCTCATACGCGTCGTGATAGAACTTCGGCACACCCTCGAAGAATGTCCACAGCGTCAGCCACTGCTCAGGCCGCTGGACACCCTGGCTGGCAAACACCGATAGCAGGTCTTCGAAGTCCCAGTGGTCAAGGGGAATCTGCGCAGTTACACGTCCGTAAAGCGGCGCGCTCTTATCGTCTAGCAGGGCGTTCATCTCCGGCTGCAAGGAGCCGAGCACGAACAGACCCCCGTGCTTCAACTGCGCTGCACGAAGCTTGTCGACCTCGGCCTGCAGGAAGGAGTTGAAGGCGTGTAGTTTGCTGCGGGTGAAGTATTGGAACTCGTCGAGGACGACGATGAAACCCGCAGCGCATAGCTTGCCGATGGCAGACGCCATCGTGGGGAAATTCGTGACGCTCGTGGCAAGGTTTCGAGCTTCCTCGTGTTCGCAACCGCTCAGGCTTTGCCTGAGGGTGTATGCCACGTCCCGCTCGTCAGAGTCGGGCACCTGCATGTACACCAGCCGGTTGCTGAGGTCAGCCTCTGTCTTGGCCAACTCGCCAAGAAGGGTCGTTTTGCCAATGCGGCGGCGGCCTTCGATTCGGCAGAAAAACCACCGCCCCGATTCAACAATCCGCCGCAGCTCAGCCAGGGGCTCAGTGCGGCCGTAGAAGTCCCATCCACCCATAGTTCTATAGCGTACTTTTTTGTTTGTTAATCGAAAGCGCGCACTAACTAGATGATTTTTCGATGATTTTTTGCGAGGCCAAGCTCACGCGCGATACCGGGCCGTAACCAAGCTTCACGCCTCTTCACCGATACGGAGTCCCTCGGCTCCAAATGCCGAGCAATGGAAGCCCTACTCTGTCCCGAATTATATAGCATACTTTTTTGTATGTTAAGCCAAAACACGGGCTAACCGGATGATTCTTCGATGAATTTTTGTACAGCAGTGTTCACCGCAGGGATGCGGTGGAGAAGGAGCCGACGCTGTGCCTAGCGTGGCTCTTCCGAAGTCGGGACTTTTCCGGCTTATGCGTGTGCTTTTTTCACGTTATGGGTGTGCCCCAAGCTGGAAACGCTTATCCCACAAGGGGCAATTTCTCGGGATATGCATCCGTCTACACGTTGAGACGATTTGTCTTGACGCACCGTTCGCCGGCAATGTTCTCGGCATAAAGCTCGGCGATGATGCAAAGAAAATTACGTCGAAGCTTGGTAACCCTATCAAGAAACCTTTCCCTGCATTTCTTGTGATGCAGGGATATCAATACGCATTTGATGATTCCGCGTATGCGACATTCGATGTGAATGACGATGGCGTGCAGTTTATCTTCATAACCAGATAGCCGCGGGTGCATCAAGAGGACCTGCCATCGTATGAGGGAACGGCTGGACACCTTGCTGGTACGGACTTAACGCTGCGGTCCGGACGTCGCTGTGTCGCCGTCGCATGCCAGGCGTTGGCACGAACTCCGCCAGTCAAATTTTTGATTGCAGGTGCCGCTGAAGCGACTGTTGCGACGAACGCCGGTGTTGTTAGCGAGGTGAAGCTGTCGGAAAGAAGGCCTCGAAGACGGTCAGCGTGGGTGCTGGCAAAGGACAGCCGAAAGGTCCGCAGCCGGCTAAGTATCGCGACCCGAAGTCCGGCGCGACATGGAGCGGGCGCGGTCCGGCTCCGGTGTGGCTGTCTGGTGCCAAGGACTAAGCGAAGTTTTTGATTGACGGCGCCAGTGCGGCGGCCGATTCGAAACCCACGGCCACGAAGGCTATTGCGAAGAAAGCTCAGACGGTGATGCATATCAGGAAAACGGCGCAGCTCGCTGTTTCCGAACTCGAACTCGAATGCCGAGATATGCAGTAATGCGCGCAGTCGACCTGTGGTGGAGGGAGCATGCCATTTCGAACCGGTAATTTGCTCGTGCTACTAGCCTGCGCCTCGTCGTACTCTGCAAACGCGGTGAATGCATCGAAGCAAACGAATCGACAGCAACCGTTCATTGCCATCCCAGGAGCCATATGCTTTGGCCGAACAAGCGGCGCGGCGAATTCACTGCAGGTCAACGACAGCGACGGAGCATGCTACCGTGGCTGGCTAACAACTGAATGCGCACTCTATGCGAAGGATTGCCCGAAATGGGGCTTTCTCACCCGGTCGGGATGCCGCGTCGGGAATACTGGGACATGCTGACCGGCGCCCGGTCGCACCTTTGAGGAGCGCGATAGTGCGGCGCTGGAGCAGTGCCGGGGACCTAAAAAATGAGCTCCCGGTAAAAGTTAAAACATCATTCGCTAGATGTCTTTTTACTTCTTCATCGACATGAAGAGTTCTTTAAGACACAAAGCCACAAGTGGATGGAAGTCTTTTTAGCTCACGGGTCTGACCTACCCGTGAGTGTCAACCCATGCGCGAGCTGGAGTTGCCCCTGTAAATCAGGACACGCAGACACCGTTAAGTTGATGATGCAGCGGTTCGCCGGAACTCCCGGGGGGAACGGTACTTCAGTGCCTTATGCGGGTGGCGTTCGTTGTAATGCTCAAAGGCGCCAGCCAGATGTGAGAGCGCTGTTGGCACATCAGGCTTATGCATAAAGGCAATGTAATCGTGCTTGATTGTCTTCACGAACGACTCGGCCATACCGTTACTCTGCGGCGAACGAACAGGCGTCGTCAACGGCTCCAGGCCCAACTCGCGGGCAAAGCTGCGCGTACGGTGGTCGATGTAGGCAGAGCCGTTGTCCGACAGCCATTCGATGGGTGCGCCTGCCTGCGGCGTGCCGAAGCGTTGCTCGACCGCTGCGAGCATCACATCGCGCACGACGTCCCCGCTATGGCCGCCAGTAGTCGCTGCCCAACTAATAGCTTCCCGGTCATGGCAGTCCAGCGCGAACGTCACGCGCAACGGCGAGCCATCGTCACAACGGAACTCGAAGCCGTCCGAGCACCAGCGGACGTTACTCTGGTCAACGGCAATGCGTCCATCATGTCGGCGGGTATCGCGTCGCTGGCCAAGGCGCCGGAGCAGCAACTGATGGTCACGCATGACGCGATAGACCCGCTTGGCGTTCACGCACGGCGCACCGGTCAATTCGTGACTACGTCGCAGCAATGCCCAGACTCGTCGGTATCCATAAGTCGGCAAGCCCGCTACATGCTCGTGGATTGCAGCGACCAGCTCCGTGTCGTCGGTCTGTCGGGCGCGGCGCCCGTCCTGCCAGTCTGGAGAGCGGGCTTTTCTGACTGCCAAAGCAGAGCGCGCCACGCCGAGAACATCGCAGACCGTTTTCATTGGTCGTCCCCGGGCAGTAAGGGCGAGCGCGCAATCCAGTTTTTTGAGCGGCCGTACTCGACTGCTTCCTTCAGGATTTCCGCCTCCTGCGTCTTCTTGCCAAGCAGACGCTGCAGTTCCCTGATTTCCTTCATCGCCGTGGCCAACTGCGAAGCAGGCACCACGGCTTCTCCAGCTTTCACCGCTGCCAGGCTGCCTTCCTCGTATTGCTTGCGCCACGCAAACACCTGGTTTGGGTTCACTCCGTGTCTACGGGCAACTGCTGAAACCGTTGCTCCCGGCTCCAGGGTTTCCTGCACGATGGCTACTTTTTCCTGGACCGAACGCCGACGACGGCGCTCCGGCTCAGTCAGAACTTCAATGCTTTCCACGATTTGCCTAGGCTTGAAACTAGTCACAAGACTCCCTCTTATTTTAAGGGGTGTCTCGTGTCCTGAGAATCAAGGGGCTACTCCACGAGCCCACGCCATACCGATGGCGCGCGCCTCTCCCTCGGTTCCGCATGTCGCAAGCACGCCTGAACCTTCAATGAGTTTCCGGCCAGACGTTATGGTGCTGCTAGCGGCGTAGCCTCCGTTCTGCGGGATAGCATGCCCCCACACTTCGTATCCGTTGTATAACTCCGGTTCCATTTTTTGCTTGTGCTTCAGCTTAGTTGCTCGAGTCTCGTGCAATGTCTGCACCGGTACATTTCCTCCATATTCTGGCCACCAAAGGCGACGCGAAGTTCACTGTGAGTTGCGCCGTAAATAGCCGGTCAGCGTGAGCGGCCTCGTTTTCGGTCACTCCGCTGCAAATAAGTTCTTCGGCGATGTCGTGTGCTTGCGCCGCTATCGTTATCCGCTCAAACCATGTCGCGACGCATGCGTTCTTTGCGAGCCACAGACGGGCAGACTCCACCATACTTTCGCTAGTCAACCAGTGCCCGTGCGACCGATACGCAGCGATATCACTCACGGCCAGATAGCAGCGAAGAACGGCCGCATGCGCATCCGTGAGTACGGGCAGCCCAACTGTGTCTTCGTACATATCCACCTCCGTGTGGCGGTTAATGGGGCAACATCAAACGGGCTTTCGGCGTGTCGTGAAGGTATTCAACAGAGCTGAAAGCGGCATTGCGAGGAGTTTGAGAATCAGCCTTGCCGTCTCCCGTTTCGATGTAAGATACTGTACATATATACAGTATTTTGCGCAAACCAATGTCATCCTCAGCTCCGGCCCCAGAGCATATCCATCCATCGCTGTGGCGAGCGTCCCAGCTTGCTCGCGGGCGTGGACGTGCCGTGGATACGGGGTATCCGGCGCTCTCGGAAGAGCTTCCGGGCGGTGGTTGGCCGGTGGGAGCGTTGGTCGACCTGCTGGTCCAGCAGGCCGGCGTGGGTGAAATGCGGCTCCTTCGTCCTGCACTCAGCACGCTGGGCAAACGGCCTGTTGCCATGGTGCAGCCACCGCATGTTCCAAACGGCCTTGGACTCGAGTACATCGGTCTGCCCCCCGACCAGTTGCTGCAAGTTCGCACGCCGAAGACGGCGGATGCCCTGTGGGCGGCAGAGCAGATTCTTCGCGCGGGAAGCTGCGGCGCGCTGCTGTTGTGGGCGCAGTACGTCCAGACATCGTCATTGCGAAGGCTTCATCTCGCGGCGCAGTCTTCGGAGACGCTGTTTTTCATGGTCCGTCCGCTGGCTGCCGCGCAGGACGCGTCGCCTGCAGTCCTGCGTCTGGCGCTCCGGCCAGAACGCGATGGCCTGACGGTCGACATTACCAAGCGACGAGGTCCAGCACGCGCAGAACCTCTCTCGATTCCCCTTCAACCCACACCTGTCCTGTTCTCGCACCATGCGCGTATTTCTCGGCGTCCACTTACCCCGACTGCAGCTGGAAGTATTCCGGCCAAAGTGGTTGCCTGAGCCGATGCACGGCAGTGCGGTCCTCGAACGGGACAAAGTACTCGTCGCGGACGGTGCAGCCCGGGCAGCGGGCGTGAGAACGGGTATGAAGCGAGGCGGCGTGCTGACGCTGGCGCCAGAAGTGGAGATGTACGAGCGCGACCCGGCGCGCGAACGCGAGGCACAACGCGAAGTCGCCGTGGCGCTCATGCAGTTCTCGCCGGATGTGACATTGCTCGATGAAGCCGTTGTCGTCGCGGACATCGGCGCGAGCCTTCGTCTGTTCGGCGGACTGCTGGCAATCTGCCGGCAGACGAAAGCCATCCTCGAAGCGATTGGGCTGACCGCGCGTGTCAGTGCGGCTCCCACGGGCCAGGGCGCGTGGCTGCTCGCTAAGCACCGGAGCCGCCGCGTTCTCAAGCTCGATTCTCTCGACCGGCAGCTGTCCGCATTGCCGCTGTATTCCGTTCCGGAAGTCCGGCAGTTCGCCGACTGGTTCACCGGGCTCGGCTGCGAAACGGTTGCCGACGTCCGAAGGTTGCCTCGCGCCGGTCTGCAACGCCGTTGTGGTGAGCATCTGCTCGATTCGCTCGACCGCGCATTCGGCACAGCGCCTGAACTCTTCGACTGGCTGGAATTGCCCCCGACATTCTCGGCTCGTATTGAGATGCCTGACCGCATCGAACACGCGGAAGCCGCGCTTTTCGGTGCGCATCGTCTCGTGGTTCAACTGTGCGGATGGCTGTGCGCAAAGCAGCTTGCCCTGACCGGCGCCACGCTATTTCTCGAGCATGAACGTGGGAGGCAGGCCATCGAACCGACGGCCATCGACATTGCACTTGGGGAGCCGACTTGGCGCGAAGACCATCTGATACGTCTGCTCAAGGAACGCCTTGGACGGATTGAGCTGGCCGCGCCTGTCATTGCCTTGCGACTGGATGCGTCGAATGTGCAGCCGGCCGTGCCGGCCTCGGACTCGCTATTTCCAGAGCCCGGCGGTTCGGCCGAGGACCACTCGCGTCTCATTGAATTGCTGGTCGCAAGGCTCGGCGAGGAAAACGTACTGCGCCCCGCACCGACAGCCGATTACAGGCCGGAGATTGCGAACCGATGGGTACCGGTTGCGAGCGCCTCGAAAGGAACCATGCTGCCGGAAGGGCTGCCGCGGCCTACGTGGCTGCTCGAGAAACCGGTGCGCCTGTTGATGCGAAAACACCGTCCGTTCTACGGCTCACCGTTGCGCATGGTCTCCCCGGGCGAACGTATAGAAGCCGGCTGGTTCGACGGCGAACTGGTGACGCGCGACTACTTCGTCGCGCAGGGCGAAGACCAGAGCTGCTTCTGGATTTACCGGGAACGCGTGAGCAGTCGTGATGCGGAGGATGACCAGCGGTGGTTCCTTCATGGCCTGTTTGGATGACACGCCATGGACTCCACGTTCTCGACGCTGCCGGCTTATGCCGAGCTGTTCTGCTTTTCCAACTTTACGTTCCTGCATGGCGCCTCGCACGCGGAGGAACTGTCTGAGCGAGCGGCGCAGCTAGGATACTCCGCGCTCGCGGTGACGGACGAGTGTTCGCTCGCAGGCGTGGTGCGGGCACATGTCGCCGCGAAGGAAGCGAAGTTGCCGTTCATTGTGGGTTCGTACTTCCGCCTGGTCAATGCGGACGGGTCGCCCGCTTTCGGCCTCATTCTCATTGCCAGGAATCGCGCAGGATACGGCAACCTGTCCGAGCTCATTACGCTTGCACGCATGCGCGCGCCAAAGGGCGAGTATCGCCTTACGCCTCAGGACCTGTCGCGACCCGACAAGGACTATCGTCATCTGCTCGGCATGCCGGACTGCCTCGCCATCTTGGTGCCCGATTTTCCGGCGAAAGAGCATGCATTGGCGGCGCAGCTCGAATGGCTTGACGACACATTCGCGGGACGGGCCTGGGTTGGCCTCGTGCTGCATCAGCGTGCCATGGACGATATTCACCGGGGCGCAGTCGAGTTTGTTGCTCGCAATCTGGACGTACCTGTCGTCGCGCTGGGCAATGTGCTGATGCACGTCCGCTCACGCAAGCCACTGCAGGACACGATGACGGCCATCCGCGTGGGCAAGTCAGTACAGGAATGTGGCTACGACCTTGCGCCGAATGCCGAACAGCATCTGCGTTCGCGACTCCGCCTCGCGAACCTGTATCCAGCCGAAGCGCTCGCGGCGACCGTCGACATCGCGAACCGTTGCACGTTCTCGCTTGACGAGCTGCGGTATGAATATCCGGACGAACTGGTACCTGCGGGCATCACCCCGAAAGCCTATCTTCGGCAGGAAACATACGTCGGCGCGCAGCGGCGCTTTCCATCCGGCATCCCGCACAACGTACAGGGGCAGATTGAGCACGAGCTTGAACTCATAGCCGACCTGCAGTACGAACCGTATTTTCTCACGGTGTACGATATCGTCCGCTTTGCGCGCAGTCAGCACATCCTGTGTCAAGGTCGCGGCTCGGCCGCCAATTCGGCAGTGTGTTACTGCCTCGGCATTACCGAGGTCGACCCCGCGCGCGGCAATATGCTGTTCGAACGGTTTATCAGCAAGGAGCGCGGCGAGCCGCCAGACATCGACGTCGACTTCGAACACCAGCGTCGCGAAGAGGTTATCCAGTACATCTATGGCAAGTATGGTCGTGACCGTGCTGCTATCGCGGCGGCGGTTTCAACCTACCGGCCTCGCGGAGCGCTACGGGAAACCGGCAAGGCGCTTGGGGTCGACCCGCAGATAGTCGACCTGGTCGCCAAATCGCATCATTGGTTTGATAACAGTCAGGACCTGCTCAAACGCTTCGCCGAGTCTGGGCTCGACCCGGAGAAGCCGCTTATCCAGGCGTGGGCGCGACTTGCGTCCCAGCTACTCGGATTCCCGCGTCACCTCTCGCAGCACTCGGGCGGCTTTGTTATCAGCCGCGGCAAGCTCACGCGACTCGTACCAGTCGAAAACGCTGCGATGCGGGACCGGTCCGTTATTGAATGGGACAAGGACGACCTCGAGGCGCTCGGCCTTCTCAAAATCGACGTCCTTGCTTTGGGCATGCTGTCGGCAATCCGGCGCACTCTTGACATCGTATCGGAGCAGCGCGGTGAGCGCTTTGAAATGCAGGACATTCCGGCTGAGGACACGAAAACGTACGAGATGATTTCTGCTGCGGATACTGTCGGCGTTTTTCAGATTGAATCGCGTGCCCAGATGTCGATGTTGCCGCGGATGCAACCTCGTACGTTTTACGACCTCGTCATCGAAGTCGCCATTGTCCGGCCCGGTCCGATTCAGGGCGGTGCAGTGCATCCTTATCTGCAGCGCCGTCAGGGATTCGAGCCAGTAACCTATCCCAGCGAAGCACTGAAAACAGCCCTCGGCCGTACGCTCGGCGTGCCGATTTTTCAGGAGCAGGTGATGCAGGTCGCGATTCTCGCGGCCGGTTTCAGTGCGGGCGAGGCCGATGCGTTAAGACGGGCAATGGCCGCATGGAAGCGCAAAGGCGGCCTTGAAAAATACTATGACCGCATCGTGAATGGCATGCTCGAGCGCGGCTATGAGCAGTCGTTTGCCGAAGGCATCTTTGAGCAAATCAAAGGGTTCGGCGAGTACGGCTTCCCGGAAAGTCATGCGGCAAGCTTCGCGTTGCTGGTATATGCAAGCAGCTGGCTGAAGTGCCACGAGCCAGAGGCATTTCTTGCTGCCATGCTCAACTCGCAACCCATGGGGTTTTACTCTCCATCACAGCTCGTCCAGGATGCCCGGCGCCATGGCGTGAAGGTGCTGCCCGTCGACGTGGCAGTCAGTGCCTGGGACTCCGTTCTGGTGGCACTGCCTGACAATGACCGACCGGCTGTCCGACTCGGCATGTCGCTCCTGCGTGGCATGAAGGACGGCGCTGCAGAGCGGATAGAAAATGCGAGGGCCGTGCGACCGTTCGATACCGTCGCTGACCTGGCTCGAAGAGCGCAACTGGACCGAAAGGACCTCCACGTTCTTGCGGACGCCAACGCTCTCGCGTCATTGGCCGGCAATCGTCGAGAGGCGCTCTGGCAATCGGTTGCCGCCGTGCCAGACAAGGACATGCTTGCTGCAGCGGCGGTGCAGGATGAGACGCCCGAACTGGGCGCGCCGACGGAAGCTCACGATATCGTCGCGGACTATCGGTCAGTTGGTCTGACGCTAGGCCGGCATCCGCTTGAACTGCTGCGGCCGCAGCTGCTTGCAAACCGCCTGATGCCAGCATCGACTCTGCGCACATATCGCGACGGACGGCTCGCACGAGGCTGCGGGCTTGTTACCGTGCGTCAGCGGCCAGGCACAGCCAAGGGTGTGCTTTTCGTGACGCTGGAAGACGAGACGGGCAACGTGAATGTAATCATTTGGCCGTCCCTGTTCGAAAAGCAACGCAAGGAGGCCTTGAGTGCTTCGCTGCTCGCCGTGTACGGAACCTGGCAATGTCAGGGTGAAGTTCGCCACCTCGTTGCGCAACGGCTTGTCGACATGTCGCATCTGCTCGGCGGTTTGATTACTGCGAGCCGAAACTTCTGCTGAAGGGTGGAAGAAAATGCCAATACTCCACGCACATGGAGGCGCCCGGGGCAATTGAAAATGCCAAAGATAAACATCACTTCACGCGAGCGCTTTCGCTTTCTGGGCGCCTCTCGCTTCGTCGGCCACCGCTGTCAGCTGTGACCAGTACTCGGCGTAGTGACTGCGCAACCAGTCAGATACGGCATCGTTGCCCATCAGTTTGACGATATAGGCCGCAGACGCTGCCAGTTCGAGGTGCTCCACGCTGTACGTCTCCTCGACCGCCGAGTGAGTCGCCTGCATGGTCGCTATCTCTCGCTCCAGCTTCGCAACCTGCAGCGTAATCTCCCTGTTTGTGCGGCGCTTGAGCGGTTCGCGAACGGTCAACTGCTCGACTGGCGTTGTTGACCGGATTGCCTTGGCAAAGGCTGACGTGAAATTCCCCTGGTTGCACATCAGCTCCGCCGCCTCTATCTGCCTTATCGGCTTTAACCACTTCAGCGTGACGTAGACCGACGCGGGACACATCTTGTCCGCAAGCAACTCCGCCGCTTCCTTGCAGATTCCTTCAAGAAGGGCAGCCTTGCTTTGCACAGTCCGTGGTACCACGCCGAGAACTGTGGCTATTCGGGCCGGTGATACGCCTTTGCGGATTGCTTCTGCAATCATTCGGGCGTCCTGCGCGGGAGAGAGGTGATTCACCTGTCTGTTATAGGTGTACGTCTCGTCGTCGGTGGATATGAGACACAGTGCGTCAACCTTTCCCAGTCGTCTCAAGGCTTCAAGTCTAAGTCTGCCGTCCAGGACCACGAAGCACTCCGGCCTCGATACGTCATCAATGACAACGAGTGGCTCGACCAGACCGACGGTCGCGATGGAGGCAAGAACCTGAAGATACTTTTTGCCCGTCAAGGTCGAAACGGGGAGCGGGCGGTGCGGTCGGAGTCGCTCCAGGGCGAGCGTAATTAGCGCGGGCTTGAACGCCGCACACACTGTGGTTGGGGGGCTGGTTTGAATGAAGTTCGTCATCATGGATGCTCCCCGCGAATCTGCTGGTCCAGCACCTTCGGCACACTCGTCAAACCCTGCCGTCCAAGCAGCGCCACAAACGTATCATCCTGAAACAGCGTCCTCAGCGCGTTCTGGATAATGATTAACCGTGTGTGGACAAGGTCTGCCTTCTTTTCGAGGAGTCGATGCGCCTCGCTATCCTTGATATAGATTTTCCGCAGTTGCTCCGTGGATATCGGCACATCCGGCTCGCCACGTTTCCCGGACTTCTGGACCGTATGGTGCTGCTGTCGCTGCTGTATCAGACGACGGACCTGAGAAAGCTGCCGCCCCTTAAGGGTCCCGTCGGCATATGCATCCGCAAGCGCGCGTTGGACTTCTGCCTCATCTGAGCGCGCTATGCTTACGGCGAGCCCTATGGGCACGGCGCCGCATTCAACAGCGTGCAGAAGTCGTTCTTCGCCTTGCTCAAGCAGCAGAATCAGGCTGTGCAGGTAGCCATGCGTGAGCCCGACCTTGTCGGCCATCTCTTCGGTCGAATATCCACTATCGATGAGCGACTTTACGTCGCGCAGCAGTTCCATCGGGTCGTGGTTTCGTCGGGCAACATTTTCGACGAGGCTCATTTCGAGACATGAGCGCTCATCCTGTTCGACAATGCGTGCCGGTATGGATTTGTGACCCAGAAGCCGTACAGCTTCGATGCGACCCTGCCCGCAAACGAGGTCGTAGCGGGGGCTTGCGTCAGTACCCATCCTTCGGCTAACCGTTATGGGTCGCTTGAGTCCAACGGCCGCGATGTTTGCGACGATTGCCTGATGCTGCAAACGCCCTCGTGACCGCGGGTTCAACACGCGGATGTCATCGAGCAGGACTTCGACAATCTCCTCATTCCCTTGCTGTAGGTCGTCTTCCACCGGTTATCTCCAGTGCGCTTCGCCGAGTCAGGTGGGAGAGTATTTCCAGATTGGCGAAGTAGAATGAACTGAGCGCAGGAACATTCTGCACACAGATGGTTGTCATCTTCCCGGCCGGGACCGTGCCCAGAGGAAGCACGTAGAAGCCGCTAATGCGCACCGGCATCCGACTAAAGAGCACAAGAACCATCAAGTCGATGTCGTAGGTATCAGGCCAACGAAGTCCCCATGTCTGTTCCTGTGACCCCTCGTGTGCACACAAGCGCGCATTCAGCTTGATTTTCAGCTCATCATTCACCAGCATCAGGGTCTCGCCCTGCTCAAGCGATAGCTGATGGCCCTCCCGCGTTAATGTCGAGCGAAGGTTGGCAACAAACTCGTGAAAAATTGCGCTGGCCTGCCGACGCGTGTCGATGTAGTCGTAGTTGTATGTGGGCGTAAAGCCGACGCTTCGGTATGTGCCAGCCATCGAGCCGAAGTGCTTGCGATACTCGCTCTTTCCATGCACATGAAGCTGTCTCGCCATTGTTCGCATGGTTAGATGCCCAGAGCGCCTGAACAGGTGCTCCAGTTCCGCCTGTATCTCTTCCTTGACGACACCGCGCGAGTATCGAGTCAGACGAAACTGCGCTGCCTCGAATATGGCTGGGTCGACGATTTCCCCGAAGGCTGCAACAGACCTCACCCACTCTGAAGGGGGATTGCGGACCTGAGGTGTATGGAGGCGCACCGAATGGCGGTTGTACAGGTTGTTTCCAATGTATTTCTCGCCCATCAGGATGGCGCGGATAGTCGGCTTGCTCCACGGCCTGTCATATGGGTTATAAAGTCCCATGACGTTGAGTCGGTCAGCGATGCGTGTGGTGCTTATTTTTTCGTTGACGTACCAGTCGAATATCTTGCGTATCAATGCCACTTCGTTCGCTGGCCCTGGTACGAGTACAACACGGTCAGTCTGAATGGCCTTGTGCTCGAATGGAGCGAGCGGGCCTTTGACTGTCCCATTGGCGTCAACAAGTTGCCGGCGCAACCCATAGCCTGGGCTCGCGCCCTGCCAGAATCCCAGGCGCACCAACCGGCAGTGACCAAGAAAGACTTTTCCCGACAGCTCGCGGCTATATTCGCCAGCCATCGCCCGCTTGATGGATTTGTAAACACTCGCGAAGGGAGTGCCGTCGTTTTCAAATGGCTCAGAGCAATAGACAACACGAACACCCGCGCGCCTGCATTCGTGCTCGTGATAAGCAGCCTCGTCCGAATCTTGAAATCGGCCCCACCGAGAGATGTCGAGCACAAGCACAGTGTCGAAATCTCGGTCCGGATTGCGCACGTCAATGAGCAGGCGCACTAATGCTGGTCGTTCACGGAGCGTGAGGCCGCTCAGCCCTGCATCCTCGTAGGTACGCACGACTTCGATGCCGTGCACTTTCGCATACTCGGAAATCGCCTGCTTTTGCGCATCTGGGGAGAATTGCTGCTGGTCGGTTGACATGCGTATGTACTGTGCCGCGGCGTGCGCGCGGGTTGGCATCGAGCAGATGGCTGAAGCGCTTTCGACGGTTGTCATCGCGCGTAACCCTCACAGCAAACCTTATTGATAGAGGCGCGATTTGCGAAGTCAAGCCAAATTGTTCGTCAGGCACTCCCGCATCTCGGGTTCTGTCCAGCAGACCCTTATGTGGCGGGGCACGGATGACGCACCTTGCTCGAACAAATCTGGTTAAGAAAGATGCAGTAGTCTGCAACTTGCGAACGGGCATCCTGATAACCGACCTGCGGCCCCCCGTTCCCAGATAGGATTTACAATGGTCTGGACCATGTCATTGCTTTTACTGCTGCGCGATGAGCAATCCGCTTAACCTGGACCTGCAGGCACGTGCTGAACTGATGACGTATCTTGTTGCGTCGAACCTGCTCGCGCTCGAGTTGACCGGCGAGTGGCTCCCGACGACCAATCTCGTGGAGTCGACGAAATTGTGGATGTCGTCGAACGCCGCTGGAGCGCATGTGCTTGAACGGGTTCGGCTCGCCGGCAAGGCCCATCGTCTGGCGCAGGACCTTGTCGCACAGATGGGCGCGATGGAGGCAGGCCATGTTACCGGCATGTTTTGCGACAATCTCAGGCTGGACTTCAGGTCCGCGCTTGTGCGGAAGACTTATCAGGAATGTTTGAACAGTCTCGCTGGAGAACGCTGGCGTTAAACACAAGTGGATTGCCTCGCTCATCAACTGGAGGTCAAGGTGTGTTACTCGGCTCAAATCAAGGCGGATTATCAGAGGTTTGTGCGCACCTTTGGCGCGTTGATGGATATTGCAGAATTCACTCGCCTGTTCTTCGAGCGTGCTGAAGGTGTTAGCAGAGCCAAGGTACCCAAGGCGATGGAAGACGCCTTCAGGTCTCCGCAAACTGAGGCCGAACGCGAAATCAAAGTCCTTATCGACCGGTTCAACGCTGACCAGACAACCAAACTTGAACAAGACTTGTTCAAGCAGCGTAAGCGCTTGGCAGACGCTGAGCGGACTCTGCAGACGAAGGTGACCAAAGCCGCGACAGAGAGTCAGCGTATCGCCACTGACAAGATTGCATGGACCCGGAGCAAGCTTGATGACATACAGCGGACCGAGCCCAAACCGCGCGACTCGCGCATTTTCCCCGGTCACTATGCGCCCGTGATGGTCATTGAAGACGGTCAGCTCATTGTAAAGCCTATGCGTTACCAATGCCGGATTGCTGGCAAGCCCGCTTCCTACGACGTGAAATACCCCGGCACGTACAACGCTCGCCGCGATAATCTCGAAGGTTTTTGGCGCCCGTGTTTCGGGTACACGCACGGCGTGATGCTCGTCGATGTGTTTTACGAGAATGTGAGCAAAGCGAAGTTCGAGGGTACTTTGCGAGAAACGCATGAGAAAGATGAAAACATCGTTCTAGAGTTTCGTCCCAGTAACGGGCAATTGATGCATGTCGCTTGTCTATGGTCACGCTGGTCGGCTCCCGGCCAGCCGGACTTGCTGTCATTTGCAGCCATCACGGACGAGCCGCCGGAGGAAGTCGCGGCGGCAGGCCACGACCGATGCATCATTCCCATCAAGCCGGAAAACATTGATGCGTGGCTCAATCCAGTTCCCAAGAATCTGGATGCAATGTATGCGATTCTTGATGACAGGGACCGACCGTACTACGAGCATCGACTTGCGGCATAGTGAATAGTCGGGCGAACATCAATGGTGGCGGGGACGGTGCGACGCTGCGCACATCGGTAGCTGCGGCACTCGCCGCAGTGTCTTTGTGTTTGTCCCGTACTGACTTATTGTCGCACCCCAACGAACTGAATCGACGGCTCACTCGGATTTATTGCAATTCAGAGTCAGGTCGCGGAACACGGTGTTGCGCTAGACTGGCGTACGCAACGGGAAGGAGGTTTCGATGATACGCAAGACGCTCAATGCCTCGCGACTTCAGCAGGAGGTCGACCGGCGAATCCATCGACTGCAGGCAATCGTCGAGGATGGCGTGAAGATTCGTGTGCCAAGGCCGCAACTGCAGGAGCCGGATAAGACAGGCTGTAACTGGAACATGACCCACTTCGGAAACGCCGTCGGCTTCGACCGCGACATCGAGGAGGTCCTGAAGGCCGTGCGTACAGAATATAACCTCAGTACTGAGGTGAAAGAAACTGGCAACCCGTTCAGCGACTAGCTTGCCGGGAACGTTCGACAGATTGATGCACATCTACTTTTCATACAACTCGGTTCCCGAGCTCACCTCCGTTCCTCGCGCTGAGCGCAAGGCTGTCATACGGGCGGCTGCCCGCTCCCTTGCGGCGACAGCAGAAGGACGCAGTCAATTCCGGTTGTTCCTCGGATGGCTTTTCTTTGCTGCGGTGTCTTCTGCCTTCTTTATTAGCCAAGCCAGCACCAAACTTCCGGGCGGGTCTGTCACCATCGTTACTTGCGTAATCTGGTAGCTGCCACAGCTTGCGCGACGCTGCTTGCCGCCTGCATTCCCACCGATATCGTGCTAGCTCCAAACGAGGCGAGTGCCCGTGTGCGCTTCCGTTTCGTCGGAAACGGTGTTGATAATGTGCTTCAATACACTCCCGGAAAGGAATGTCACTTCAAGATGGACCCGGCCACCCGGTCGCTCGCAAATATCACATATGCGCAGAACGGATTGAATCTGAATGCGGCAATGTCTCCGCCACCAAAGCTCGACATGCCAAATGACATCCCGGACGTATCGAAACTCACCTACTCAGAGGTGCGGGTCCGGGCAGGAGTTGCCTTGGAGTTCGGTTCACAGTGGTCGGCCGGGCGCGGATATGTGATGTACAGCTCGGCCAAATTCGTACGGTTCACCCCCGAGGCCTCTGCCGATTACGAAGTCACGACAGGGGCCGACATCGGAAGGGCGATGGAGCTCACTGTGACCCAGCTGAAAGTTGTTGATGGTCATATCGAGCGTCTGCCTGTAGCGGCCATAACCGTACCGGCATGCAAGAGTTTATAGTCAGGCTGGCACGCTTTCAGCCTCCTCGATGGTCCCGTGACAGTGGCGAGCCCTGAGCGGTGAGGGCAGGCGCCGAAGTAGCAGAATCTCAAGCATTTCGCCGTAGCCCTTTACCTTTCACCCGTGGCATATTGCGACCACATTTATGAGGAGGCCACTCAATGGCAACGACATTGGAAGCAATTACAGCGCGAATGAAGAAGCTCCAAGCACAGGCCGATGCGCTTGCGACCAAGGAAACGGCGAAGGTCTTAAAGACCATTCATGAATTGATGGCAAAGCACGGCCTGACCGCTGCTGACATTGATGCGCACGCTGGCGGCAAGCAGCGCGCGAAACACGCGGCGGCAAAGACCGCCGCGAAGCCCGCTACGTCTGTTGCCAAATACCGGGACCCGAAAAGCGGCGCAGCGTGGTCTGGACACGGTCGGGCACCTGGGTGGATTGCAAGCGCGAAGAACCGGGACAAATTCTTGGTTAGCCTAAGTACACCGGCGGCGGCGAAGCCTGCTCCTATCGGCCAAGCGAAGGCCGCTGGCAATTACATCCGCGGCCCGCAGCCGGCGCTTTATCGTGACCCCAAGAGTGGCGCGACATGGAGCGGCCGCGGACGAGCGCCGGCGTGGATTGTTGATGCCAAAAACCGGATTAAGTTTTTGATTGCAGGTGGCGCTAAAGCAACTGTTGCGACGACCGCAGATGTTCTGAGCAAGACGAAGACTGCGGTGAAGAAGGCCTCGAAGGCAGTTGGTGCGACCTCTACCAAGGGTCAGCCGAAAGGTCCGCAGCCGGCTAAATATCGCGACCCGAAGTCCGGCGCGACCTGGAGCGGACGCGGTCCGGCTCCGGCGTGGCTAGCCGGTGCGAAAGACCGAGCGAAGTTTCTGATTGTTGGCGCCAGTGCGGCGGCCGATGCGAAACCGGCGGTCACGAAGGCTGTTGCGAAGAAGGCCCCGACTGCGAAGAAAACTGCTGCGAAGAAGGCCGTGAGCGCGAAGGTTCCGGCTAAGAAGGCGCCGGCGAAAAAAGCGCCGCGCAAGAGCGTGGCCGAGCCCACTCCATTGGCCACAGTCGAGTACGGCGCCGAGTTAACGAGCTAAACGTAGTTGTCAGATACCCGGTGGACCAGCGATTCTCTGGTTCCACCGGGTACACCAAGCCGAGAAGTTTTATTGCACCTGTCCTGCCTGACGTTCCGCGGCGTGCTGTTGACCGGCTTCGATGTTGCGAGCTGGGGAAGTTGTGCAAGCAACAGCAAAGCAATTTTGCGTATCATTGAAAGGGTTTCGGGGCCATCAGCAAAGTGGCGGGAAATCAGGAGTTACTCAATCAGACCGCACGGGCGTCCGCGAAATGACCAGCCATACAATTTCTTCGTTTGGTCCAAGACCACATCCGTGGACGCTAGCTGAAGAAGTAGCGGCGAGACAAGCGATTGCCTCGCTGCGTGGTTACGTCTATCAGGTCCATGCCTCGCTGGCCTCGTGGATGCGCCTCCCAGCAGATGGCGAGTTACATCTAGAGGTTGCCGAAGACTATGCGGAGTTATTGACTTCATGTGACGAAAGTGAGCAGATTCTCCGAGCCGTACAGGTCAAAGATACCCGCGAGTCGGGCTCTATTACGCTCAATACGGCCGATGTCCTTAAAGCTGTAGAAACGCTCTTTTCGCTCCAGGAAAGCAACCCAGGGCGGCAGATATTCCTGACGTTTCTAACGACGTCATCCATTGGAAAGGAACTCAAGAATCCGCTTTCCAGCGGAACCCCGGCTCTCGAACTTTGGCCCATCGCGGCAAACGGCGGAGATGCAACGGAGTTGCGCGAAGCACTTCGCGCGCGATTTACCGAGGGGAAACTCGCTGACTTTCTTGGACGTTGTTCGGTGGCCGAACTTCGAGGCCGTTTGTTGACTCGGTTGACATTTGCATGCGGTCAGCCGTCGTGGGAGCGACTCGAAGCGGAAGGACGTGAGTACTTAGCCAGCATTCGAAATGAGGTTCGTGCGGAGATTACCGCAGCCCGAAGAGCTTACGACGTGCTTTTAGCCGCTGTACTTCGACAGGCTTTGCAACTCAAGTCGCGCATGTTAGACCGCCAGACGTTCCTCGATGCTTTTCTTGAGGCAACCGCAGTCGCCGTACCCTCTCAACAGTTTATAGACCTGACCGATGAGGTGTTACGTTCAAGGACGATAACTGCCAGGCCTCTGCCGCTGTCAATGTCCCACGTCCTTGATTTTGCTTCAATAGCCAGTGCGGCAAGGAAACTACGTGATAACGGTCGACCGCCAACGCTACTGGCACTCTTTCCTGATGCATCGCCTCGCGTGCGAGATGCGTT
Source organism: Paraburkholderia sp. RL17-380-BIE-A (assembly GCF_046028085.1). Classification (NCBI taxonomy): domain Bacteria; kingdom Pseudomonadati; phylum Pseudomonadota; class Betaproteobacteria; order Burkholderiales; family Burkholderiaceae; genus Paraburkholderia; species Paraburkholderia sp. RL17-380-BIE-A. The sequence goes on from NZ_JARESQ010000002.1 coordinate 194,571, forward strand.
GGACAGGCTTTCCGAATGTGAGCGATGGGTAGTTAGCGACGCCGCCACGAGCTCAAAGCAGCCCGAGCGACTGAAGCTTCCAGACCTTTTGCAGCGTCAAGAACTGCACCATCTCGTCTACGCCGGGCCCGGAGCTGGGAAAAGCCATGCGCTGTCGCGGGTGGCGACGAGTCTACTTGGACAGGCAGACGGAACGGGCTGGCTTTCTGCAGCTACGGACGGCGCGTGCGAAGGAAGCATGAACTCGGAGGTCTCTGCAAATTTTGGAATCGACGACAGAATGCCACTCCTGCTTCCCGTAGGAGGCGTCAAAACCGCCGATGAAGTCCTGCAGCAACTTCAAACGCTCCTACCTGCAGCCAATTTAGATGAGGTGCTACGTAGCCCGCGCGTTTGCATATTGCTGGACGGCTGGTCGGAGTTTGCGACCGGAGAGCATTTCTCGCAGCGTGCGAACCTTCTCCGTACTCTGGCGGGCGCTAGGGTTGTTGCATGTGCTCGGCATCGAGACACGAGTGACACATCGTTCAAGTGCTGGACTCTCGAACGGCTCGAACCGGTACAAATTCGCGCAACGGTCGAGCAAGCTTTCGACGGTTCGTGGACACTTAGTGACGATATGGTGGACCTCCTTCGGTTACCTCTCATCCTATCGCTCTACCTCCTTCTGGGCGGGTCGATGGCAACAACCGGCGACCTCATGGCACATTTTCACCGGCACCTCTCCAAGAATGCACCAGAGCAATTCGAAGCTGCGCTTTCGGATGCGGTTTCGGTGCTTTCGCTTTCGGGAGAACGGTCGTATAACAAGTTTGTCTCAGCGCTGCGCAATGCCGCTGTCGCGCGCGGGATAGTCGAGCCCCTATCCGTCTTGCGGCAGCTCGGAACAATTACTCAGCGTGGAAGCGTCACGGTCGCGGTGCACGACCTCTACTGGAGTTGGCTCGCGGGTGTGGGATATTTGCGTGAATCGCGGGTCGACCGTGCCGTCCTTCAACTGGAGACACGCGAGAGCTTAACCCTCGCCCTGCAGTCTGGAGAATTTGTCGAGACTTCCGCTGTATCGTCGACCGTCATTGCGGACGCGTCACTGGCTGCGACGCTCGACTCGTGTCTTGGGCGTGCGTCAATGGAGCCATATCTCTCCTCGAAGCTACATTCGATGTTTGAGCACCCGTATCTTTCGGTCCGATACCGTGCCGCCATTGCAGGTATGCGCTCAGGGAGAGCGACTTATATTGGAAAAGCGCTCGACGTCATCAATCAGCTGGCGAGTGCGAATCTTTACGTCCCCGAGATTGTCGACGCTCTTAATTCCGAAAGCCTGTTCGCAAACAGAGCTGCGCTCGGCAAATGGCTTGGGGGCCCAGGAACCCAGACGTTTATTGAAGCAATTTCGAGCGTCGGGGACCCAAAGTGGGTACCGTGGCTAGAGCAGATGTTCCATGGAGGTCTGCTTGAACCGAATCTGGCGCTGGCGGCAGCGTTAGCTTGCGACAAAGGAATACCACAGTGGGGCGTCACACACTTGGCGAGCCTGGTTTCGACATCGCCATACCTCCTCAGATTCGCCTGTGACAAAGGAGTTAACCACGAGCTCGCGCTCTGGTTGGCGAAAAACTATCCGCAAACACCGGACACCTCAATCGGGGCTTGGTTCCAGGCTAATCGCATCTTAATTTCGTGCGGCGATGACACGGTTTTCGAGGAACTGCTTCTGCGTTTTTCCTCCATGACAACGCGCGCTCAAGAATTGCTCGGAATGGCTGTGCCGGAGCTTGGAGCCGTCTGGGTCGCTCGGTTCCAGAAGCTCGCGTTCGGGGAGCCTGGCGCAAAACACCACCATCGCTTAGCTGAAACTCTCAGCCTTGAGGTAGATGATGTAACCGCGCGCGAATGGATAGCGCGTGGCTATTATCTTTCCGGCTGGAAGGTCTTAGTTGCCCGTCATGGGCATAGCGTGTTACCTGAATTGATTGCACAGCTGCCAGCTTCCTTCGGCGGGCAGCCGCAGGTAATCGCTCTCGAAGCCATTGCTTTTCTCGACGACGCGCCCGAATCGCTTCTCACGGAGTTGAACTCAAGGCTGTTCAACGAGGCGAGTCAGCGCCTTGGCATTATGCCCAAGGTCGGAGAGTCCCTTATATTCGTGGCAGCAAAGGTCAAGAGACTCGGGATGGCGTGGCTCATCGGCCAAATCTTGCGCAACCCGAACATCTTCGGGGGCTATCACGCCAAACTGGTACTGAAAGAGTACATGTCCTGGAAGAAGGAAACTGGGCAGACGTTGACTCTCGAACCAACGATGGGTCAGATTTCCTTCGAGCGTTGGTATGCCCATGTACGTTTTGTGTCGAGCTGGGATGAGCACATGTCGCCAGATGCGCTCCGATTTGTTCCTGACGCGGCAGTTGAGGCCGTCCTTGGACCATTCGCCAACGACGACGAAAAGACTGAGAAAATTCTATCGCGCCTCGATGGGTTGTCGGCGTATAACGCTGCGCTCTTTGAGAGGATGATTGCGGGCGCACGTTTGGCCCGGTTGATTCTGCAGATATTCGTCAATGTGTTGACCTCATTCCCACCGAATCAGATGTTGCGTCTCGTTCAGTCAGACCATTTGGAACCAGACGTGCTGTTTCACGGGCTGAAAACTGTCAATGACGTGTCGTTTGAAAAGACGCATTTGCTCCTAGCGAAACGGGTTATCGACGCCCCATTTAATCTGCATAACATCCGTTCCATGGCAGATATGTTGCGAAGTTACTCACGAGAGACTCTGTTCTCGTTCTTTCAGCCGCTGCTCTCTCCGGATGGTGTGGCGGAGAGCGATAACCTGCACTGGTTGCTACGCGAGACCGGTAACGCTCGGCGTGAATTGCTGGTTGATGAGCAAGGAAAGTGGCTACATTAGCCTTAAAGTTTCTGCGGGCGTGTCCGTATTATTCCGCAAGCAACGTTGTTTTTGCCACTGTTGGGTACTGAGAGAGCTGTACCTGAGGCTTTGTTTTGTGACAGGTGAGATAACCCTAAAGCACTACGCATAGCTGAGACTGCGCTCACAATTGGCACCGTTGGCGACCGTAAATATGGGTTATATGGAGGCGAGACATGCGGCTACGTCGATTTGAGATTCGCAATTTTAAGTGTATCGAATACGCATGTCTTGAATGGGATGACATGCTTGTCCTCATCGGCGAGAACAATGTTGGGAAATCTTCGGTCCTGTCGGCGATGTCCACATTCCTGAGTGGGAGCGCCATCAGAGAATTATCACTGTTTCGAAGACACCAAGCAGAAGAGCCGCACGCCATTGAACTGATTGGACACTTCGATGATTTGAGCGACGAAGAGAGGAGCCAAGGCGCTGTCCGCGGGCGTATGAACGGCGACCGATGGGTGTTAAAGAAGAAATATTGGTACGAGGCGGGGAATGATGGAGAGACTGGCGGCTGGAAGGAGCAGCTCTTTTCCTATTCAAACACGGAGCGGTTCAATGATTGGCCAGAGGCCGACAACACCTGGGCCGCTTTCCCTGCTGAATATCAGGCCGTGATTGAGACTTTGCCGAACCGGGGCGGCCGCCCAACTGCGGCACTGAAGGATGCCCTCAGGGCGGCGGTCCGGGAACAGAAGCCGGAGCTAATCAGGCAGGACGGCCCAGACTGGGTGGCAAATCCAGGCGGCGGCGGAAACTGGAAGAGCAATGCGAATTCAATCCTTCCACGACCGATACTGGTCAAGGCCGTTCAGGAGGCCAGCGACGAAACCAACGCTAAGGACGCGTCGACTTTCGGGAAGCTCGTGAACCTTATCGTGGAACGAAGTCTGATGCAACGTCCTGAGATGGCGCGTCTCCAAGCGGCTTTTGAAGATGTACTCGCGTTGTTTCGACCGGATGACGCCAACCCTCAGCGCCAAGCTCAAGAGGTTCGAGACCTACAAGACCGGATTAACAGAAGCTTGAACGAGGTCGTGGGAGGGCAGGCGGTAATTCGCACCGAAGCGCCAGAAGCGCGCTCCATGGTGCTCCCCTCTACTTCATTGGTAATCCGTGACGTGCATGCCGGAATCGAGACTGAAGTTGGGCATCAGGGACACGGTCTGCAACGAACGCTAGTCATTACGCTCCTGCAACAGCTTGCGGACGCTCAAGCAGTCGCCGGCCCTGGCGCTGTTAACGGGCCGCGTCGAGCAATTATCCTTCTTGTCGAAGAGCCCGAACTCTATCTTCATCCGCAAATGGAGCGGTTGATGAGGGACGTATTGCAAAAGCTGGCTTCCCAAGGCGGGACGCAGGTAGCATGCTGTACGCACTCACCAATCTTCTTGGACATCGCCGGCAACTACCGCGCCATTGTCCGGATGTTCAAGACGGACCAAGGCGACACGGCGCTCGGTCAGGTAACGCAGGACCTATTTCCTGGCGCTCCTCACCAAGCGGACAGGCAGCGCTTGAACACCGTGGCACGGTTCGACCCAACAGTTAACGAATTGTTCTTCGCGAAATGTGTTGTGCTGATGGAGGAGTTCAGTGCCATTGCGGCCGTCGAAAGAGCAGCCGAACTTATGGGACTTTTTGACCGGCATCAGCGCCTTCGGCGCGAAGTTGCATTGATAGACTGCAACGGCAAGCAAAACATTGTCGCGTTTCTGCGGGTGCTCAACGCGTTCCGCATTCCCTATCGCGTGCTGCATGACGAAGACCCGGGTAACGCGGCGGCGCAAGCCGAAAACGGAAAGATTCTTGCACTATTGCCGAACGGGGCAGCACAGGTACATATGGTATCTCCAGACCTCGAGGGGCTGTTAGGCTATCAGGCGCCAGGCAAGAATAAGCCTTATACCGCCGTCCACACTGTCGAGACCCTGCACGCACGGGGAGCATTACCGCAGGCGTTCAAAGACGCCGTATGTGTCGCTTACTTTGGCAGCGCCGTTGAGCCGTGACATTTCCGATATACGAGCCAGTTCCTAACCTCCGGTCGGAGGAGAATGAGACGGCTCACCGGAGAGGCTCGACGTGACCTTGGCGAGGCTACATAGCTCTACGGGTCGGTTTCGCGGATTGACGCTGTTTGAGAATTTGCTGGTGATAGAGATTCGCGCAACACTTTAGTGTCTGGCGTCGGCGAACGGAAATGGTCCGCGTGAGAGCGCGGACCAGCGCCTGCCGTAAAGTGCTCGGATAGCCCGCGAGAGCGCACAGCGTTTCGTAGCCGAGCATCTGGTTGGGCGGCGCTACACCAGTCGACGCCCAGAAATCTTTCCGGTTGCCGTCAATGGGTCAAATTCGAAGTCGTCACTGGCGAAGTGTTCTGACTCGCGTATCCCGAAGGCAGCAATTTCCAATCCATCGAGCTGGTAGCGGCCGAGCTTGAAACCGTCGGTGCGCGGCGTGACCCTGTAAAACCTCGGGTCTTCCCTGGAATCTTCGAAAAGCTTTGCTATCGTCGTGACGATTGCGACGTCGCAGCGCAGTCCAAAGTGGACTGCACGGATACGAAACGGCCGGTCTTGCGCCCCATTTATTTGAGACACAGCGCGCCACTCACGCTCATAGCGCCACTGAGACGCCTTCGCGAAGAAGTACTGGTTGAAAATTTTCTTCTCCGCCACCGACGAGCGCTTAATCAGCCACTGATGCAGGTCACTGACGTGTATAAATCGGCTCGAGCGGTAGTTGACCGGCCCAAGGACTTTGCACCGGTGGTCGTCAGTCTCATACTCAATGCAGATTCCGCGATGCTCGTCGGCATAGTGACTCCACATGAGGGGGTTGTACCACCTGGACGCCATCGACAGAACACCGTAATCCTTGAACTGCGCTTTAAGGTGTACATCGATGTCGCGGACCATGTCGCGCAAGTAGCTCGCGGTCCCATCGCCGTCATCGTCGTGCCTGCCATGCTCCGTTGCGCTATAGCGGTAGCTGGCCATCGCTTGGGCCGCGCGCTCTCTGCCCATCTGCTTCAATGCAACTGCCTTCCAGAGACGCTCGACCTCACGCCACTCGACATCGACGTGCACCTGAGGGTTGCAGTCGAACGGGTCATTGAAAGTGGAAGGCTTCGCGAAAAAAACCTCCGCCTGGCTGAACATCCGTAAAGTCGTCGTGCTGAACGAACGATATTTGAAGAGTTTGGCTGGAGGGAACTGGGCGTTCATTGAAATTTAAGAAGTGAGGAAGCACGCCGCCGACGGTACCCGCCGAGAACGGCCGGGCTGCCTCATTGTATTCGCAACGAGGCTCACTGTACGCAAGGATTCGCCCGATGTCTCAAGGTACGATTGGGAGCCTGGAGTGTGAGCCGTCCGCCGGAAATCTGCGAGTGTGAGGTAAGGGAGAAGACGCAGAGCGCCGCAACACAACAAATGAGAGCCGTGACTCCTCATCGACCGCGGTGACAAACGCATTCAAGGCTAAAATTACTGCGCTGCTTTGCAGCCAGTCGCTGCAATCGGGCCTCGCTGCCCCTTCATAACGCACTAGAAAATGACGACCTTACAAGAACTCAAGCCAACGACAAAGCAACTCGTCAGAGACATCACCGAACGCCTCGGCATCGAAATGACGACGCAGTACGACTGGTGTTTCAGCAATCCGGATGGTCCATACCTCGTCAACATCTGGCACGACGGCATGTTCGAGGAGAATGATGAAATCTACTTCGTCGACAGGGCGTCAGACTGGGCCGAAAAGAATATCGATACGGCCACGCCAGTTCAGCTAAATAGAGCAGCCGCAGTGTCGGCGCTTATTCATACAGCATACTATCGAAAGGCACCGCTTCACGTAGCCATTCTCGACGGTATTCGTCGAACCGTTGGGATTCGCGAGACCAGTGAAGCGCATCAGAGAGAACTTGACTCGGTTCTTTGGTATCCCCATCACAAGGACGAGAACCGTCGGATTGTAGTCGTCAGAGGAAAGCCACAACCGCAGAACATTGACCCTTATGCGGAAGAGGAAGAGCATCAGAGGCAGGTTAAAGTACCTACCGCACGACCACCGAAGAAAATTGAAGTTTCAGCCACTGCGATTTACGAACGGGACTCAGAGGTCGTCAAGGCAGTAAAGCGACGGGCCGCCGACGGACACTGCGAACTGTGCGGCCAGGAAGGCTTTAAAACCGCGAACGGAAGGTATTATCTTGAGGCACATCATGTTATTCCGCTGAATTGCGGCGGTCGCGATGACATCCGAAATGTTGTGGCAATCTGCGCCAACGACCATAGACGGGCACATTTTGGTGAGGAGCGGCATGACCTCCGTGACGGGCTTATTTGGAATGTGCTTGCTAGCTACTATCCCGAAGACGAAGAGTTCCTTGAGGAGCTGGATGAAAAGTCTCGCCAACTCCGACACAGCGACGCTGCGCAACGCAAACTCGAGGACAACCGGGTAGAAAGCTGAGAGTGACCGGCGAGCTCGCGTCACCAAGCCACGTCGGCGCTAACGGTAAAAAGATACAAATAACACTGACTGAACGCACCAAGGTTTGTTATGGATACGAAAGCGACGGAAGAAAATAGTAAATCGGAAGATGAGGTAGGGCCAAAAAGCCGTAAAGCGATTGCGGTGGCGACAAAGCGGGAGGTTCTTACTGAGGCAGGATATACATGCGCGAACCCGGGGTGTCGCACACTCTTGTTCGAACTTCACCACATCACGTATGTGGAGAACGGCGGCAAGGACACTGCGGACAATCTAATCGCGCTTTGCCCCAACTGTCACACACGGGTTCACAGGAAGGAGATTCATGCAGAATCCGTTCGCGCTTGGAAGGTCATGGTTGTGGCAGTGAGCCGGGCATGGACAAGGGAAACAGCAAACGCTCTACTTTTCTTGGATGGCCCACCCAGTAACGACTTGGTGCTCACGGGCGATGGTGTTGTTCGCTTCGCCGACCTAATCGTCTCTGGTCTCGCTCAGGTAGTATCCCGCGATGACTTTGTCGGAGAAGGGATGTCTCCGATTCCTATAGAGCCGAGTTTCAGGATGCAGTTTCATGCATCTGAGTTGGCGAAGAGAGCGTACTCCGTGCGTCTCACCGAAAAGGGAGCTTTACTAGCGAAAGCATGGAAGGAGGGAAGCGTCGAGCGAATCACATCGGTACTCGGAGCCATTGAAGGAAAAAGTTCTGCCGAGCAGGTATCGGAAGACTAAAAAATGTAATCTAACAATGCCCCAATCCAGAGTGAGACGGGCTCCAATCCGCGGCCCCCGACTACATAGGCTAAACGCTGAGTTTCATCGACGGTAGCTGCCCCCACGGCAGATGGTGAAGCCACCTCTAAAGACACGCGGCCTGCTCGGAGCACGGGCCGCCAATTGCCTTAGACGCCGAGGGTCAACTGCACCTGAGCCGGCGCCACCGCCCGGCGCCAGAGCCAGGCATCAAACTCGCGTCGCGGAAGCGAAAGAAGGTCCGCTGCGCAGCAGAACGACTTCCGCAGGAATTGATAGTCATCGTTCTCGACCCCAACCATCTTTGCGAACGTCCGCACATGGCGGTCAACTGCGATGGAGTCGATGCCAACGAGGCACGCCATGTAATCTACGGTCTTCGGACCGATACCATTCACGGTCTGAATCGCGTCGCAGAACTCGTCGGATACCAGACCAGCGCGCAAGTCCTTCGCGTCCTCGATTCCCCAATTCTTCAGGAAAATGACCAGCGCTTCAAACCTACTGACCTTCTCATGGTGGCGCCAGTTCAAGAATGTACCGGTCTTGCCATCCTGAATCAGCGAAATCAATGATGAAATCGTACGGCGAGTCGGATGCGTCCGCAGGATAGCCAGCACCCGCGGACGCACAACCGTCGTGTAGTTGAGTCCAGCCTGGAGCACCGAATCGGCGAGAACGGCTCCCAGGTGGTCGCACGTAGCACGCGGGTGCTTCTCCTCGAAGAGCGCACCTTCATCCTTCGCATGGTCGGCAATGCGACGCGCTGCGAGCAACACCTCGATGGCAGACCCTTTGGCACCAACCCTGCTCATACCAGCTTCGCCTCTTTCAATGCGTTCAGGCGCTCGACGCAGTTCGGACAGGCGCCGCACGGAAACTGTGCGGAAGCCTGGCACGAGTAGGTTCGCCCGATAGGCACGTCAAGTTCTGCGGCCACCCGAGCCACGTCCGCCTTAGACGACTAGCGGAAGGGCGAGTGAAAGCGAACGGGACCAATGCTCGATGTGAGTCCGTCGAGGCTGTTCATAAACGCGGCAGTACAGTCAATTTCTTTGGCGTGGTTGCTGTTGATGAAGCCAGTATAGACATCCAGGATACCGACAGTCTGTGCGCGCGCAGCAGCCGCGGCAAAGAACAGCATCGTTCGGTACGGAATGTACAGGTCGTCGTCCTTGACCTCCTCGGTCCAGAGGTCAGCTTCGCGAATCAGCCGCGACTGCGACCCTCTGAAGATATCAGACATGTTGAAGCGCTCAGGCCGCTGCATGTCGGCGGGTAAGACTTCGTTGACGCGACTCCACTCCACTTCTACGCAATGTTGCCCGTAGTCAAAAAAGATTGGTACAACCTTAACGCCGGTTGCCACGAGCTGGTATCCAACAGTCGTTGAGTCCAGCCCGCCGGAGGCCAGAAGAAGGGCTTTTTTCATCGCGATTCGGCCCTCAATTTAGCAAGAGCGTTGAAGATGCCGTTGAGGCACGCGTCAAGGTCCGCGGAGTATACCGAACTTCCGACGACTACCATCGTGTTCTCATTTTCCTGCCGTGGGTCGAAGGTGACGACGGGCTTCCCCATCGCAATTGCCATACCGACTTCGACGAGCGTTCCAGGGTCGCGGTCGAGGGGCACCGCGAAGACGGCATCGCATTCCTTCAGCAACTCGTAATCCATGTGATACGTGCGATACAGGTCGCCCTCGCTCGCGGGCCGCTTCAATTCGCCGTTCTCCAGGATAGGGCGCCGCACCCGGAAGTTGTGATATGTGAGGCTAGCCACAGCACGGTCGAGTTCCTGCTTCTTGACGTACGAGACGTCTGGGCCGGCAAGGTAGATGGAGTAGCTCGGTCGGTCGTGCCACGGAAGCATGGTCCCACCCAGCGCCTGCAGCACATCCAACGAAAGCAGGAACCCGCGCTCCATGTCGCGCTTGATGTCGTCAGGAAACGTTGACTGTGAGTACACCGTCGCAGCCTGGCATCCGCGCCATGCCGCCTCCGTCCATCCCTTGTGAGAGAGGGCCACCATCACAGAGGAATAGACGTCGCCCACGCCGACAGAGTTGACAGTCTTACCTAGCGTTGCGGGTATTTCTTCGACGCCGCCATCACGCAAATCGAAGAGCCGGCTGCCACCACGATTCTCCTTGAGCAGGAACACCTCCGGTGACAACGCCTTCACCGCATCTATCAACCCATCAACGTCGACCTTGCCGAGCGCCTCGAACAGCGAAGACGACGTCGAGATGATGACTGCCTGCACGCGCCCGATGAACGCCTTGAGCAACGACAGGTCTTCGAGGTCATATGCGATGTCGAACGAAAACCGTGCGTCCGTCGAAAATGCGTCGGAGAGAGCACTGATATCGAATCGGCCAGGGAAGACGACGACATTCTGGTAAGCATCTAGGCTCGGCAGCGGGTCGTGGAATTTCACTACCTTGGTGTCACGCATCAAGTCTTCGTAGCCTTGATACGAAACCTCCGTCGCGTCACCGATAAGGATGACGTTCGGGGCGCCGACGACATCGCCGAGCCAGATGAACTCTTTGCACCCGCACTTCGCCAGATAGCGCTTCGCTTCGTCAACGAGATACTGCGGACAGAACGCCGCAACGGCGTAGTCGAGCCCCGCAGCCCAGAGTCCCCGCGCAGCGTGCCCTACCCCACCCAAACGAAGCTTGCACTTTGCACTACCTTGAGCAAGCGTAAAGTCGACAACGAGCTCTCCAACAATCAGAACTGCGTCTGTTTGGGTCATGGCTATTGCGGAACGAAGTCAGCCTCTACGGTGGGGACGGGCGCGACTGCGGACGAACTCACCACTCCAACATAAGTCACGTCGCCTGCCAGGCATGCCGCGAGATAATTGAACGACGTGGGAAGTGCTCCTACCTTAACGCCGTTCACGTCGACTGCGAAGATGCGCTTCTTGTCGAAGACAATGCCCAGCTGGTCGCCAACAGCAGGAACGCTCCCGAATTGCGAATAGAAGTCGCTGTTTCCGACGTCCTCCAGCAGCGCGTGGAACGCCTGCTTGCATCTGTCAACGCCGCTCGCACCGCCCGCCATTCCAGTTCCGTCTCCCTCGACTTCCTTGGCCTTTGTACCTGGGTAGTCCGAAAACGAACCCGAGCCTGAGCTTCCCATAATTGCCTCGTTGCGTGGTTGATGAAGTCTGTTCCGTTCGTATCTGTGCTTTATTTCCTGAAGAAGAGTACAAGAGCGTGCAATTCGGTTGCCACGACTGCGGCACGCGCATTGAAACCTATGCCCCATGCATAGCGAGTATCGAGAAGCCGCTTGAGCGAGCGCAAACGGAAAATTGCCCTCAGGCGAAACCTAACGAGTATTGCGTTCACGGAATGGTATTCGGGAACAAGCCGACAGGACAACACCATCCGTGGTTTTTGAGTCTACGCAGAAAGGTTCGCGCTGTCACCCGCGCAAGATGGAGACAAAAGTTGCTCCTATCCTCATCCGAGAGCCCCGGGTGCGAGCCCTCCGTTTGCAGTATCTTGAAAAGGGCGTTGATTTACTTCTTCCCGTCGGATGTCCATTCATGACGCTGGGCGGACAGAAATCCAAGCGTCCTCAACATCCCCTGTCGGTTTACCTTTTCGCATAATAGCGCCGATGAACGTATCGTCAGTGATGTCTGCCTCAGCAGGTTTGCGGTACTCTGCCGGACCAAGACACATGGTTGATACCAGTCGTGACCACATTTTTTCCAGAGGCCCACTAGCTGTGTCTTACGTCAAAGCCGTTTGCTCAGTCCGCAACCAGATACGGAAGTTTTCGTATGTTTCTGTGCTTCGACAGATGTCAGCGTATTTGCAGCAGGACGTTGCAGTCGAGACCATGGACAAAGTTACTCGTATGCCATGGGTAGTTGAACGGATGGCGGTATGGGTACTGCGCGACTACCCCGGCATGTACAAGAACGCCCCTATGCAGACAGTCGACCTGCGCAAATGCATAGACCTTGCGTGGAAAGTGATGGACAAGGCCGTCACATGGACGAAGCCGGGCAACCCCGTTGACCTGCTGATGCGCTCGTTGCTGCTTGCTCAGGCTCCGCACCAAATGCCACAGGGGACTGGAGCGTTCGCTCGCCAGATAGACCTGCTCGGGAGGATAGCGCCGGAGTCGAAGCTGTATAAATCTATCGCCGATGCGTTGTGTATGGCGCCACTCGCCTATCTGCAAATCGCAGTTTTCTTCTGGGGCTCTCAGGAGCAAGGTATGCAAAACGTGTTCACGCCGGTTTATATGCAATCGCTGAAGAAGGCCTTCGGAGACAAGGCGGTTGAATGCTTTCTGAAAACAATCGTTTTCCCCCGAAAGCTGGTCGCTTCCCGGTTAGGCACGGTCTCGGAGGACGAGTGGTTCCAGCCCACCCCTTTGTACCGTACACCGTACGTCGATTACGGCAACCAGCGGTTCAATTGGGGCAGGCCCAACATTCAGCGTCATCTGGAGTTTGCCTTCAGCGACATAGTTTCGCGCGAGCAAGATACAGTTCGGCAGGCGTTCGAGAATGCGTTTGAACAGTACGTCGGTGATTCTCTTCGCAGAACGGGGTTGCAGGTTCTCAACGAAGACGAAATCAAAAAACGCTTCAAGCTGGACGGTCTATGCAACGACTTCGCTATCATCGACGGCGATGTTGTCGCCCTTTTCGAGGCAAAGAATAAGGCACTTACGCATACGCTGCCAGCTTCTGCGTCTGCAATGACCTATCAGTCAAAGTTCAAGGCGACTGTGGTCAAGGCGGCGGCCCAAATAGACAACGTAGCGAAGCAAGTCAAGGCGGATGGGGCGTTTTCACACGCGAGTATTCACCGGGTCGTTGTGACCTACGGAGACCTTATGCTTGGCTCCGCGAAGTACCTTTTCGAAAACGTAGCAGAGAAAGACGTCCCTCTGGTTCTCAGCATTGACCAGGTAGACCGTCTGGTCGAAGCCGTGAGGTTAGGGCAATGCAAGATTGGCGAATTTTTCGAAGACTACTATCAGCGGCAAGCGACGCCGCAAACGCATCTTTTCTCTCCAGGGCAGCTACTCGAACAGCAGCCATACGTCCTGAGTGACCAGCCAAAGCATCTCGATGACATTTTTAATCCTTTCTTCGACAGCATCATCAAACTCGTCGGTGACGAAACGACCGGCTACTTCCCTGGCGCAGACAAGCTGTGACGACATAGAAGCAAAAAAGCCCCTCAGACTTCCGTCGCGAGGGGCGCTTCATCTCAAACTGCTCAGTTTAGAGAGCTGCGTCCTTCAGCTTCTCCAGCGGGCGCACTTTCAGGCGGACCGAAATGGGCTTCGCGGCAAACCACTTGCCTTCACCTGCGAATGGGTCCTTGCCGAGGCGCGGCTGCGTTTTTAGAATACGAAGTAACTGACTTTGCTCCCCCGGGTTGCTTTGAACTTAACCGGCAGCGACTGGCCAACCTTGATATTTCTGCGTCGAGCTGTCATGACAACATCGGAAATTTCGACAGCAATCTGCTTTTCTGACAACAGCCCGCCAAACGCGTGAACGTCAAGCAGTTGAGTGAGACGCATCGCGGTTGGTCGACCGACGGCGATAGACTTCTGAAGTGATTCGACCTCGTGTTCGGTCTGCGGGTCGACTGTTGCGGTCATTGTGCTTCCAGGAGAGGTATGCCGAAGGGTCGCGAGGCCGTGCACGCGGTCAATGTCGTCCGCCGTGATATCGGGTTTTGTCGGCAGAACAATGTCGATTGACGAACGATGCAAAATCAAACGCATCTCCTCAATGAAGTCCAGTAGACCATAGCCAAACGAGTCTCTCGGCAGTTTGCCACGACCTGCCGCAAGTCTTTGTCCCTCGACCTCAACGACTATGTCAATTTCACGACCCTGACGGGCGGCGTCGTGCAACTTCCATAGCTGGTCAAAATAGGGCAGCGCCTTGATTCCTCGCCCAATCCAGCGCTCGTAGTTTGGCGTTGCCTGCACGTGGAAGCGCTGGCCGTCTGAGGAGACTGAAAGTGCCAGATGGCCGCCGAACAGCTGCGCTTCGCACGAAAAGCCTTTGCTGCCTGAGGACAGCGTCGCCGAACTCTGGTCAAGAAACTCGAGTTCGCTCTTCCTCTTCGACGCGACAGAGAGCCTCATAACTGCATGGCGGTCCGATGGATTCGATATTGATACGTGTCGCGTTTCGCCATTCAGGCTTTCCAGCAGCGGTGTACCGTGGAATGCGATGTCTTTGCCGTCAAGGGTGATTGGTTCCCCGTATTCAAGGAACCGCTTCATCAACTCTCGAGTGTTGACCTCGTCACGAAGGCTCATCGAGACGTTCACCGGTTCGCCGGCAGGCTCGAACATAAACGACGAGATAGAGCCGCCGTGCAGGATAGTCACTCTGAACCGCGGGTCCAGTTCTTCGAGGGACCTCGCAATAGCGGTCATTGTCGTCCCCACGCGTAAGAGAGCGTCACGCGCAGACAACACGGCACCTGACCTTGGATGCATCACAACATCGTCAACCGTCGGCGGCTTGTTGATGCCCAACAGTGCCCGTGCCTCGGCCGTTTGCTTCCATTGCGTCAGCTTTTCGACAGGATAGCCTGCCACGTCTCGGTCGATGAGCGCCGCACAATTGCGACAAAGCCAGATACCGTTCTTGAATGCAGACCGCTCCGCTGATGTCAGCGCCACGTCGTATCGCGGGCCGCCGGGCGCGGCTGCGGTAATGTGCGCCGCTTCCCCTGTGGTAACAAACCCCTCAGGGCCGGTCTTGGGGCCAACCGTTTGATTGCGACAATCTGGATTCGAACAGGCGAAGGCGACACGCCGTGCTAATTCTTCGACGACGGGTTTGTTGAAATTATCGCGTGGCATACTTTGTTAGTGTCCGGAGGCGTCACCTAGATGAGTAGGGTTGAATCCGTATCTGTGGCGGAACGCATTGCATAGAGGTTGGTACCGGGGCTTTGCCGACCGCTACCAACATTCGACGTTTTTATCCCAAGGCCACGGATATCTTAGAAATAGATGGTGTTGTGAGGTGCATGTACCCACACGCTGCTGTTCACTTCCTGTATCTCGCGGACGTTGAAGCGAAAAATTCGCTGGTCAGGAAAGTCCCGTTGAACGTCGTTGATTGTTTCGTAGCAGATGCCCGGCCCACGAGAATTGCCAAGAATGTTTGCTGGCACCCCTGGTGGGGCTGGTATATCAACAATGGCGCGCACCATGCATGGAGCAGCGATGAAGATGCCCAAAACTTTGTAGTTGCCGACTACCCATTCGTTGTAGGTACCCCGGTGCCGGCCAGTGATGGTTTCTTGCAAGTCGGTGAGATTGAGCGATTTCGGGTTCGCATCACGTTGTCCGTTCGGTAGCACGGTCGAACCTCCGTCGCCAGCATGCACATCCAACAACGAACTAGGGCTCAGAAGACCGAGCACGACCCCAACGCACCCAGTCGCGTTATTGTTGTTTTCAGTTTGACCAAAGATATCGCCGGGGCTAATCACGGAGCAAGAAACCCCTCCCATTGCGCCTCCGGTTACGACATTTCTGAGGTCATCGGGATAGTAGAGTCGTTCTCCGGGGTTGCCAGTCCCGGGCGCAATGCCGGAAAAATGAACAATCAGAGAATTACTGGTGCGAAGCAGACTATAGATGTCTGAGACTGGCGGGCGCTGATACATAAGCGACATTGATATCTTCTTCTAGAATATTCTGACATATTGCCGGACTCGTGGTGGCGACACAATTCACCACGAACGCGTGAGCCGACCTAATCGTTGAACTACTCAGACGATGCGGTCGCGTCGCCGTCAGCGGTTACAGGGGTTGCTCTGACGCCAGAATCGCGCATCGATACCAAGAAGCGCTCACCAAGCGGACATCGCAGAAAAAGCCGCATTTCAGGCACAAGGGGAGTTGGGAAACCGATTGTTGCCTCCAATGCGTGGCTGAATGCTCCGCACGCGGAGAGCGTCCCGTAAATCATCGTGGATAATGCGGGTAAGAGCGGTACCAAACCGTTCGGACGCTTTTCTTCATCGCGCCAAATCGCCATCGACTCGAACGGTCGAAGGTGCCCCGAGATAAGGAAATCGTGGTCGTCGCTAAAGATTGTCTGCACAGAAGTCCCACGATGCACCAGGTTGTCTCGCATCTGCCGAAGGTCGCGAAAGAATCCGGAGGTCCTGATGTACATGTCGGCTAACATCTCCGGAAGCCCGAACCGCGCCTGTAACGACTCGCGAGTTGTTGGTTTCCCTTCATACGTCACCATCTCGTTGAAACTCTTCTTCAAAGGCTTTTTCACCGTTGACGGCTCTCGCAGCTGCACTCGATTCCACAAACCGCCGATTACTTCCTGAAGAAGGTCGAAAAGGCCACGACATATGGAAAAAAGGTACTCTATCTCTGTCGTAACCATGCGGTTGATGCCGTGTCCAATCTTGGCACGCGAGGCATGCAACAGTTCGATTTTCGGAACCGTGGTCGTAAGATTGAGGAAATCGTCCATCATTCCCGTAATTGCGTGTTTAACGTCGGGAAACGCCGCGCGCTGAGCTACGAAATCGAGAAGATGAAAGTAAAGGTCGTGTTCAGACTGGGCATCGCGAGCAAAGTAGAACATTTCGAGTGGCTCAACGATTTTTAGCTCGAAAAATCTTCCGTCGGCGGCCGTCCAGAGCCGCCAGCGATTGTCATCGTAGAACAGCGTGGAACTCAGAAACCTCCCATGGAGCCTCACGCTGTCGATGAATGGAATGGTGGCGACTTGACTGGAATCGATTTGAGCCATGGAGAGAGATTCGTTGAACGTGCGACGGTGCTCAGGAGCGTCTCGTACGAAGCTGCTTCGGCAACATACGGTCAAGTTCCTCGTCCGTAAAAAACAGCTCTTCAGAAGCCTTTAAGGCCTTCTGAGCGTCATGATAGGCGGCGCTGTTCGTGCGGGGTGCCGATTTATAAATCTCTTCGAGCAGGTTATTGAGTTGGTCGCGACCAGTCCGGATTTCTTGAGTCGGTCGGCCGTCCTTCATGTCGACCAACAGGGATAGCAACGCCTCGCGAACCCCCCAGAGTTTCGAGGCTACCTCGGAGTGTTTTTGAGATTGCTCCCCCAAGCTTGCTTCCTTGAAATAAAGAGCAAAGCCTAACAACACGGTCGATAGTGCGGCACCGACGATGGTCCCGACGTGTGAGTCTCCGAGTACCGCGAGCAGCAGGCTGCTCGTCGCTACTGCGGACAGGATAATCTCGGCGGTCTTGATATGCTTGTAGCGGGTGATGTACCTGTCCGCCATTTTTTCGTGGGTCTTATGCGTGTACGCTGCTCGCGCATATATTTCTCGAAGTTGACCCTCAAGCGTCGCCGCAGGCTCAACGGATGCGTTTTCACGCGGGGAATCCAGGTCCATAAATTTCCCGATACTTCTGTCTGGCCGACCAGTCGTGGTTGTTTTGCTGGTACGCGATTGCCTCTATTGCCCGGAGTTCGGCAGAGCGGGCCTTGTATTGAAAGACGTCGCTACGGTAGACGCGCGAGTTGCTGCCGGGAGCGAGCCAATACAACTGTTGCGTGTCCAGATTCGCGAGATAGTTAAAGAAGTCTCGCGTCATCCAGTCGTAGTACAGATACGACTTGTCGCGATACGCCCACGTGCCAATGAACTGATAAGCGAGCGTGTCGATGAGCATCCCGCTCATCGACACATTATTTGTGTCGCGCCACGCTCGCACCATGCGAGCAAGTTCCACAAGGTTGGAGTTGCAGACCGCGTTCCTCGCAAAAAATTCGTCCATCTCGTGCTTGGGTTTGCATGACTTCCAAGACCCACCGTTGTTCGAGTCGGCGAACGTGTAACCACCTTCATTGTTGAGAAATGCCGGCAAAATTTCGAACTTCACTCCATCGGTAAAGTTGAGAGCCACAATCTGCCCGTCGGATGCCAAATATGTATTGCTGTATGTGTTGTTGATTGAATTTTTTACGAGCGTGAGTAATGCCGATTGTCCGTTGCCAACGTAACCATGAAATCGCTCATATAACTCGTACGGAAGCACGTAAAGCAAATCGACGTCGCTTACGCTGGGGATGGCCGTGCTGCGACCATAGGAGCCGACGTAAAAGCGGTTCGCCGTTTTCGAATCTAGCTTGTTGCGGAGGTCATAGTTCAGTTGGCCGACGATGCGGCCAGTTCGATAACCGATTGATGAACGCTTCTCGCCATCGATTCGAAGCGCTCCACAAAAATCCGAAAACCACTCCCCGACGCCCATACTCTCTTGCCTTTTTAGCTTGTTATGTACAACGGTTGAAGTGTCGGTTACGTTTTCCCGACTATGCGGCCCAAAGGCAAACGGGCACTCGCGCGCCGAAGCGGGTGCTCCGGTGCGACCTGTTTCGATTGAGGTTCTACCATAAGCCGGTGGCAAAACGCCTTCCGGCGTTGAGGTCGCCCAGTACGCCTGTCTTCGAGGCGCTTACCCCTTGCGCCATTTATCGGGCTTCCCGACGGTCGTGGTTCGAACCCGTTCGACGTGAATAGCTGCTTCAGGGTTTAGCTCCTTTGCACGCGCGATTGCTTCGGCCTGCGTCTGCGTTACAGCGCTCGCTCTCTCTGAACCCGCTTTTCGCACGGCGAATTTTTTGTCGTCGCGACGTTCGATGAATAGATTGTTGCTGTCTTTCTTTGTGGCCATGGCATACCTCGCAACGTGTAAGTGGCGTACAAGAAGCCCTTATTCAATCAAAATATACTATATGTAGTTAAGAAAATCAAAATTGATACTACATTGTGTGTTTTCGTCTACTGCGCGGGCGATGGTTTTACGTGAGGTCCCGTCATGCGGCGGTGACCTGCCAACCAACTTCAACGGAATCGCCATCGCGCACCAAGATTGTCGGTGAGGAGCATTAAAGAACTGAGCGGTCGTTACGCTCAAATTGACAACGACCTGCTCTACTTTTCATCCACATCAATATCGATGATGGTCTCCGGCGCGATAATGGTCGCGATAGGGGTGTAGATGTCCGTATCGATTTCGTCGGCGACGTTCAAAGAGACGACGAGTGCGTAGCGAGCTTCGCTATCCCATTGACGTGCTTCTTTCCAGTCTTTCCACCATCCGCCGACAGGAACCACTGCAATCTGGGATTTCGTAGCGAGCTGCGCCGCCGTTCCAATCCAAACGTCTGAGTGCATGGACCCGCGCGCGCGCAACTGCGCGCCGTACTTCCACTGGGCCACGTCGGGGTCGCCGAATCCGCTATCTTCTATCTCTGTTCGTTCGAGCCTATTGATACGAGCCTTGAACTGATTCGCGTCTTCGGTCGCGCCTTTGACAGCGAAGCGCAACGCATAGGACTGGTAGCGGAACTTGCTGAGCCAGCCGCGGGAACTCGGGTTCGGCTCGACAAAGTAGGAAAGCGTGATGCGCAACTCGACCTGAGCCTCGCCGAGTTCCAATAGTTCGTCGACCGGCCAGGGCAAGTCGTGAAGTTGCATCTCGCCAAGCACAATCGAGCCGCCCGGCTTGCGGTAGTACGGATTGAACTGCCGCTGAACCACGAGCGTCGGCCGGTGCGCAGTCGAATATTCGGACTGGGCGGGGCTTACCAACCCGTAGCCGAAGGTCCGAAGAAGCTTGTCCTTCTCGAGTTTCTTGGGCTCAGTCGGCAAGGTCCCCCGCATGGCTTCCGTGTGCTCGGCGCCATGTGCGACGAGGGCACGAATCGTCTCTGGCCAGTACTGCGGATACCTTGCACGAAGGTGTGCGCAAATCCGCGCAACCTCTGCGGCCGCAGCGCTGGTGTCGCCTGTATCCGCGAAAAGGTTTTTCGCTGGTGTGTTCGAAGTCGTCAACAAACGAAGCGACTCCGGGCCTACCGTCACGTGGATGCCGCCGTCGAGCGACCCATTTCCGCCTTCAGCGACGACATCCGGCTTGAACGGCCACGGCGTATTGCTCCACAGCACCGAAGTGGTCGACGCCGGTGAAAGCAAACCTGCTTTGGCGATTGCTTCGAGCGTCGCATATTTCTTGGCGTCGATATCGGCCAACGACGTCGCAGCACCCACGGTGAGCGCGTTCCAGGCTTGGCCAGGATTCTGGACTGGGCTCAGTGCGTTGATGTCCGGATACGTGCCCCACTCGGTCCACTGGACATTGCCGGCAGAAAGAACGAAGAGTCTGGGTACGCGGGGCGCGTCCTCGTCTTCCTCTTCGGCCGACCAACTTACATCAATAGGTGAGCGGCCAAACGCCAGTTGGTCGACCGTCGCGGACCACTCAGAGGGAGCGCCGAGGAGGTGGCCAACCGACGTCGTCATCATCGCGAAGACGCGCGACCTGTCAGGGGCATCGACCTCAACCCGCGCTACGGATTCTGCGGTAACGGCGCCCCACAGGTGTGGCGGCGTTTCCCCGTCGGGTGGCAGAATCTTGACCGATTCAAGGCGATGTGGGATTTCAAACTCATCTCCCGTGTTCAAAGCCGCGGTCAGGTCACCATAGAGGGCGATGCCCGCCATCTCGCTGCCATGGCCTGCATGGTCATGCTTCTTCCAATCGGGATTGTGGGTGTGAAGGTCCGCTTCATCGAGAGCTGGCGCCAGAAGCGGATGCCCGTGGTTCACGCCGGTATCGAGGATGCATATATGTGGCGCGTCCTCGTCGGCGGCGAAATCGATTCGCTCGAGAAGGTTCTTGACCCAGTCCGTCTGTTCAGCAGGCGTCAGGTCACTAAGAAAGAACTCTGCGTTCGGCTCGACGAAGCGGATTTCGGCGATAAGGTCCAGCAGGGCAACGCCCTGCTCAATTGCGGCGCGGGTCGCGCGCGCAGCAACGACCACGCGACCGGGAAATCGGACGAAACCCGGCTCGACATCGATGCCGACTTTCGCGGCCTCTTCGCGAAACTCCGTTACGACGTCGGCGAGGGCGCCACCTGTGTGTCGCAGCCAAATCTGGAACCAGTGCGGGTCGTCGTCCGCCGGCGGGTCTGCCGCGTCCGTCCACAACTCCGTGAAGGCGGCGCGGCGGATGTTGTCAATCGCATTTACGAGAGCTGCATGCTGGGGAGCCGTGCCGTTGCGATTATCTTTCTCAAGATATTCTGTGACACGTTTCACGAAGGCAGAGAGCTTGCCATCCGGAACGTGCAATACGGCGACGTCGGAGTTCGTGTGAGCAAGAACTGTCAGCAACTCGATGCCAGCAGACTTCCACTCGACTTTTCCATAGTCGAAAGAGCCGCGCGGGCTGAACTCGACGGCGATAGACATGCCGCGTCGCTCGGGCAAGCCCAAGGCTTCGCGAGCCTCCTCAAGTTCGACGATGCTGCCAGCAATATCTTCAAGCTGAGCCAACAGCCGTTGGCCGTGGGCTCCCCGGTCCCTCTGCGGCGCGTTTTCGCGCTGCACGGACAAGGGCGAGCGAAATTCAAGCGACGTCACGAATCCGTCAATGGACAGGTGACTCTTAAGTTCGTCTGCCATTCTCTCAGGTTCATCATTTGGTTTTATTCGCCTGAGAGTCTAACGCAAGATTTCCCGATTCATTCACCCGGGATGTTGTTTTTACGGATGTACGTTGTGGCCTTGAGCGCGCTCTTCCAAATGGCGGATGACGCTCGCTTCACTTACCGTCTTCTCGCCTTCCATAATTGCGTCTTTCAATGCGTCAAGACACGCCTTGACGATGTCCGCGTGTGACTCACCCTTGCCAACATGCGCGAGATGACGATAGTCGATGTCCGACGTTCCGAAGACACCCAAGCTGTTTCTCAGCAGCGTTTCAATTTGCCGCTCGTCAGGGGCCTCGTACTTAATGACGTCGTCGAACCGCCGGAAAAGAGCCGTGTCGAGGTCTTTGCCGTGGTTTGTCGCTGCAATCAGGAGACTATCGGACGCGTCCTGTTCGATGAGCTGCAAGAACATATTCAACGTACGACGCATTTCCGCTACGTCGTGCTGGCTGCCTCGCTGCAGGCCAAGCGAGTCGAACTCATCGAAAAAGTAGACGCCGCGCGTTGATTTCAGCGCCTCGAAAACGAGTCGGAGCTTGGAGGCGCTTTCACCCATGAACTTGGTGATGAGGCTGTCGAACCGCGCCGTGAAAAGCGGTAAACGGAGTTCGCCAGCCAAGGCAGCGGCGGTCATTGTCTTGCCGGTGCCTGGTGGGCCGACAAGAAGCAACTTTCTACGAGGGCTCAGTCCGTGGCTGTGCAACTGCTCATGGTGGCGCTGCTCGCGAAGAACGCGGTTCAGCTTTCCGCGCACGGCGTCTGACAGGACCATCTGCTGCAGATGCTCTTGCGGATACTGCACTGTCAGCAGTTCGGAAAGCTCGCCCTTCGGTTGAGCCAGGGGAGTCGGACGTTGCACACCCTTGCTTTGAACTGACGACAGACCGGGCTTTTTCCCTGCCTTCGCGGCATCGACGAGGTCGCGCAGTTCTGCCGCCAGCTTGGTGTGGCCACGATGAGCCTCGTCCGCGGCCATCTGCATGGCGACCGCGAAGAAATGCTCGTGATTGTCACCAGCATATGCGCGCAGTAATGCCTTCACTTGGTCGGAACGTGCCATCAGGAGCCTCAACGTGTCTTGGTGCGGAGTATAGACTTCGTGCAGCCGAAAAGTTGCTATTATAGCAACTTGATTGCAACTACAGCATCTTCAAAACGAATGTTTCCGCCTCGAAGTCAAGGTGAATTGGTACGGTGGGCACGCGGCGACAGCACGCAAGCAGAGTTCGCGGCTGCAGCGGGCGTCCACAAGTCTTCCCTCTCGAGGTATGAGTCGGAACAGCTTGGCGCACCCACGCACCTCATCAACTACTGCCTTGTGCGCCTTGCAGACGCAGTAAGTGAGCAATCACATGCCGAGGGCGTCGAAGGTGCCTTGGAGAACGCGAAACGGACTGTCGTAATCCTTGAAGGCCTTGTCGGTCGCTGACAAGCGCTGCCGATGCTGTGTATATATACAGTATCAGAGCCATGTGCCACTTTGGCGACGATTAAATTGCGCTCAAGGTGCTGCAGACGGTGAATGGAGGATGGGCGCGAGCGACGACGAGTGGGCGCTGTGGATGCGAAGGCGCGTACGGGAGGCGGTGGAATTGCTGGCAAGGGGGTGGCCGGAGGACTATCCGGCCGGGGCGGTGGAGTGGTTGATTGCCGGCGAGCTAGCCGGGCAATGAACCGGTCCGGCCCGCCACATCGCCCGTCCCTTGGCAGCGCCACGCCTTACCTGGAGAATGGTTGGGTTAAATTGCAAAGAGTCGAAGAATGCCCCTATCCTCCACCCAAATCGGAGCAATCGGAGAGAATCTTCTAGTCAACGCGGTGATGATGGCAAGCGACGGTCGGTTGTCACCGTTCCAGCCGCTAGCCGATGACGACGGGCTTGACGTGCTCTTCTATGATAAAAAAACGGGCAACTCTGTCGCAATCCAGTTGAAGTGCCGCACAGTGTCCATCCGCAAACGCAACTCTGAGGAACGAGGCAACGTCGTCCATTTCCAGATTCGGCAAGCCACGTTCAATGACGCTCGACGCGCCTACCTTGTAGCAGCGCTCTTCGACGAAGAGCTAACGCGCTTTGTCGCCACGTGGTTCATACCGATGGCGCTGCTGCCCGAGGTAGGAAAGGACATCTCCGGCAACTGGGTCATCCGTCCGAGCAAGGCAGCCGATAGCGCTGACCGCTACACGCCATACCGATGTCTTACAGCGGACGAGCTGGCACGACGCATCATTAGCGTTTGTGAAGCGCACGGTCCTGCTCCCGTTCTACCGCCGCTTGAGGGCGTGAGCCTGTAGGCAACGAACGGGTGGCGGTCGAAGAAAAAGCCACGAGAACAAAATTCTGCGATGTATTCGCGCCCCTTGCCTCTCTCTTTTTGTGTTAACCCGCCCACGCTAGCGGCAGACGGAGCACTGACTTGAGAGAACGGGACAGGCGCCACGTTACCTCTTGGTGCCAGAGGGAGTCGCGTTCCCCCTGTTGCCGCCAGACTTGGCGCCAGTAGTGCTTGGCCAGTTTCCGCCAGGAAACCCATTGGGACCACGACCTCCGCCGGGACTTCCCGCCTTCGAACCGCTACCCGCGGACTGGTTGCAGCCCGATTTCACACTTTTGCTACCGCTACTCTTGCTCATAGCCCACCCCACAAGTGCGTTGACCATCTTCGACGGAAAGCGTCGGCCTGAGATACATCTAAGGTCATTTGCGCTTTGCAGTCAAAGAAGACAAACCCGCCGGCCACTCCAGACCGGCCAGCCCGAGATTGGACGCCAGCGTATAAATGGTGTTCCTTTACAGACGATGGATACCACGAACACCGACCTACATTCAGCAGGAAGCAAGTTTGCGCCCACTTACATTGAGCGCAGTGCCGTTGAGCTATTGTCGGTCTTGCTGACAGACGTCTCCACGGATACAGAGGTAGCGGCACGAGACGCAGGGATTTCGGACGCCAGTTTCGTGCGCCTGCGCCGAGTGATGGACAGGGTTGTTTGCGTGCAGTCGGTTTTGGAAGCAATGGGCATGCGAAGCGTGGGGACGAGCAACGCGGGTGCGGAAAGCGATGAATCTCTGAAACAGGCGGCGATGCGGGGTGCAATGGATTTGCTGGTAAGGGAGTGGCCGGAAGACTATCCGACCGGGGCGGTCGAGTGGCATTTCCTAGGGAAGCCGGCAGATTAGCAGAGCTGGCGAAGCTTTCTTTATCCCTTCACTCACGGAGCTAAACGAGATGGTTGCTCGAACTAAACAGCAGCGTCTAAACGGCAGATTCGTTGAACGCAGAAGTTTGGCTTAACTCCTCTTCCTACAGGGCTTCTGAGGGGGATTTACCCCTAGTATTCAGCCGTGTTCTCAAAGAAAATTCAGCCGATATTTTTACAGCTCACAATAGAAACGGATCGGGCGGTCTCCGCGCATCGGCGCGTGAGAGAACGCGATGTTTTCAAAGTCGTCGATGGGGCGGAAGGCGTCGTTCGCGAGCAGCATCTCGCCGGCATCCATCTTCGAGAAGTCGAGTATGTCGTTGACGACGCGGCGCAGCGCATCGGACGCCACGCCCAACGTTGCAAGCCGCTGCGCATGCGCCTCGAGACCGGGTGTGCGTGCGAGCAGTTCGAGATTGCCGAGCAGCGCATTCAACGGCGTGCGGATTTCGTGGCTCATCGCCGCAAAGAAATTCGTCCGCGCACGCATCATGGCGTCCGACGCCTGCTGCGCGTGCCGCAATTGTTGTTCGAGCAGGGTCTGAGCGGTGACGTCGAGAATCGCGCAAAACAGCACGTTCTCACCGGCGTACCGCGCGGGCGCATAGGTAAACTGCAAGAACCGCGCGGGCGTAGCGCCTTCGTCTGAAGGCGGTGACGCCAGCGCCTGCGGGTGCGGCTGAGCGACCACGACGAAAGCGGCGATCCGTGCGATTGCCGCGGCCGAAGGTTTATCAGACGTCTGCGCGCGGAATTCGCTCACGATATGCGGCGGCAACCGGTTGCTGCCTGGTTCGATCGGCAGCAACACCGCTGCCAGCGCGTTGACGGTCAGAATGGAATAGTCGCTTTGCCGAACGACGCACAGACCGACCGGCGTCGCACTCACCAGAACATGATTGATGGTCTCACTTTCCAGTGAGCGGGAGGTCTCGGCAAATGCATTGCGCAACAGCCGAAGTCCGAAATAACGCGCCGTCAGCGCAACCGCCAGAAGGATCAGCGCCGCGAGGCCGCCGATCACCGCGAGTTGCCAGCCAAGCGCGACAGCAAGCGCGCCCCACGACATATAGCCGACCAGGAAGCCAAACCCCGGCTTCAGCGGCTCATGAAAGATCACGCCTTCACGCCCGTAATGAAAGACGTGCGACGGTGTTGCCGCCACCGTCTGTTGCAACATTTTGCCGGTGGGCGCGCTGAGCGGCTGCGAGGAAACGACAATGCGGTGATCCGCGGTCATGAGCAGTATCGTGCCCTCGTTGCCGGGTGGCGCAATGCGCCTCGCGAGCACGTCGAGCCGGATCGTCATGCTGATCAACGTAGTGGGCGTGTCGCCGTCGTAGTAGACGCTCACCGCCGAGATCACCGGCACGTTCTCCAGCGGATCGACATACGGGCCGAGCCAGACACGCTCGCCTTTGCCGGGCAGGCGCTTGCCGGTTTGCACCTCGAGTTGGCGTTCGAGCGTGTCGCGCAGCGTCCTTATGACTGCCAGCCGCTGCTGGGGCATGGCGGACAGGTCCGCTGCGGCGGCTTGTCCCGCCACCGGTTGTGAGAGCGAAGGCAGGATCACCGCATAGTCTTCCTTCAGCCCGACCAGCGTTGCCCGTTGCTGCAACTCGAAGGCCTGCTGCGTCGCAAGTGTCGACTGCGACGCTTCGTAGAGGCGGCCAAGCTTCTCGCCGAGTCGTGCGCCCCACGCGGCGACGGTGGCTTCGCCGACCAGCATGTCGAAGCCCGCGTCGATCCTGTCCACCTTGCCGCTCACCATGCCGGTCCGTCGAACCGATTGCTGAATGGCATCCGGCGCGCTGCGCACCTGGACAGCGGTGTAGTAATAGTCGAACGTGAGCTCGACGCGTCGCGAGAACGACTCCTCCTGGTGCAGCAGAAGGGAGATGTCGGTTGCATTTTGCGACGCGAAAGTGCGGCGATAGTCGAGTTGCGCGAGCCCGGCAACGACAGCCAGCACGAGCGCGAAAATCGCCACGATCAGCATGAGGGAACCGATCGTCGCCAGATAAACCCGTTGTTGGCGCTTCGCGTTCTGCGCGAGCGTGGCGAAAGCCAGCGCCAATGACTCTTGTGTGCGGTCGAGGATCTTCTGCATCAGCTCGCTGGAATAGCGGATTCGTGCAGGCAGACCACTGCGAAATCGAGGGACGAACTACGTCTGCAGGCCTTATATACGGGCGCAGTGTAGCCCTTTTGAAGGTATCGCGCGACGCATCCGGCACCGTTTCCCGCGGCATCCCGGACACTCATCAGACAACCTTGCATTAACGGCTCGACCTTGGCTAAACCTGAGTGGTTTACTGGGAAACCCTAAAGAGCACGGGGTTAATTGCCGTTAAACCTTGCGACCCAGTAAGCAGCGCGCGCACATGCGCGTCAGCACCAGCAAGGAAAGCCATGCGCAATAACCAGCCTGTCACCGGGCACGAGTACGAGTACCCTTCGTCGAATATGCTTGTCTCAGCGACCGACCTGACCGGCCGCATCCAGTACTGCAACCCCGCTTTCATCGCCGTCTCGGGCTTTACGCGCGACGAGCTGATCGGCCAGCCGCACAACCTGATCCGTCATCCGGACATGCCGCGCGAGGCCTTCGCCGACATGTGGGCGACGATCCGCGACGGCCGCCCATGGACGGCGCTCGTGAAGAACCGCCGCAAGAATGGCGATCACTACTGGGTGCAGGCCAACGTCACGCCGGTGGTCGAAAAAGGCACTGTGGTCGGCTATTTGAGCGTGCGCGTGAAACCGGAACGTGACGCGGTGCGCGCCGCCGAGACGCTGTACGCGCGCATGCGCGCAGGCGAGGCGCGCGGCATCCGGTTGCGCCGCGGCGTGGTGGTGCGCACTGGCCTGCTCGGGCGTCTGCAGGCGCTGATGCGCCTGCCTGTCGCCACGCGCGCGGCGGCCGGCTACGCGATCACGTTGCTGGCGCTGTTGCTGACCGGCCTCGTGGCTTGGGAAGGCACGCCGCCTGTGCCGTTCTGGATTGCGTTCGGCGTGACCGCGGTCGTCAGCATCGTGTCGTGGCAGATGTTGAAGCGGCAACTCGCCGCACCGATCAGCGACATGTCGGGATTCGCCACACGTCTCGCCGCAGGCGATCTGACCGCGGATCTGCAGATCGCGCGCCACGACGATCTTGGCGAAGTGCTCCAGGCACTGAATCAGTTGAAGGCGAATCTCGCCGCAATCGTCTACGACGTGCGCGCACAGATCACCGGCATGCTCGACAACGCCCGCGAGATTTCCAGCGGCAATGTCGATCTTGCGCGGCGCACGGAGTTGCAGGCGGCGTCGCTCGAGGAAACCGCCGCCACCATGGAAGAGCTAACCACCACGGTGCAGGCCAACGCCGACGCCACCGTGCGCGCGCTCGATCTGGCGCGGGACGCGCAGGCAGCCGCAGCAGTCGGCGGCAAGATCGCGGGCCAGGTCGAGCAGACCATGGCCGGCATCACGGCGGCGTCGCAGCGTATCGCCGACATTACGAGCGTGATCGACGGCATTGCATTCCAGACCAACATTCTCGCGCTCAATGCGGCCGTCGAAGCCGCGCGGGCAGGCGAAGCAGGCCGTTCGTTCGCCGTGGTCGCGAGCGAAGTGCGAATGCTGGCGCAACGCTGCGCGGCGTCGTCGAAGGAAATCAAGTCGGTGGTCGAAGCGAGTACGACCGAAGTCGCGGCGGGCACCGAACTGGTTGCGCGCACCACCTCGCAAATGCGCGTGATCGACGAAGCGGTGGGCCGCGTGTCGTCGATCATCGTCGAAGTGGCGAATGCCAGCAGCGAACAGGCGGAAGGGATTCGCCAGGTCAATCAGGCGGTCTCGCATCTGGATGGCGCCACGCAGCAGAACGCGGCGCTCGTCGAGCAGGCGGCGGCGACCGCGCAGCGTCTCGCGGAACAGGCCGACGTGCTGGATGAGGCGGTGCGTCTGTTCACCGTTGCGCAAGCCACGCCCGCGCAACGCGTCACCAGCACGAAGCGTCATCAGGGCTTCACGCCCGATGCCGCGCAAACCGTTGCCGCCGACATCGAGCGACGCAGCGCGCCGGGCGTCGCACGCGATCTCGAACAGGACGAAGCCACAATGGTCTGATAGATCGGCGTTACTCCCACCTCGACAGCCCAGTATTGGCGCAGCACGATGGATCCCGTCAGCGCCCAGTTGGTTGTAAGGGCAGGCTGACCCAAGTAACAACGGCGTTTAGCGGCCCGTCCCACTCATGGACGGGCTATTTTTTTGCCGGCTCTCACCACCTCTCACCACTTTCGACATCGCACTGCCCTATTCGCGCGCAGCTGGTCTGCGCGATGCACTAGCGCGGAGCGACCGACCGGCAGTGGGTCGCCGCATCCGCCTAACCAATGCGCGCGTCAACAGCGTGACAGTCATGGAGAAGAAGCGCACCGCCTCGGGGCACGAAAAATGCATTCGTCGTTGCCGGGAGTCGCGTTAAACTGGTTATCACGGCGGGACGTCACGACACGCGTTGCCCGGCGGGCCGCGCCAGTCAACACGCCTGGCGGTACGCGGCACACAGGCCGGTGAACGGGCAAATCCGTAGAGCGTGACCGTGGCGCGACAGACGTCGCACTATCCTGCCCGTACAATGGCTCGATCAACAACGGAACAAGGACAACTTCGATGCGCACTACCGGGTCCTCCGGGTCAATGGCCCTGCTCACCGAATACGACGACGCAACGGCGCGCGAACTCCGCTCGCTGCGCCTCGAATCGACAGAAGACGGCAAAGGCATTCTTTTGATCGAAGTCGATGAGCGCAAGCCAGGCATTCACCGCGAAGTGCGCTACGAAATCACGCCAGCCGAACTGATTGCCGCGATTCGCGCGCATGGCGCCGAACTGCCGGGCGAACAGCACAATCATCGTCAATGAAATACATCACGCGGCATTGCACTCGGGTGCAATTGCCGCGTGACGCTTACGCGGCGCCGCTCTTAAATTGCTTACCGATACGACGCCTACGGCATGTCAATCGGGCATTATTTCCGCTTCGGCATGCGGCGTGTCATTCAAGCCTTTTCGCTTTGTTCGAATTGCGCTCCTAATGCGCCTTTCGAACGGTTCAGTGTGCCGGCGATAACGCTTTGAACGCCCGAATAACGGACGTCTTTTCGGGGCGTTTCCTCGTCTCGAAAATGCGTCCATAATCCTTGCATTCTCCTTCGCATTCCCTACCTGCGCCGCGCCCGAAAGGGCTGCGGATGTAAGCCGATGCTACATGATCTCGTCGAGCAGTATGGGCCGGCGCTCGTGTTCGTGAACGTGCTCGCCGCCTCGATCGGGCTGCCGGTTCCGGCCATGCCCTCGCTCGTGCTGTTCGGGGCGATGGCGGCCATGCATCCCGGCTCAGTGGGCACGCAGCTGGCGCCGGTGCTCATCCTGTCGATATTCGCCACGCTGATCGGCGACAGCGCGTGGTATTTCGCCGGCCGGATGTACGGCGGCAACACGCTGAAAGCGATTTGCCGGCTGTCGCTCTCGCGTGACACCTGTGTGAAGAAGACCGAACGGTTTTTCGGCCGCTGGGGCGTGCGCGTGCTGGCCGTGGCCAAATTCGTGCCGGGCCTGTCAATCGTCTCGATTCCGATGGCGGGCGCCATGGGCACGCGCTATCGCACGTTTCTCACTTACGACAGCATCGGCGCCGCGTTGTGGTCCGGCACGGGCCTGATCATCGGTGCGTTGTTCGCGAAGCAGATCGATATGCTGTTCGCCCTGGCCGGGCGC
Organism: Paraburkholderia sp. RL17-380-BIE-A; assembly: GCF_046028085.1. Taxonomy (NCBI): domain Bacteria; kingdom Pseudomonadati; phylum Pseudomonadota; class Betaproteobacteria; order Burkholderiales; family Burkholderiaceae; genus Paraburkholderia; species Paraburkholderia sp. RL17-380-BIE-A. The sequence continues at coordinate 225,271 of NZ_JARESQ010000002.1, forward strand.
CTCGGCCGCACCGCCGCGCTGGTCGCGGTCGCGTTGCTGCTGGCGTATGCCGCGTATCGCTGGATCCGCCGGCGCCAGCTGATTGCGAAGCTCGCGTCGGCGCGCATCGAAGTCGACGAACTGGCGGCGCTGGTGAAGGCCGGCAAGACGCCGGTGCTGTTCGACATCCGTTCGCATGAGAAACGCAAGCTCGATCCGTTCGTGATTCCGGGCTCGCAATTCGCCGACGAGCGGCAGCTCGACGAGATCGTCGCGACCTATCCGCGCGATCAAAAGTTGGTGATCTACTGTTCATGCCCGAATGAGATTTCCGCGGCATGGATGGCCAAACAATTGAACGAAGCCGGCTTCTCCGACGTGCTGCCGCTGCGCGGTGGCATGGAAGCCTGGCGCGACTCGGGCAAGCCGGTGGATTCGCTGCCCGACATGCCGCCGCCGGAAGTGGCGGTCGAGGACGTCGCGCCGAAGGCCGTGTAGCGCAAGCAGCGCAACTTGCATTTGCGCCATTCGGCGCCGCGCCGCTTCGCCTCCCGTTCGATCCGTCAATGAACACGAAGGAGCGGTTCAATGCTTTCGACTCAAGAAACTGAAGCACAACAACAAGCGGAAGGGCAACAGCAGGCCGTCGTCGCCGACGCGCCGTTTTCGTCTCTCTCGACGCGCATGCATCAGATGTTCCCCGCGCTCACCTGCGCGGAAATCGGTCGCCTGCGGCGCTTCGGCGAGATCGGTCACTGGAAGGCCGGTGAGCTGCTGTTCGAGACCGGCCACACCGGTCCCGGCATGTTCGTGCTGCTCGAAGGAAGCGTGAAGGTGTACCAGCGCGATGGCATCGGGCGTGAAGTCCTGATCGGCGAGCATGGCGCAGGGCATTTTCTTGCCGAAGTCGGTCAATTGTCGGGACGGCCCGCGCTGGTCAACGGCATGGCGCTCAGTTCGGTGGAGGCATTGCTGATTCCACCAGAAGGACTGCGCGCATTGATCGTCGCCGAAGCGGAACTCGGCGAGCGCATCATGCGCGCGTTGATCCTGCGGCGCGTCTCGCTGATCGAAAAAGGCGCCGGCGGGCCGATCCTGATCGGCAGCAGTAACGACGCGCGGCTCGTCATGCTGCAAGGCTTTCTGTCGCGCAACGGCCATCCCCATTCCGTGATCGACGAACGCGACGAAGACGCGTTGCGTCTCATCGAGCAATTCGCCGCGCAAAAAGAAGACATGCCGCTGGTGATCTGCCCGGACGGCTCGGTGCTGCGTCATCCGAGCATGCCGGAACTCGCCACGTGCCTAGGCTTGCTGCCCGATCTCGACGATGCGCATGTGTACGACGTCGCGATTGTCGGCGCGGGCCCGGCTGGGCTCGCCACCGCGGTGTACGCGGCCTCCGAAGGCCTGTCGGTGATCGTGCTGGACAGCCGCGCGCCGGGCGGCCAGGCCGGCGCGAGTTCACGAATCGAAAACTATCTCGGCTTTCCGACCGGTATTTCCGGCCAGGCGCTGGCCGGCCGCGCATTCGTGCAAGCGCAGAAATTCGGCGCGCACGTCGCGATTCCGGTCAACGTGAAGGCGCTGCATTGCGCGGAGCGGCCACATCGGCTGGAACTGAAGTGCGGCGGGCATATCACGGCGCGCGCCATTGTGATTGCGAGCGGCGCGGTGTACCGGCGCCCGGCGCTCGAAGGGCTCGACCGCTTCGAAGGGCGCGGGGTCTACTACTGGGCGTCGCCCGTGGAAGCGAAGCTGTGCAAGCGCCAGGAAGTCGTGCTGGTGGGCGGCGGCAACTCGGCCGGCCAGGCGATCGTTTATCTGGCCACGCATGCGGCCAAAGTCCACGTGCTGATCCGGCGTAGTGGTTTTGAAGCCACCATGTCGCGCTATCTGATCGACCGGATCCGCTCATTGCCGAATGTGTTCGTGCATCCAAATTCGGAAATCGGCAGGCTGGATGCCGACGAAAGCGGCTTGTCGTCGGTCAGCCTGAAAAAACCGTTGCCCGATGGCACCGATCATTTCGACACGCGCCATCTGTTCCTGTTCACCGGCGCGGATCCGAATACCGACTGGTTGCGCACCTGCGGCGTGGAACTCGACGACAAGGGCTTCGTGCTGACCGGCACGAGCGTTGAAGGAGCGTCGGTCTGCGATCTCGCCACCACGGTCGAAGGCGTGTACGCGATCGGCGACGCTCGCGCCGGCTCGACGAAACGGGTGGCGGCGGCGGTCGGAGAAGGCGCCGCCGTAGTCGCTCAAATCCATCAACTACTGGCAGTGACAGCGGGCGACGCGGTCGCGCTGGGCGCCTGAAACAATCTCTCCTGAACCGCCCGCTGGCCTCGCAACCGCCGGCCGGCGGGTAACCTGCTGTTACACACCCCTTCAACTGGTTGCACCTGCCTTGCTTTCTGTCTCGTAATATTGCCGTCAGCCATTCGACAGCGAATGGCCGGCTCTTTCGACACGACAGGAGACAAGCATGATCCAACGCGCGATCCTTTTCGCCGCCTTCGGCCTTGCCGCCGCCTGCGCCTCGACTGCCGCCTCGGCCAGGGTGGACGTCGGCGTCTTCGTCAACACGCCGGGACCCGTGTATGCAGCGCCGCCGGTCTATGCGCCACCGCCGGTCGTGTACGCGCCGCAACCGGCCTATGGCTACGGCTACGGCTACCGGGACGACGACTACCGCGGTCGCCGCTGGCATCACGATCATGGTCGGCACCGCGGCTGGGACCGGCATCACGGCCGCGGCTGGTGACAACATGGTTGGGCGCTTCACGCTACAGTAGCGGCTGCTGATTCAGGCCGGACCGGATGTCCGCCACCATCGCACTCACTCACTGATCGAAGCCCGCGTGAAGACCCTTCCGCTTTCCGCCGCCCGCACCTTGCATCTGGCCGCGCAAGGTTTGCTGACGCCGCCGCGCCGCAAGGCCGTCAAAGCCGACGTGCTCGACGCGATTCGCCGCATGGCGCAATTGCAGATCGACACGATCCACGTCGTCGCGCGCAGCCCTTATCTGGTGTTGTTCAGCCGGCTCGGCACCTATCCGCAGCAATGGCTCGACGAGCATCTCGCCGAAGGCAAGCTGTTCGAGTACTGGTCGCATGAAGCCTGTTTCGTGCCGACCGAAGACTACGGCCTGCTGCGCCATCGCATGCTCGATCCGAGCGGCATGGGTTGGAAATACGCGGCCGAGTGGCACAAGAAGCATCGCAAGGACATTGAGAAGCTGCTCGCCCATATTCGCGCGACCGGTCCGGTCCGCTCCGCGGATTTCGCCCGCGAGGCGGGCAAGGGCAACGGCTGGTGGGACTGGAAGCCGGAGAAACGCCATCTGGAAGTGCTGTTCGCGATCGGGCAACTGATGGTGGCCGAGCGGCGCAATTTCCATCGCGTCTACGATCTGGCCGAACGCGTGCTGCCCGACTGGGACGACGCACGCGATCTGCCGCCGGCGCACATCGTGACCGAAGAAGTGTTACGCCGCACCTGCCGTGCGCTCGGCGTGGCGCGCGCCGATTGGGTCGCCGATTACTACCGCTTGCCGCGCCGCCCCTACCGCGACGAACTGCATGCGCTCGCCGAGCAGGGCGAGCTGATTCCGGTGCGCGTGGAAGGCTGGAAGCAGGACACGTTCGTTCATCACGACTTCGCCGCGATACTCGACGACGCCGCGAGCGGCAAGCTCGCGTCGACTGTCACCACGGTGTTGTCGCCGTTCGATCCGGTCGTGTGGGATCGCAAGCGCGCCGCTGCGCTGTTCGACTTCGACTATGCGATCGAATGCTATACGCCCGCCGCGAAGCGCAAATATGGTTACTTCGTGTTGCCGCTGCTGAGCCGCGGGCGTCTGGTCGGCCGCGTGGATGCGAAAGCGCATCGGACCCAAGGCGTGTTCGAACTGAAGTCGTTGCACATCGAACCGGGTGTGCGGCTGAGCGCCCGTCTTGCCGGCGATCTGCGCCGCGCCTTGCAACGCTGCGCGGATTGGCACGGCACGCCGCAACTGGAAATCACTGCCGCGCCGCCGGAATGGCTCGAAGCGCTAAGCGTCGACGACGCCCCGCAAGAAGAAGTCCGCTCGCGAGCCGGCGCGGTCGCCTGAATGCGAGATCAGCGCCGCGCTCAATGCAGCGCCGCCCATGCCAGCGACAAGGAAAACACGCCGAGCACGATCGAAGCGCCGCGCTGTACCTTCACCGGATTCAGCCAGGTGAGCTTGCCGCTGCCAAGCGCGGCACCGAACGCGATCCAGGCGAGCGCGATCGGCACCAACAGGCACGCGAACATCAGCATCGCAAACGCGTAGGCCGGCAGCTGCGCGAAGGCGATAGCCGGAAAGATCGTGCCGGCGAACAACAAGCCCTTAGGATTAAGCAGCGTCGCCACGAACAGCGTGCGCATGCCGTTCGCGCGCTGCGCCGAATCGGGCAACGCCACCGCCGCACGCCACATGTCGACGGCGAGGTAGGCAATGTACAAGCCAGCCGCCACGCGCAGCAGCGAGGGCAACCACGGCAGCGCATGGGCGGCCTGGGCGAGGAAATGTCCCCAGACGGAGATCGAGATGAAATAGCCGCCCAGTTCGGCTGCGATCAGCGGCAGCGAGCGCTGCACGCCCTGGCGCAAGCCGGCTGCCGCAAGCAGCGTATTGGTGGGGCCAGGCGTAATCAGCACGACGACAATGCCGACGGCCAGTAGCGCGATAGCAGACGCAGAGAGCATAAAAAAGGACGCAGTGTTGGAAACAGTGCGCCCTTTTTATCATAGACAGCCGTCCCGCCGAAATGTAGCGGCTCGATGCGGTGGGAATCGAACGGCGATTCGCCGCCGCGTTATTCCGCCACACCGGGCGATCACTTGGAAATCACCTGACAATGGCAACGCCCGCGCCAGATCGGCCAGCATGCCGATGCGAATCGCGCCGCCCGCAGACGCCGCGCCATCGCCTTTAGTGATCCAGCTTCGCGCGTAATTCGCGCGCGGCTTCCAGCAATCCTTCGTAACCCGAACGTGCGTGCTCCGGCAAATCGGGGTCGCCGACAAACGTACCGAGCGTTTCGATCAGGCTATACAGAATGCCCTTCGCGGCACCCGATGCAATGCTGCCCGAAGATACCTGCTGATCCACGTGAGTGAGCGCTGCGTCGAGGTGCTCCAGGTCCGGCCGGTCGCCCGTGGGCGGTTTGGGCGTTACGTCTTGCGTCATGATGAAACTTCGCTCCTGTTGATGCATCGGTGAACAAGCCATCTTTTCACGTTGTTATATACCGATCGTGCGTTGCCGTCTATTCGTGATCAGAGCGAATGCGACTGACGTTAAGGCGTCGATCGATAAATCAGAAATTTCGCGCGGACGCTGTCGTGTTCGAGGAGGACGGCGCCCGCTCAGCTTGACCTATTCGCCGATTTCACGCGTGTTGAGTCGCGGCAGCCTGCGCGGCCGCCGCGGCCGCCTCCGCCACGGCGACGGCAGGCGACACGATCGACGGCTGCCCCGTCTGCCGGCGCGAGCGGCCCGAACTGAGGTAGTCCGCAATCGAATCCTGTGTGACTTCGCCGACGTAACGGCCGTCGCCGTCCAGCACCGGCATCCATGACGAATTGAACTGGTACATCTTGGACAGCACGATGCGCAGATGCTCGTCCGCGCCGACCGTCGCCTTGAACGCGCTCAGATGGTCGCCGCACACGCCTTCGCCCGCACGCGCCGCGCGGCGCGTCACATAACCGAGCGCCTGCTGGTTTCCGTCGACGATGGTCAGATAGCGGCTGTCGTTGTCGTCCATCATCTGGAACGCACGCGAGACCGGCGTATCGGCGCGCGCGGTCTCCGGCTGGGTGGCGGCGTCGCCGGCTTTCACCAGCAAGAGGCGCTTCAACGTGCTGTCCTGACCGACGAACGCACCGACGAACTCGTCGCGTGGATGCGCGAGCAGCGTATCCGGATGGTCGTACTGCACCAGTTGGCCACGGCGGAACACGGCGACGCGGTCGCCGAGCTTGATCGCCTCGTCGATGTCGTGGCTCACCATGATCACCGTCTTGTTCAGTTGGCGCTGCATCTGGAAGAACTCGTTCTGAATCGACTCGCGATTGATCGGGTCGACTGCGCCGAACGGCTCGTCCATTAGCAGCACGGGCGGATCGGCGGCCAATGCGCGAATCACGCCGATGCGCTGCTGCTGACCACCCGACAGCTCGCGCGGATAACGCTTCAGATACTGCTTCGGATCGAGCGCCACCATCGACATCAACTCCGTGGCCCGCTCGCGGCAACGCTTCTTGTCCCAACCGAGCAGGCGCGGCACGACGGTGATGTTCTCTTCGATCGTCATGTTGGGGAACAGGCCGATCTGCTGGATCACGTAGCCGATGTGGCGGCGCAATTCGACTTCATTCAAACCCGAAGTGTCTTCACCGTTGATCAGCACGCGCCCTGAGGTCGGCGCGATCAGACGGTTGATCATCTTCAGCGTGGTGGTCTTGCCGCAGCCCGACGGGCCGAGAAATACGCAGATTTCGCCTTCGCCCACCGTGAGGCTCACCGAGTCGACCGCCTTCACCTGCTGGCCGTCCTTTTGCGTAAACGTCTTGGTCAGTTTGTCGAGTTCGATCATGTCTTTTGTACTCCCTTCGGGGTCAGCAAGCGTTGCAGCGCCTGCAGCAGCAGGTCGGCGACGATCGCGAGCAAGCTCACGAGCACGGCGCCCACCAACAGTTTCATCATGTTGCTTTGGCCAATCGCGCGGATGATCAGCGTGCCGAGACCGCCCGCGCCGATCACCGCGGCAATCGTCATCACGCCGATGTTCATCACCACCGCCGTGCGCACACCGCCGAGAATCACCGGCACGGCGAGCGGCAAATCGACGAGGCGCAGCCGCTGCCACACCGTCATGCCGATGCCGATACCCGCTTCCTTGATGCCGGCGTCGACGTTGCGTAGCGCGAGGTAGGTGTTGCGCATGATCGGCAGCAGCGAATAGAGAAACACTGCGGTAATCGCCGGCACCGCGCCGATGCCCTGGCCAAAGCGCGAGAACACGGGAATCATCAAGCCGAAGAGCGCAATGGACGGCAAGGTCAGCACCACCGTCGCAATGCTCAGCAGCGGCGCGGCGAGCCATTCGTGCCGATTGATCAGGATACCCAGGGGTACGCCGACAACAATCGCGCAGCCCACCGCGATCCCCACCAGCCACACGTGTTGCGCCGTGAGTTGCAGTAATTCAGGCCAGTTGGCCGATAGATAGTCGAATACAGTCATCGTGAGGTTCTCCGCTCAGGGCAGCTTGTGCGTGCGCAGGAATTCCGCCGCGACCTCGCGCACCGGTTTGCCGTCGACGTCGACCTGCTTGTTCATCTCGAGCATGGTGTCGTTGTTCAGCGCGTCGGACAACGCGTTCAACTGCGGCGCGAGTTGCGGGTTCTGGTCGAGCGTCGCTTTGCGCACCACCGGCGTGGCGTTGTACGCGGGGAAGTAGTGGCGATCGTCTTCGAGCGGCACGATGTTGAAGCCCTTCACCCGGCCGTCCGTCGTGTAGATCAACCCGATCGGCACCTGGTTGTTATGCAGCGCCGTGTAGACGAGGCCCGGATCCATCTGCCGCGTTTCCTCGCGGCTGAATTGCATGCCGTAGGCGGCTTCGAGCGGCTTCAGGCCGTCCGGACGATTGGCGAACTCCGCGTCCATGGCGAACACGTGCTTCTTTTTCGGCTCCGCCGCCATCTTCGCGGCGAGTTGCGAAATCGTGCGGATACCGGTTTGCTGCGCCACCTGTTGCGGCAAGCCGAGCGCGTATGTGTTGTTCAACGGCGAGCAATCGAGCCAGACGAGGCCACGTTTCGCGTCCAGCGCTTTCACGCGTTCATACATGGTCTTCGGATCGAGCTTTTCGGTGATCTTGTTGTAGACGATCGCGGCCGTGCCCGTGTATTCCCACGTGATATCGACCTGTCCGTTCTCCTGCGCGCTGCGCAACAGCGTGCTGCCGAGACCGGTGCGCGCATCGATCGTGTAGCCCTTCGCGCGCAGGTATTGCGACGTGATCTCGGTAAGAACGTATTGCTCAGTGAAGTTTTTTCCACCGAGCACGAGCGTTGCCGCGCTAGCGTGAAGGCTCGTGAAGAGCAAAGCACCGGCCGCGATCCAGCGGCCGCGTTTGAACAGATCGATCATGCCGTCACCCCGCGCCGTGCGAGCAGGTAGCGGCTGCCGGCCGAGACGATGCCGTCCAGCACCAGCGCGAGAATCGCGGTGGCCGCCGCGCCGAGCAGAAGCTGCTGCTGGTTGTTCAGGTAGATGCCCGGGAAAATCAGCGTGCCGAGACTATCCGCGCCGATCAGATAGGCGAGCGGCGCGCTGCCTACGTTGATCGCCAGCGCAGTGCGCACGCCGCCGACGATAATCGGCATCGCGTTGGGCAACTCCACGCGCAACAGCGATTGCCAGCCTGTCATGCCGAGCCCGCGCGCCGCCTCGCGCAGCGCGGGCGACACGTTCTTCATGCCTTCGTAGGCATTGCGTGTGATAGGCAGCAACGACGCGAGAAACAGCGCGACCAGCGCCGGTATATCGCCAATGCCGAAGATGCCGAGCGCGATGGCCAGCACGGCCAGCGAGGGAATCGTGTTGCCGATGTTGAAAATCTGCATGAAGCGTTCGGCGTGACGCGCGAACGACGGGCGGCTGAGCAACACACCGGCGGGGATGCCGACCAGCAGCGCAAGAACCATGGAATAGCCGACGAGCAACAGATGCCGCTTCGTGTAATAGACCAGATCAGGGGCGTACTGATGCAGCGCAGCGGGGTCGATCGCGCGACCCAGCAACGCGATGACAATACCGATGGCTACAAGACTGCCGATCAGTCTGGCAGGACGATGAATCATGAAGATGCGCCTCCTTGTTCGAGCGACGCGCGCAAACAGCCACGCCGCACAGGCGTCGTGACGACGCTGCGAATGGGAAGTTCGGGACGCGGCACATGCCGCGAGGTGAACCGAGGGGTGCCAAGGCGTTTGTGTTTGCCCGGCGCGAGGGCGGGGTGAATTCGCCTTCGGTGGCGAACCAGTCAGCAAAACTGGTGCCAGATCCATCGATGATTTGGACAGCGGCGTCGAGCCGCTTGTCCGACGGAGGTTTGGGGCCTCCTTTGAGTGCCGGTTCGCACCGGCGCTAGGGCGTTTGCAAAGTGTTGCCAGTTTGCACTCAACCCCTTCCAACTTAGCCTATTTGGCTGCTATCTCGCGATTAGGATGCAACGATTATAAGTGCGTTGGGCGGATCCGTCTACCCATGTGGTTAATGCGGAGGCGCTGGCGGCGTTCGCACGCCTCCATTTCCGGCTGTACTCGGGGTCCCGAATAAGCTCACCAATGCGCTGACCGACCGCGTCATTAGCTCCCGAAAACGCTCACCTCAAACGCCGGCGGGTGCGCAGACGACCGTTGGGAATTTCACCTTTGAGCGAACGGATCAATGCGACGCCGGCCCCCTGCCAGGATGCCCGTCAGGAGGTTCGCACCCGTCGCACGAAGATGCGCCGCGTAAGGTCGAATGCCACCAGATTGCCGGCGACCACCAGCAACAGGCCGACCACGGCTAGCGCCGACCACTGATAACCTTCGAATACCGTCGATACCGCCAGCGCCACGATCGGGAACAACACCGTGCAGTAAGCCGCACGCTCGGGTCCAATGCGCCCGACCAGCATCAGGTAAGCCGTAAAGCCGATCACCGAGCCAAAAATGGCGAGATAGGCGAGCGCGCCGAGGTAACGCGCGGACGGTTCGACCGCGAACGAGAAACCTGCCAATACGCTTCCCACCGTCAAGACGCTGGCGCCGATCATCATCGCCCAGCTATTGGTGGCGAAAGGGTGCAAGCCCATCGATTGCATGCGGCTCGACAGCAGGTTGCCGGCCGAAAAGCACAGCGTGCCGAGAAACGCGATTCCCAGACCGAACCATGCCGCGTGATCACCGAGGTGTCCGGTCATCTGCTGCACGAACAGACACACGATGCCAACGAGCCCGAGCAACGCCCCGGCAATTGCAGTGGGTTGCAAAGGCCGGCCCATGAACAGCCGACCGTTGATCGAATTCAGCAGCGGCGCGGTGGAAAACACCACCGCCACGAGGCCGCTCGGCACGACCTGTTCGGCGTAGTAAAAGCACAGAAAGTTAAGGCAGAAGAGCGCCAACCCTTGCGCGACCAGAAATCGCCACGCGGCGCGCGGCGGCCAGATCGGCCGGCGCATGATACGCAGCAAAGCGAACAGCACCAGTGCGGCGATCCAGAAACGCCAGGCAATCGACACCGGCGGCGGTACGGCCCCCAGTTGCCATTTGATTGCGATCCACGTGGTGCCCCAGATCAGAACGGTGGCGACATACAGCGAAAGATTCATGGCCAAGCCTGCAACAGCGAATACGGGAACTCACTATGCCGCACCCCCGTCGGTTGCACTTGTCCAAAATTGCGCATTTTCCGGCAGCGGCAAGCCGCCTCGCGCGGGTCGCCGTATACTGACGCTCATTCAGTCAAGACAAGTTTCCGCCCGTTTCGTGAACACCAGACCGCCCGCCACCGCGACCCACTCCGCCGAAACGCCGTTTGGCCTTCAGTCGGTGTGTCACACGCTGAGCAGCGCCAACGCCAATCTGGACCGTTTCGCGTGGCTCGGCGACCGGCTGGCCATCGCCGTCTGGACGCGCGACACGGAAGAAGCCGAAACCATCTACGAACGCCCCGGCCATCACACGCTGTCGTGCTACCTGGATGGCGGTTATCGCACCGAGCGCCAGAAAATGCCCGGGCATTACGGCGCGCCGTCGCGACTCTGCGCACTGCCCGGTGACCACGAGTCACGCTGGTGGGTACGTGGCCACATGCATTTCATGCATCTGTACTTCCTGCCGGAGCATTTCACCCAGCGCGCCGTTCAGGAGCTCGATCGCGAGCCGCGCGAACTGACCCTCGCCGACCGCACGTATTTCGAAGACGCGCGCATCGCCAGTCTGTGTCAATCGCTGGCGAATGAGGACTGGCAAGATCCTGACGGCTTGCTGCGCACCAATGAGACCGCCCATCAGGTGCTCAGTCTGCTGTAGCGCGCCCAAGGCGTGCGCCGCACGGATGCGTCGCTCAAAGGCGGGCTGTCGGTTGCGACTCGCCGGCGGCTGCGCGACTATATTGAAAGCCATCTGGCGCAGACGCTCACGCTCGGCGAGCTTGCCGGCGTCGCGGCGTTGTCGGAATTTCATCTTGCGCGCATGTTCCGCACTTCGTTCGGACTGCCACCCGCCGCGTGGATCGCGCAGCAGCGGCTCGAACGCGCGCGTACTTTATTACGGACTACGACGCTGCCGCTCGCGCAGGTCGCCGAACAATGCGGCTATGCGAATGCCAGCCATTTCAGCCACCGGTTCCGCGAGAGTGTAGGCGTGGCGCCGACCGCGTATCGGCAGGCGGTTGCCGGCTGAATGCGGAAAGACGGCATGTCCCGCGCTACGCGCCGTTATTGCAACGCCATTGCCAGCAAGCGTGCCACGTGGATCGCCTCGACGCCCGCACCGTCGTGAATCTGATGCCGGCAACTCGTGCCGTCCGCGACCATGAGCGTGTTGTCGTCCATCTTGCGCACCGCCGGCAGCAGCGATAGCTCCGCCATCGCCTGAGACGTCGTGTAGTGCTCGGCTTCATAGCCGAAACTGCCCGCCATGCCGCAGCACGACGATTCCACCGTCGACACCTTCAACTCAGGAATCCATTTCAATACCGTCTGCACGGGCGTAAAGGCGTCGAAGGCCTTTTGATGGCAGTGGCCATGCACCAGCGCCTGCTGTTTGGCCAACGGCTTCAGCGCAAGCTGCAAACGTCCGGCTTCGTTCTCGCGCACCAGAAACTCTTCGAACAGAAACGCCTGTTGCGAGAGCCGCCGCGCTTCGTCGCCGAAACCGTAGTGCAGAAACTCGTCGCGCAACGACAGCAAGCATGACGGCTCCAGTCCGACGATCGGCACACCGCGCTCCACGAACGGCTTGAACAGATCGAGCATGCGCCGCGCTTCCTGCCTCGCTTCATCGACGAGACCCGCCGCGAGGAACGTGCGGCCGCAACATACGGGCCGCTCGCCATGGCGCTGATTGAAGTGCACCGTGTAGCCGGCGGCTTCCAGCACTTGCTGCGCAGCGCGCGCGTTGTCCGGCTCCATGTTGTTGTTGAACGTATCGACAAAGAGCAGCACCTCTTTCAGCGCGGCGCCGCGAGTCGCCTTGGCCGGCACCGCACTAGCCAGAAACGACTTCTGAAAGCGCGGCAAGCTCCGCTCGGGCGCGAAACCCACGGACCGCTTGAACCACGCCGACAGCACCGGCACGTTGTCGGCCAGCGCCATCAAACCCGGAAAGCGGCTCGCCGTCGACGCGTAACGCGGCATGAAAGCCACCAGCCTGTCACGCAAACGCAGTCCGTGATGCTTGACGCGCGCGGCCCGCGCCTCGATCTTGAACTTCGCCATATCGACGCCCGTCGGACAATCGCGCTTGCAGCCCTTGCAGGACACGCACAGATCGAGCGTGTCCTTGACGTCGTCGCTGGCGAGGCCCGCTTCGCCGAGTTGACCGGAAATCGCGAGACGCAAGGTATTCGCACGGCCGCGTGTGAGGTGCTGTTCGTCTTTCGTCACGCGATAGCTCGGGCACATGGTGCCCGCGTCGAACTTGCGGCAGTGGCCGTTGTTGTTGCACATCTCCACGGCCTTCGCGAGCCCGCCGGACAGATCGTTACCGGTGCCGGGCAGCGTCTCCCGTCCGGTCAGCGGGTCGCGTTCGACATTCCATGCCGACCAGTCGAGCGCCGTGTCGATGCGCTGCTCCTTGTAGCCTGGCGCGAAGCGGAAATTGCCAGCGTCGTCCATTTTCGGCGGACGCACGATCTTGTCGGGATTGAAGCGGTTATCCGGATCGAACAGCATCTTGATTTCGGTGAACGCCTGATTCAGGCGCGGCCCGTATTGCCATGCGACCCATTCGCCGCGGCACAATCCGTCGCCATGTTCGCCGGAATACGCGCCCTTGTACTCGCGCACGAGCGCCGCCGCTTCGTCGGCGATGGCGCGCATTTTCTGCGCGCCGTCGCGCCGCATGTCGAGAATCGGCCGCACGTGCAGCGTGCCGACGCTCGCATGCGCGTACCAGGTGCCCTCCGTGCCGTGCCGATGGAACACCTCGGTCAAACGGCTCGTGTATTCGGCCAGATGTTCGAGCGGCACCGCGCAATCTTCAATGAAAGACACCGGCTTGCCGTCGCCCTTCATGCTCATCATGATATTGAGCCCGGCCTTGCGGACTTCCCACAACGCTTTCTGTTCGTTCGCGTCCGGCATCTCGACGACCGAATCGGGCAAGCCGAGGTCGGCCATCAGTTCCGTGAGTTGTTTGAGCGACGCGAGTTGCGCTTCGCGGTCCTCGCCCGCGAACTCGACCAGTAGAATGGCCTGCGGCTCGCCGACCAGCGCCTTGCCGATCACCGGACGAAACGCCGGATTGCTCATCGCCAGATCGATCATCGTGCGATCGACCAGTTCCACCGCCACCGGCTTGAGCTTGACGATGTGCTGCGTCAGATCCATCGACTGCCAGAAAGTCGGGAAGTTGACCACACCGAGCGTTTTATGCAATGGCAGCGGCGCAAGCCTGAGCGTGAGTTGCCGGCTGAACGCGAGCGTACCCTCCGAGCCGACCAGCAGATGCGCGAGATTCGCGATGCCGTCGTCGGTATAAGCGCGTGGGTTCTGGCAATCGAACAAGTCGATGTTGTAGCCCGCCACGCGTCGCAAGACCTTCGGCACGCGCGTCACGATTTCGTCGTGCTCGCGCTCGGCGATCTGCTTCACGCCCGCGAGTATCTGCTGCAAGCGCGCGCCTTGCGGCGCGTCGCGCAACGAGCCGAAATGGGCTTCGCTGCCGTCCGCGAGAATCGCGTCGATCGCGTCGACGTTGTGCACCATGTTGCCGTATTCGATCGAGCGCGAGCCGCACGAGTTGTTGCCGGCCATGCCGCCGATCGTGCATTGCGCGGCCGTCGACACATCCACCGGAAACCATAGACCGTAGGGCTTGAGCCAGGCGTTCAGGTGGTCCAGCACGACGCCCGGCTCGACCGTCACCGTGCGCGCTTCGGCGTCGAACGCGACGATATTGTTCAACCACTTGCTCGTATCGATCACCAGCGCTTCGCCGACCGTCTGGCCGCATTGGCTCGTGCCCGCGCCGCGCGCGAGGAGCGGCACCTTCTCGCTGCGCGCGATTTCCAGCGCGATGCGCAAATCGTCCTGGTCGCGCGGCACCACCACGCCGATCGGCGTGATCTGATAGATCGACGCGTCGGTCGCGTAACGGCCGCGGCTCGCCGCATCGAACAACACGTCGCCGCGCAGCGATTTGCGCAGATGCTGCGCGAGCGGACTCGTCAGACGCGCGGCGGAAGGGACCAGATGGATCGGCTTGACGAGTAGAGCGGATGTGGGGTTCGGCATATCGTCGCCCTATGGCAATAACACGGGAAGCGGCTAGTAGAGCGTGAGGCTGACCGGCGCGAGCCCTTCAATGCGCCCGCTTGCCGTGCCCGCGTTCTTCGGGAAGAACATGCCGGTGTACGAACCAGTCGTGACGACCATGGCCGGCGTCACGGCAATGCCGCGCGACGTGGCGTGATTGACGAGCCACGTCAACAGACGCCGCGGATCGCCGGCCGGGTTGGCAGGCGTGCTTTGCACCACATCGTGCCCGTCGAAACTGAAACGCAGCGACGGCGCCACGAACGGAAAGTCCTCGCGATACGGTGTGAATTCGCCCACGATCAACGCGCCATGGTTCTGCAGATCCGCGAGTTGTGCGAGCTTGTCGACCGAGGGCCACGCCACGTAGCGGCTCGACACGATTTCAATGGTCGCGCCGATCGAACCAATGCTTGCCCGCACCTCGTCCTCGCTATACGGCGTGGTGGACGGTTCGAAGCTGCGTCCGAAGCGAAATGCGATTTCCAGTTCGAGCCCCAGCGGCGCGAAAACTTCACGCGGCAGACGCGCGCCGTCGGCATGCAAGTCGAGGTCGGGCAACGGCGCCCCTTGGATCGGACCGCTGTCGGACTTCGCGCCGATCTTCCAGCCGGCGATCCGCGCGCCGCATGCGTCCAGGATTTCGTGCTGGATTGCGTAGGCTGCCGCGGCATCGGCGGGCGTGTGCTCCGGCGACAACGTGTCGAGCGTGGCGTGATTGCGGCGTGCGTCGGCAAGAAGCCGGCTGAGTGCTGTCATCATGTCGTCAAAGGCAAAGAGAGAGGGAACGGTGCGGTGTGCTCAAACGCCCATGCTAGTGGGAACTTGAGCCTTGTCGCCGGCGTTGAGCGCGAACTTGCTTTCCGGCTGCATGCGGAACGCCAGCACCACGCCGATCGCCATCAACAGCATGCTGCCGACGAACGGCAATTCCCAACTGCCGAAGTAGTCGATCAGAAAGCCGCCGACCACTGGCGAGATAATCGCGGCCAATGCCGAGCCGGTATTCATCATGCCGCTCGCCGTGCCCGAGAATTCCGGCGCGATGTCCATCGGAATCGCCCACATCGGACCGATTGTCATTTCGGCGAAGAAGAAGCCGGATGCGAGACAGGCCATCGACAGATACAGGCTGTGCGTGAACATCAGCGGAATCAGCGAGAGCAGGCAGAAGAACATGCAGACCGACACCATCCAGCTGCGTGCGCGTTTCAGGCTGCCGGTGCGCGTGAAGATCCAGTCGGTCACGATGCCGCCGAGCGTGTCGCCGATCACGCCGGCGAAGAACACCACCGAAGCGAAGATGGCCGACTTCTGCAATTGCAGGTGATAGCTGTGCAGAAAGTATTGGGGAATCCAGCTCAGGAACAGCCACAGCGTCCAGCCGTAGCAGAAGTACACGATCGTGACCGGCCACATGCGGCGAAACAGTTTGCCCCACGGCACACCAGCGGCTTTCGGCTTCGGCGCGGGCAGCACGGCGAGTTCGTCGGTCGTGATACGCGGGTGGTCTTTCGGATGTTCGGTAAAGGTAATGGCCCACACGGCGACCCACAACAGGCTGAACACGCCGCAGATATAGAACGATTCACGCCAGCCCCAGGTCGCCATCACGAGCACGATCAGGCCAGGCGCTACCGCATTGCCGATTCGCGACGCCGCATGCGTGATGCCCTGCGCGAAGCCGCGTTTTTCCTTGGCAACCCAGCGGGCCATCGCGGAGGTGGCGGCCGGAAACGTCGCGCCTTCGCCGAAGCCGAGCAGCACGCGCGCAGCCAGCAGCGAAACCAGACCGCCGGCAAAGCCGGTCAGCAAGGTCGCGACGCCCCAGATGGCCCCGCAAAAAATCAGCGTGCGTTTCGCGCCGAAACGATCGCTGACCCATCCGCCGATGATCTGAAAGATCAGATACGGATATGCGAAGGCCGAGAACACCAGGCCGACTTCCGTATGCGAGAGATGGAATTCCTTGCCGAAACCCGCCGCCGCGGTGCTGACGTTGACGCGGTCGAGGTAGGTGATGAAGTACATGATGCATAGCATCACTAGAACGATACTGGTCGCACTGGTCACACGAAACCGCTTCATCGTCTCTCTCCATTGCATGTGTTGACGGCGGGCCTGATATGGCGCGCTGCGTCTCGGCCCGTCGGCGTTTTGCTCCGCGGGCCCATCGCATGTTGTTCGGACCGCTTTCTATGCGCGGCTTCTTGAGGGAAGGGCAGCATGCCTTCCCTATCTCTGCGAGTCGCTGGTCGCGCGCAATACTCAGGCCGCGGCTTTCAGGCCTTGCGTCTTGATCGGCTGGCTCAACCATTCCATAGCGGCAGGCAAGCCACTTTCCTTGAGGGGCACGCCCGCGAGCCGCAGCCCCATCTCGCAACCGGCAAGCGTGGCCAGCAGCATCAGGTCATTGCAGTCGCCGAGATGGCCGATGCGGAACATGCGTCCTTTCATCTTGCCGAGACCCGTGCCGAGCGACATGTCGAAGCGTTCATAGATGAGTTTGCGCACCGCATCGGCGTCGATACCGTCGGGCATCATCACGCCCGTGAGCACTGGGCTATACACCGACGGATCGGCGCACTGAATCTCCAGGCCCCATGCGCGCACCGCGCGACGCGTCGCTTCGGCGAGACGTTCGTGACGGGCGAACACGTTGTCGAGCCCTTCGCCGAGAATCATTTCGAGCGCTTCGTTAAGGCCGTAAAGCAGGTTCGTGTTCGGTGTGTACGGCCAGTAGCCCGTCTTGTTCATCTCGACGATGTCGCTCCAGTCCCAGAAGCTGCGCGGCAGTTTTGCCTGCTTGCTGGCGGCCATGGCCTTCGGCGAGATCGCGTTGAAGCTGATGCCCGGCGGCAGCATCAAACCCTTTTGCGAGCCCGAGACGGTAACGTCGACGCCCCATTCGTCATGACGGTAGTCGGCGCACGCGAGGCCCGAGATCGTGTCGACCAGCAGCAAGGCCGGGTGACCCGCAGCGTCGATTGCGCGACGCACGGCGGCGATGTCGGAGGTCACGCCGGTCGACGTTTCGTTGTGCACCACGCACACCGCTTTGATGGTGTGTTGTGTGTCGGCGCGCAGGCGCTCCTCGATCATTTGCGGCTGTACGCCGCGACGCCAACCTTCAATGCCCGGCAGGCCGAGAAACTCCGGCTTCAGCCCAAGGCTTTCCGCCATCTTTTTCCACAGCGTGGCGAAGTGGCCGGTTTCGAACATCAGTACGTGATCGCCGGGGCTCAACGTGTTCGACAGCGCCGCTTCCCAGGCGCCCGTGCCCGAGGCCGGGTAAATCACCACGGGCTGCTGCGTCTTGAAGATTTTCTTGATGCCGTCGAGTACCGCGAGACCCAATTCGCCGAACTCCGGGCCGCGATGGTCGATGGTCGGATAGCTCATCGCCCGGAGGATACGGTCGGGCACCGGGCTCGGACCCGGGATCTGCAAAAAGTGACGGCCAGCGGGGTGAAAGTCTAATTTGAGCATTGGGCTCCTCCGATTGAATTTTGCATTCAAAAAACTATATCAGACGATCTTCAGCGACCCAAGGCGAAAGTTGGTCGTCGACACCGGTGTTTACCCGCGCCGTTAACTAATCTTTCAGCTTCCTATAAAATCTCGCCTAATGAGATGTGGAGGGCTTTTGTATGCAAAATTCGAATTTCGAGGCGGGCATCTCCCCGTCGCCTCTCATGCCGAAGGTCGAGCGGCAGCGCTTGCACGATACGGTGGTGGAGCACATTCGCGGCTTTATCGTCGAAGGCGTGCTGGAGCCGGGCAAGAAACTGAACGAGCGCGAGCTGTGCGAAACGCTCGGCATTTCGCGCACGCCGTTGCGCGAGGCGCTGAAGGTGTTGGCCGCCGAAGGGCTGATCGAGATTTCGCCGAATCGCGGCGCGTCCGTGTCGAAGATGTCGGAGGCCGAGTTGCGCGAGACCTTCGAGTTGATGAGTGGTCTCGAGGCTTTTTCGGGCGAGTTGGCGGCTGAGCGGATGACGGCGGCCGAACTCGCCGAGATCAAGGCGCTGCATTACGCCATGCTCGCGTGCCGAACGCAAAATGATCTGGCGGGGTACTACAGCAGAAATCAGGCGATTCACGACAAGATTAACGAGGCGGCCAGGAATTCAGCACTGCGGCAGACTTATGTCTCGGTGAATCGACGCTTGCAGGCGCTCAGGTTCAGGTCGAACTTCCAGGTTCCGAAATGGGATAGGGCGATTCACGACCACGACGAAATGCTCAAGGCGCTCGAGGCGCGCGACGGGAAGAAGCTGAGCGCGATTCTCCGGCAGCATCTGCTTGATAAGCGCGATGCGGTTTTGCAGGTGCAATCGCAGGAAGCGGCGGCGGGGGGGTTGAAGGTTTGAGGCGGGGCGGGTTGAGCTAAGGCACCTAAGCGGTGTTTGCCGTTGATCGACCCGACCGTGTTCGCGTTGTTCGTGACGCTCGACTTCTGGTCGGTCGTGGCGAGCTTGTTGGTGCCGACCGCGATAGTCAGCCCGCTTGTCCCCAGACCCGTGCGCTTTTCGTGATAGCGGCAGCGCCGGGCACTTGGCCAGTTACTCCTCTGGTGACGCGTCAAGGGGGTGTTGCGTGACGTTTAAACGCTTTTTGACTTCAGGCCGCCCCTCCGCGATCACGTTAAGCATTGCTACGCCGAGCTGCCGCGCTAACTCGTCGTCAAATTCGAACTCATCGTCGTCCACAAAGAATGGTACTTCCATACACTCGGCCAGAAGCGGAGCCACCCTAGCTGACTCAACAATTTGCATGATCAACTGTTGTGGATTCTCGACGTAGGTCACAACCATTGAATACGGCGGACGTTTAAGCATCAATACCCCCTGCATTGTTGATATCTCTCAAAAGCGTTCGCCAAGCATAGAGCCTAGTTTCGCTTCCCTCTTGGTCCGGCCAAGAGACGGCATCCGTCTCTATCGTTTTCATACTGAGCATAGCATTCGGCTTCATGAGTTTCCCTACCGCCGCATTTAACGAATCCACGATCACCTCCCTTGAACAGGCCGCTGTAAAGCGTTGACCGCTTCGCAGAACTCGTCAAATATGGGATAGGGCGATTCACGACCACGACGAAATGCTCAAGGCGCTCGAGGCGCGTGACGGGAAGAAGCTGAGCGCGATTCTCCGGCAGCATCTGCTTGATAAGCGCGATGCGGTTTTGCAGGTGCAATCGCAGGAGGCGGCGGCGGGGGGTTGAAGGTTTGAGGCGGGGCGGGTTGAGCTAAGGCACCTAAGCGGTGTTTGGCCGATGCGATGTTCCCGGTCAGGTGGCCGATCAGCGACGAGCCCGTCGCACCTGCAACGGCGTCGCTAAGTTCTTTGTCTGCGGCGCAAGGAGCGAAGACATACCCGCACCGGCAGCGCCGCCAATCGTGCTGAACGCACTGCGGCTGCCAAGGCAACCAATTCACCACACCGCCAGTCGCGTGCAGTTCGGCACGCGAATCACCTCCTTCGCGCCAATTGTTGTAGTCAACCAGCGCGGCGACCATGCCTTCTGTATCGCCCCTATCCTTGGCAGCCTGCAGCGCAGTAACCGCGTCCCCGCTCTTTTCAGGTGCAGAGCAGAGTCTATTTCTCTAAGCAGAGTCTATTTCTCTAAGGCTCGGTTCTCATTGTCTCCATCAAGTTAGTCGATCGGATCCTCTGTAAGACTCATGTATTGGTTAAGCTCAGGCTGCCCCAATGCAATCAGCGTAAGCATCGCTGCCCCAAGCCTTCGCGCGAACGCATCGTCAAGCTTGAACCTATGCTCGTCCAGCAGAATCGGCACCTCGAACGTCCCGGCCACGACCGGTGCCAATCTGCTTCGCTCAACCGCTTGCACTGCAAACTGTTGACGATCTTCGATGTAGGTCAGGACTATGGAAAACGGTCTATTTTTTTCCATTAATATCCTCTGCATTTTTGATAGATTTGAAATGCCTTCTCTTTACACAGCGCGATTGCCCGCGCGCCGCCCATATGACGAGCAACCGAATTGCACATAGTCATCTGAGCATCATACTGTGCGAAGCATGCTGTTTCGTGATCTTCCCGGCCACCGCACTTCACTAATCCGCCGTCGCCGGTTCCAGATTTGAAAAGAGCGCTGTAAAGCGTTGACCGCTTCGCAGAACTCGTCAAATCCGGCACGAGCGAAGGATAGGGAACCTGCGCCTGATCGCTCAGCATCAACTCGGTGGTTTCGCGCCATGCCGGCAGTGTTTCGCCCAGTTCCTGGCCGAATAGCTTACCTGTCGGCAACGCCTTCCAGGCCATGTAGCATTCGACGCAGATATCAGGCACAAATGCTGGAGCATCCGACTGGAGTCCTGTCAGGTTCGCAGGTGGCGCAACCGGGTCGTTCCCGAGTTCCCAGTTCGTCAGCCAGACACCCAGTTCGGCATCATTGCCAACGCAAGCTGTAGGAACCTTTAACAAAAATCGTCAGATAGGGTTGAGCCAAGGCTCAAGAACTGGCGCACCGCCTTCACTTCAGAAAAATAAGCTCCGCATTCTCGCCGTGGAGATCAAGCGCAGATATCAGGTTCTTTGGTGAACGATATTCCCCACAAAAGACGGGCCGTGTGCCGATGACACGGACAACCGGAGGTCGTGTGCCAACTACCAGGTTGTCGATTCAAGTGGAGTAGATATTTGGAGACCTTGTGCATCGCAGGACACGTTATCCCCAGTTTGTGTTGACAGGGCTGTTGATAACTCGGGGGCTGCACGCTTAAGTGCTTGAAGCGAATGGTTTTGTCACCGACGGTGCGGAGGAATGCAACTGGCGGCAACCCAAATCCTGCGGGCAGGCGCGCGTCAGTTATCCCCACAAATTGTTCGCAAGGCTGTGGACAACCTGCGCAGAGTCCACCCAAGTGATTGATACCACACACCTATCCTGTGTCGGCGCAACCACAGGCACCGCACCCGCCGTGTGATAAAAAGTAGTTCTCCTGCCACCCAGCGAGGCCGCGCATGTCGTCCGTCATGGGCTTCAAAGTCGTTCTGCTGTCGCTCGTCGCGATTATCGGTTTGGAACTGCTCGCCAAGCGGCTGCGGCTGCCGCCAGCCGCCGCACTGCTGGTCGGCGGTGCGGCAATGGCCTTCGTGCCCGGACTCCCGCGCTTCAATCTCGACCCCGAGCTGGTCCTGATCGTGTTCCTCCCGCCGCTCCTCATGGACGGCGCCTACTTCTCCGTTTGGGACGAGTTCAAGCGCAATCTCGGCGGTATCCTGCTGCTCGCGATCGGCGCCGTCGCGTTCACCACGCTCGGCGTCGGTCTGGTCGTGCATTGGGTCGTGCCCGCGTTGCCATGGGCCGCCTGCTTCGCGTTGGGTGCGATCGTCTCGCCGCCAGATGCCGTTGCCGCGAAGGCCGTGCTCGAACGCGTTGCGCTACCGCGCCGCCTGATGGTGATCCTCGAAGGCGAAAGCCTCCTCAACGACGCCGCCGGCCTCGTGCTGTTCCGCTTCGCCGTCGCGGCCGCGCTAACCGGTACCTTCAGCGCACAGCATGCGATTGGACGCTTCGCCGTGCTCGCGTTGGGCGGCGTGACGGTAGGCGTGGCGGTCGGCTTCCTGGTCGTCAAGCTGCTGCGCTATCTCGACGACGCGTACCTTGTCATCATCGCATCGACGCTTTCTGCCTGGATCAGCTACATCGTCGGGGACGTGCTGGATGTATCGGGTGTGATCGCGACGGTGAGTTGCGGGATGGTGCTCGGCTGGCATCAGCACGAAGTCTTCTCGGCCGCGGTAAGAATGCGCGGCACCGCCTTCTGGCAGGTCCTAATCTTCCTGATGGAAGCGCTGGTGTTCATGCTGATCGGGCTATCGCTGCGCGGCGTGATCGTGCGGCTGGGCGGCGTCGGCGATACGTTGACCGCATTCGCGCCGGCCGTCGGCGCGGTGCTCGCGGCGGTCGTGCTGTCACGCTTCGTGTGGGTCTTCGTGACGGAATGGTTGAAAGCGCTCGTGTGCAAATTGACGCGTCGCGAGGGCGGCAAGGCCGACTGGCGCTCGGCTACTGTCACGAGTTGGGCGGGCATGCGTGGCGTGGTCACATTGGCTATCGCGCTCTCCTTGCCGGAGACCATGCCCGGCCGCGATCTGATTCTGGTCGCCTCATTTGCCGTGATTCTGGTAACGGTGCTCGGGCAGGGCACGACGATCGGACCACTGATTCAATGGATCAATCCGGACCACGCGGCCGAACGAAACGCACGGCATCTGACCGAGCCGCAGGCGTGGGCACGGCTCGAAGCCGCGCAACTCGCCGCGATCCAGCCGCTGGTGCACGGGCCGGATGGCAGCGTGATTCATCCACGTTTGCTGGAACAGTACAGTTACCGCGCGCGCATCACGCAGGGCTATCAGAACGAAGCAGCCTTCCCCGCAGCAGAACGCGCTGCCCATTACGACGTTGTGCTGGCAGCCGTCTCCGCGGCTCGCATCGAGCTATTGCATCTGCATCGAACGGGCTTGCTTCACGATGAACTGTTGACTATTCTCGAACACGATCTCGATCTGCAGGAGATCGCCGCGTTGCATGGCAGGGGCTGAGCGCCTATGTCATCTGCTCCGAATTGGCTCGTAACGCTCACCGGCAACTCACTCCTTCCACGCCGAACCCAAAATCATCGTGCAGAAATTCTCGCGATGGTAATGCGGGTCCTTCAGCGCCAGCACGTCCGCTTTCACGTTCCCGAAGGTGGTCTCCGGTTTGTGAATGGTGCCGTGCGCGAACGCGTCGATAATGCCTTCCTTGAAATGCGCGCCTCGCGGATGCGCGTGCGTGACCTCGTGGCGCTGGTGCTCGGTAAATTCATCGTAGGCGAGCCCCAGCACGTCCATCTCCACGCCCGCCGTGACCAGCGCGATCACCGGCTTCATATGCTGCGGAATGCCAGGCGTCGTGTGCAGTGCGATCGAGTTCCAAACCTGATCGATGTCGTCCTCGCCAATGCCGTGACGTCGCAGGAAATCACGCGCCGCGTTCGCGCCGTCCACCTCGAAGCGGTCGTGCTCGCTGCTATACGGCGCAACCAGCCCCATGTCATGAAACATCGCGCCGATGTACAGCAGTTCGGGATCGTACTTCAGCTGCTTGCGCGCGCCAGCCAGCGAGCCGAACAGAAAAACGCGCCGTGAATGGTGATACAGCAAGTCGGTTTCGGTATCGCGCACGAGTTGGGTGGCTTCGCGCGCCATCATGCTGTCGGGAATCTGAATGCCTGCGATCGTGGTCATGTAATGAACTCCGTAATGGATTCGAATGAACGGAACGCGCGGTCTTTGTGACTTGAAAGCGCGTTTGGTATGCTGGTCCGCGGCGCTTTTTTCAGCGATTCAAGCAACGCGTCCGATGAAGTCCAGTATTGGTCAACGCGCCGCCGCAAACAATCGTCGTGGACCGTTGAACACTGCCAAACGCACCGCGTTGACTGCCGCGGCATGCGGAGTCCGTCCATCGTCACAGGAAGTTTTCGATGCCCACCGTTGCGATCGCCATCTTTCCCGGCGTGCAGGCGCTCGACGTCGCCGGCCCCGTCGACGTGTTTTCCGAAGCCAACCGTTTCACCGCGCCCGAAGATCACTACGAGGTGAAGCTGATCGGCGCGGAATCCGCACCATTGCGCGCGTCCAACGGCATGACGCTGGTCGCGGACGCCACCTTCAGCGAAGCGCGTCGTCCGTTCGATCTTGCCCTTGTCGCGGGCGGGCCCGCGCTGCCCGATCGTGCGCCCGACGCGCGCGTGCTGGAGTGGCTCGCCAACGTCGCCACGCAGGGCGGCCGTTACGGTTCCATCTGCACCGGCGCATTCGCGCTCGGCCACGCGGGCCTGCTCGATGCCCGCCACGTCACCACGCACTGGCAGCATGCAGCACAACTGGCGGCGCAATTTCCCAACGCGCGCGTCGATTTCGACCGTATTTACCTGCGCGACGGACCACTCGTCACATCAGCCGGCGTGACGGCCGGCATCGATCTGTCGCTCGCCCTGGTTGCTGAAGATCATGGGCCGCACATCGCGCTCGCGGTCGCCAAACGCCTGGTGGTGTTCGCGCAGCGGCAAGGCGGCCAGTCGCAGTTCAGCCCCTACCTGACCGCGCCCGTCGACGAGACGTCGCCCGTTGCCAAAGTCCAGGCGCACGTCATGGAACGGATTCGCGAGAGCTTCACGGTGAAGCAACTGGCCGACGTCGCAGGGATGAGCGCGCGCAACTTCGCGCGAGTGTTCGTGCAGGAGACCGGCGTGACGCCGCATGAATTCGTCGAGCGTGCTCGTGTCGATGCCGCGCGCAAGCTGCTCGAGAGCAGTGGCGCGGCGCTCAAGGCGATCGCGTACGACTGCGGCTTCGGCACAGCAGATCGCATGCGCATTGTTTTCAGTAAGCGGATCGGCGCGACACCCATGCAGTATCGGGAGCGCTTTCGCTCGCCTTGAATCTGAGCGTACGCGGACATGAACGCGTCCGAGGGTCGGCACAGGGCGCAAGACGCGGGAAAATATTGCGTGAGAAAATAGCGGCCTTGCTCACGCCAACGATTTCAAGGACCGACATGACCACCTCTTCTCCGATCCGTGCGATCGTCACCGGCCACAACCGTGGCCTGGGCGCGGCGCTCGCCGAACAACTTCTTGCTCGCGGAATCGCGGTGCTGGGTTTGTCCCGCTCGCGTCATGCCACGCTCAAAAACCATTTCCCGGCGCTGCTCGAAGAAATCGAACTCGAACTCGCCGACACCGCCCGCGTCTCGCAATGGATCGCGACCCCTGCGCTGCGCGAATTCGTCAGCGGCGCGCACACCGTGCTGCTGATCAACAACGCAGGGATGGTGCAGCCGATCGGCCCGATTGAAGGACAGGACGCAGCGGCCATCGCAAGCGCGGTGAGCCTCAATGTCGCCACGCCGTTGATGCTCGCCAGCGCGCTCGCCGCAGCCGCCGTCGACGCAACCGACCGGCGCATCGTGCACATCTCCAGCGGCGCGGCGCGCAACGCGTATGCCGGATGGAGCATCTACTGTGCAACGAAGGCCGCGCTCGATCATCACGCGCGCGCCGTCTCGCTCGATGCGAATCGCGCGCTGCGTATCTGCAGTCTGGCGCCGGGCGTGATCGATACGAATATGCAGGCCGAGATTCGCGGAAGCGGGGCCGAACAGTTTCCAATGCGCGAGAAATTCGAAGACCTCAAGCGCAGCGGCCAACTATCGTCGCCTGAACAGTGCGCTACCCAGTTGCTCGACTACGCATTGAGCGATGCTTTCGGTCAAACGCCGGTCGCCGACATTCGCGAGATCGCGAAGCCGGCGTAACCAGCAAAAACGGAGCAAAACACGGAGCGAAAAACGGCGCGACATTGGATCGCGTCGTGCGCTCCCGAAAAGTCTCACCTTTTGGGTCGCTCGCCGCTGATCTACACGCCGGGCGCGACCAGCGCGCCGCGCTCGGCTGCACCCAGCTCGCCGTGCGGCACGAACACATAGCCGCGTCCCCACACGGTTTGCACGTAACGCGGCTCGGAAGGATCGATTTCGATCAGACGACGCAGCCGCCAGATCGACACATCGAGGCTACGCCCTTGATGCAACACGCTATTGCCGCGCAGCTTCTCGTTGAGCTGCACGCGCGTGAGCACGGTCATCGCGTGATTGACGAAGATCTTGAGCAACGCGAACTCGGAACTGCGCAACGCGAAGTGCTCGTTGTCGCGACGCAATTCGCGCGCGGAGAAGTTCAGTTCGCAGCGGCCAAAGCGATACGGCGGCCGCGTCTCCGGCGCACCCGGAGCGACCGTGCCGCGCCGCCGTAGCAGCACGCGAATGCGGGCGAGCAGTTCGGCAGGGTCGGCGGGCTTGCTCATGAAGTCGTCGGCCCCGAGTTCGAGACCGATCACACGATCAATCGCCTTGTTGCTCGCCGAGAGCAGAATCACGGGCACATCGTTGCCGCCCATGCGCAGGTCGCGCAAGACGGCGAGACCATCGCCATGCGGCGCCGAAATGTCGAGCACCAGCAGCGAAGGCCGTTCCATCTCGACCACATGCTTGAGCCCGGCGCCCGGCGGACGTGCGGACACACCGCAGCCCTGGCCGCGCAATGATTCGCCCACCACGGCAGTCAAGCCGGCATCGGCGCCCACGAAAAGAATATGCTGACTCATCCAACTGATTCCAGGAGACGATCGTTGTTCAGAGACAGGCACCTGGCGTGCGGATATAGTCAATCCGCGCCCGCTGTCGTCCGCGTCGCCATCATCCCTGCATGCGGGTGTTCTCAAAACGCGGAACAGCCCCCAAGGTTGCCAATTTCTTCCCAACTCTTTCAACTCGGAACGTGATATGGCACGCCGCATGTGCCGCACGGTAAGCGTTGCCGTCTCGCTCCCGAAAAGGCTCACCTTTGGCATGGAGCGCTTTGGGTTTGGCACGAGGCGCGCGTTGAACTGCTCCTGAAAACGCTCACCTTTCGAGCTTGGGGGCAGGCCGCAAGGGCATGCTGGGCGTGGCCCGGATGCCCGAGAACAGGCCACTCCCGCAAACCCTCACCTTTAGAACTGGCAGAGTAATTTGCATACCCAGGTAAGCGGCCGTGCGTGTGCGGGCGTTGCCTCAAGATGGAAATGCGCGATTTGCGCGAGGGAATGGGTGTTTTGAACGATGTGGTCCGGCCCTCGACACCATCGTGCTGAAACAGGGGCCGGGTGAGTGCCGATCGATTCCGCCACTCACCGTGTTCGATCCGAGGTCCTTGAGCGAAGCATGCGCACGGGCCGCACGCCTCAACGAACCATGCTTTCTGAGCGCCTTCACGCGATACATGAAAGGTCCCGAATATCCTCACCTTTGAACGAGCGAGCGTATCCGGATGCGCGGCCTCAATCACCGCGCGGATCGGTTTATTCGCGTATTTAGCCTGTTTCGACCGCCGCAGCGAACGCGGAAACCGACTCAAAGACACGTTTGCACGCGGCTCCCGAAAACACTCACCTTCGCGTGCGACTCCCGCGCAGCAGCGTTTAGCTTGCCAGTTTGCGGAACGTTTCCAGCACGGCATCGCCTTTGAACGGCTTGACGATCCATCCCTTGACGCCGGCCGCCTTGCCCCGCTCCTTCATCGCCGGGCTGCTCTCGGTGGTCAGCATGATGACGTTGACGGTCTTGTTCGCGAGCTCGCCGCGAATCTTCTCGACCATCGTGAGGCCGTCCATATTCGGCATGTTGACGTCGCTGATCACCAGCTTGATGCCGGGGCTGGCCTTCAGCTTGGCGAGGCCGTCCTTGCCGTCCACCGCCGTGTCGACGTCCAGACCGTTCTTCTTCAGAAAGCCGGCCACTTCGTCGCGCACCGTGCTCGAATCATCCACCACCAGAATTTTCGACATGTTTTTTCCTATGATCACACTCAGAACAGATCCAGCTCGCCTGCCTCGACCATTGCGCCGACGTCGTCCGAGACTTCCTTGAAATCCTCCGGCGACCAGCTCAGGCTGAACACAAAACGTTGATGCAACTTGACCGCCCGGCTCGACCGCGGGTCCTTCAACCAATACGTGAAGCACAATTGCGGATTGCCGCTGCCGAACGAAATGTACTTGTGCTTGTGATTCACCAGCAGCGGCACCTGCACCTGGCTGCGCGCCCAGGCGTCCGCATCGCCGACATAGCGGTTCTTGAAGGAACCCCAGATCAGGTTCGTCACCTCGCCGAGCACGCTGTTCAGGTCGCGGAAATCGGCTTCGCCGTGTTGCGCGTCGTCGATCATCCGGTAACGATCCAGCAGGTCGAGAATCGGTGTCTCTTCGGCCTGCATCATCATGTAACCTCGGCACCATGCGCTTTCGAGCGGAATCAGACTGAACACCTCGCCGAAGATGATGCGGTCGCGCACGATATGCGGCGTGTCGCACGTGATGGTCAGATCCTTGAACACTTCGCCCAGAATGGCCTGTGTCATGTCGGCGATGCCGCGCACCAGTGCGTTCGGATAATCCAGGCTGAAAATGTACTCGTCGATCACCTGCCGCAGCGGCGCCATATCGTGCGCAACGTACGCCGCGCAGACCACGCGCCGCAAGCTCTCCGGCAAGCCGTCCATGCCAGGGCCGTCGTCCCGCCTCATGATGATCGGCAACTCGGGACGCACCGCGTTGATCCTGATCGCGATCTCGGCGCTGGCTTCCGGCGAGCCACCGTAATGCTCGGCAAACAACACCGCGCCCAGATCGATATTTGAGCGCAGCACCGACTGCAAGCGGTTCTTGCCGACCTTGACGCCGACCAGGTTGTTCTCGTCGCAAAAGCGCTTCAGCGCCTCTTTGTGAGCCGGGCAATCGTCCAGCACCAGCACCTTGCTGACCGGCTTGTTCATGTTCATGTTGCGTTCCTGCTCGCAGCGGGGATTCGCCGCCTGATCAAAACAACTCCAGCTCGCCGCTGGTTTCTTCGAGCGCGCCAGTGTCGGCGATGAAGTCGATCGGCGCATGCGCACACACGCATACCGTCGCGGCGAGCCGCACGGTACCGTTCAGCGTGACCGAATACGACGACAGCAGACCCGGCTTCAATTCATGCAGATGCGGCAGGCAACGCGCGTTCAGCACGTAAGGCGTCGACATGCCGAGGTCTGGAAAGTAGCGCAACAACGCCTGATTCATCGCCCCGCAACACAGATTGCAGATTTCCAGAAAGACCTCCTGGAAGTGCCGTTCGTCGGCGGTGTCTTTCAGGTAGTAGGCTCGCGTGCTGTCGTCTTCGTCGAAACGAAGGATCAGCAGCAGCCTGAACACGATCGACGAAATGGTCAGCACGACCACTTGCGAGTCTTTGGATGCGCCAAGGCCGGCCTCGGCAAGCGGCGCAATCTCGCACAGATCGCCGGCATCCAGCGGCAAGCGCGCCTCGGCGGCCTGGCGGAAAATGCGCTCGAAGCTGTCCCTGGCGTGGGCCGAAATCACACCGCCACCTCGTGCAGCTTCGAATGAAACTGATTGGCCAGCGACTCGACGCTGGCGAGCGACGCCGCGATCATCTTGCCGCCGGCCTGAATGTCCTGAAACGTCGACGTCGTGGTCAAGTCATTGCGATGCAGGCTGTCGCGATAGCTTTTCGACAACTCTTCGGAACGCGCGGCGAGGGCGCGCACTTCGCTCGCCACCACCGCGAAGCCGCGACCCGCCGGACCCGCCCGCGCCGCTTCGATCGACGCGTTCAGCGACACGATCACCACATGCCGCACAATCGAGGACAGCTCCTGATTCTTCGCGTGCATGTCGTGGTTTTGCGTCATGAGCGAAATCATCTGTTCGTGCCAGCGCTCGAATGTCGCACCGAGACTCTTCAGGCGCTCGGCCTCGCCGGCGATCTGCCGGGCCTGATGCGCCAACTGGTCTTTGTCCTCGGTGGCCGCTTTCAGCGCGTCACGCAGTTCGTCCGCGCGTGCCGATTGGAGCGCGAGTTCCTCGCGTAGCTGCGTGGTCAACGAATGCAATGCCTGCTCGGACTGCTCGCACTCGCGAATGGCGGCGCTATGCTGGGCCTGCCCGGCTTCGAGCGTGTCGATCCGCGCTTGCGCTTCGGCGCGCAACTGTGCCGTCAGCTTCGCGCTGTGCAGCTTGTGTGCGGCAAATGCCAGCAACGCGGTCACCGCGCTGCCTGCTGCCGCCGCCAATACGTACTGTTGAATCACAACCGTTCCTTCGAATTCCGTCGCGCCGTACGCCGATGCGGCGTTCAGTCCGCCATCGCGTCGAGTTGCAGTGCGCCGGTTTCGCCACGCGCTTCCACGCCGAGCGTATCGACGGCGACGCTATCCGGCAGGCAAACAATCGTCTGGAACTGACGGAACGCCGCGCCCTTCTGATCGTCGGTAAAGCGCAGCTCGATGCTGCCGTTCGCGCGCTTGAGGAAATCGCGCACGGCGTCCATGCCGACTCCGCGGCCGGACAACTCCGTGACCGTTTCCGCAGTCGAGAAGCCCGGCCGGAAAATGAAATCGGCGATCGCTTCATCGCTCAGCGTGTCGTTGCTACCAATCCAGCCGCGTTCCATTGCGATACCGCGAATGCGATGGAGCGCGAGGCCGCGGCCGTCATCGCTCAGCGTGATCTGCAACGCGCCGCTGTCCACGCCCACTTCAATGTGGATCGTGCCGGCCGGCTTCTTGCCGTGCTCGCTGCGTGTCTCGGCGGTTTCGATGCCGTGATCCATCGAGTTGCGCAACAGATGCATGAACACATTGTTCAACGTGCCACCGGCCTCGCCACGCAGACGGTAACCGTTGTCGTCGATATGCACGTTCGGCGCGGGCTTGCCCAACTCGCTCGCAAGCGACGGCAGCGAGTCCAGCACGCCGGACAGCGCGTCGCGCACGCTTTCGCTGCCCAGTGCCCGCAGCGTGCGGCGCAGCGCTTCGCGCATGGACTGAAGTTCGTGCAGTTCGCCGGCGTCGGTCTGCTCCAGCATGCTCAGCGTGTGCTGGATATGCTCTTTCGCGACCATCACGTAGTGAGCCGAGTTGCCCGCGTCGTTAAGCTGGCCTTTGCCCTTGCGGCCAAGGCTCTGTTCGTTGATTTTCGCGTAGCTCTCGATCGCTTCGCGCACGCGCGTCAGTTCGCGCATCAGATGCTCCTGATCCCACGAGCGGCCCGCGTCCGGCTGGCGCAGCTCGTGATAGCTCTGTTCCGTTTCGTGAACGACGTTGGTCAGATGCTGCAGGTTATAAGTGCGGGCATTACCCTTGATGGTGTGCATATTGCGGAACAACTCGGCAATCGCCGCGTGATCCGCCGCCGAATGCTTGCGAATGATCCGCTCGTTCTCGCTGATAAAGCCGGCCGAGCTCTCGATGAAATGGTGGAACTTCTCTTCACTGACCGCGAGAATTTCGCCGATCATGTCGAGTCGGCGGCGCTGTTCGCTGGCCTCAGCGGCCAGCTTGCGCAACTCGGTGACGTCGCGCACGCAGAGCATCAGGCGCACAATCACGTCGTTTTCATCGGTGATCGCCGACCAGCTCAGGTCGAGAATCTTCACGCGGCCATCGGGCATGCGTCGGGAAATCTCGCCGACCAGCAGATGCTGATTGAACGCGAAGTTGATGCAGTCTTCGCCGAGGCAGGCATGCGCGGCCGCATCGACTTGCGAAAGCGCGTCCGAACCGAGGTCCGTGTCGGCAAAGACGAGATCCATCAAACCGCGCCCGGCAATGTCCTTCGTTTCGAAGATGTCTTCCAGATAGGCCGAGTACTCCGCGTGGATCACGGCGCCGTCGATCACCGTCAGAATGCCCTGCTGCATGTTCTGCAACATCGCCTGAATGTCCGCGGTTTTCTGCTTGAGTTGCGCCGAACTCTCCTGAATCTTCTCGATCATGCCGTTGAAGGCAACGATCGAATGGCCGATTTCATCGAGCCGGCCTACCGGCACGCGCCGCGTGAAATCCTGGCTGGAGGCGATCTCGCTCATCATGGCCTGCATGCGGCTGAGCGGGCGCGTGATCTGACGGTAGAGCAGCGAGCCGATCGAAGTCAGCAGAAT
This sequence comes from Paraburkholderia sp. RL17-380-BIE-A, assembly GCF_046028085.1. NCBI lineage: Bacteria > Pseudomonadati > Pseudomonadota > Betaproteobacteria > Burkholderiales > Burkholderiaceae > Paraburkholderia > Paraburkholderia sp. RL17-380-BIE-A. The sequence continues at coordinate 257,393 of NZ_JARESQ010000002.1, forward strand.
GATCGCGATACCCGTGACCGCCGCGATCGCCGTGGTCGTCGTGGCGAGTGTGGCGTTCAACGCGGTAATCGCCTCGTCTTTCTCGCGATTCTTCTCGACGCGCAAGGTCTCGACGATTCCTTCGAGTTCGTCGCGATACTGCGCGACATTGGCGAACAGATAGGCCTGCGCGAGTTCGTTCTTGCCGTCGGCCTTCATTTTGGCCGTCTCGGCGATCGCGGAGAAATAGTTCTCGAGACTGTCTTTAGCTTGCGAAACAAGGCCCTTCTGGGCGTGGCTCGCGGCATCTTTATCCTGCAACGCGAGCGCCTGTTGCAACGAAGCGCGCTTCTTTTTCAGTTCGTCCTGAGCTTGGGCGACCATATTGGCGTCGGGCGCGTAGACCAGTGTCATCGTGGCGAGTTGCACGTCTTTGACTTGCGACACGAGGTCGGCGGAAGCGAGCGCGCTCGGAACGACGCCTTCGGTTACCTTGCGCACCTCGGCCGCGCTGCCGCGCGTCTGGTAGACAGCGTAGCCGCCAATCGCCGACAAGGCGACGAACATCAGAACAACCAATAGCGTGATGCGATGACGAATAGTCATGTGAACCCCCCGGGGTCTGGCCTTCGCGTCAGCCCTCAATGGGAGCAGCGCGTTTTATGCGAAATATGGTCTGACTTGCAGCGCTGCGGAGTATTGCCCACGCATGTTACTAAGCGATGACTACAGACTTTTAAACCGCATTTAACGCGTCAAATATAATTCTCAAGTTTTCGGATAAAGCGCCGTTAACAAGCGGCTTTTCATTTGCGTTTTTGTCACCGCTGCAAAAGTCCGAGCGTTCAAAGCGTCAGCTAATCGAAGGCAGATGCTTGGACGCTTCGCGCAGACTGAGCGGTGAAATAAGGTCGCGTGAAGCCGACAGAAAGCCGCTCACCGCGTCGGGCGCGTGCCACGCGTAATCTCGCAAGGCCCAGCCGATCGCTTTGCGTATAAAGAAGTCGCTTTCCGCGGCCAGCGCACGCGCGTACCCGAACAGACGATCTTCGTCGGTATGCTCGCGCCAGCCGAGTTGATGAATCATCGCAATGCGCCGCACCCATAGTGATTCGTGCTGAAGCGCCGCGTCCATGACGGCCTGCGCCTGTGGCGTCTCGACCCGCGCCGCTTTCAGCACGTCGCCGACTACGCCCGCGAGCGGATCGACCGAATCCCACCACGAAGCTTGCTGCGCGATAGTCAGCAGATGCGCGATGTCGTTGATCCCCAGCGCCTTCCATTTACGCGCCAGCAGATCCGTCGCGACATACTGGAATTCGCGCGCCGGAAGGGTCCACAAAACATGCGCACACGCCAGCAGATGATCGGCGTTCTCCACCTGCAGCCGCTTGAAAACCGGCAATACCGCTTGCCGCCGCTGCGGCGTCGGCACGCCGATGAATTCGAACTGGTGGCGCATGTACGCGCGCATCGCGAGCGCGCGCTCCGCGTCGGCGTGCGGGGCGAGCGCCGCCTGAATGTCCCTCGCGAAAGCGTCAGGCGTCATTGAGGAAAGCGCTCCACGTGCACTTCGCCGCGCCGGCCAAAATACTGCACCTGGCGTCCCGCGATCCAGACGAAATAGCCGATGCATCCCGCAGTCATGGTTCGGCTCACGAACTCCGCGTACTTGACCGCGCCGCTTTGCGCGCCGCGCACGGCCTGGTTGACCGCGTCGGCGTCGAAGGCATTCGCAATCGCGATGTCCGGTAGCGGCAATGCGATCGCGTGCGTCTCGCCGCCGGGCGCATAGTACGTATGCTCGCCGCGACGGTAATCGGTGAAGTACGATTCGACGCCGGCCTCACCGAGCGCGCGCACCACCGAGCCGAAATCGATCGTGCCTTCGTGTGAGCGCTTCGCACAGTCTTCGGCCACGAGGCGGCTGGCTTCATTGAACTTCGCGGACATGTCTATCTCCAGCAGGGAGAGCGTTTACTCGATGGGAACCGCCTTCAGGCCGTGGACGGCGACCACGTTTTTCATTGCGTCGACGATCGCCGTTTTTACACCAGCGGGCAGGTGGCCGAAGAACTCTTCGTCGTTCTGATCGGCCAGTCGCGCGAGTTCAGGCACGAGTTTTAGTCCTTCCGTACTCAGTGCAACGACGTGATTGCGGCGGTCTTCTTTGACCGTCTCGCGTTCGAGCAGTGCCTTGGCTTCGATCCGTGTGAGCAGCTTCGACACCGCACCCTTGCTCATGCCGGTGCGTGCCGCGAGCGCCGTGGCAGATGTCGGGCCCGAGTCGTAGATCTCGCGCAGCAATACCCATTCGGACACAGTCACGCCGTGGGCTTCGACCTTCATCTGGAAGCCATGCGACACGTGATTCGACACGAAGCGCAGCCAGTAACCGACATGCGCTTCAAGTCCGCTAACAGGTTTCTTTCGAGCCGGCGCGCGGGTGCTGTTCTTTTGACGAGGACCTTGCATGGGGTAACGCCATCTCCAAGAGCATTGACGGCATATTAGTTTCCTAGGAAACCAATGTCAATATTCGCGGATACCGAGGTTGGCGAAGGCCTGTCATTGCACTCCCGAATTCCCTCACCTTCGGGGTTGAAGTGCGCGGACAGGTTGCCATATTCTCACCTCGACGCATCCCGAATCTTCTCACCTATCGGTTGGCGATTTAGCGACCTGCCGCCGGGCCGCCTTGCTCGCAGTCAGCGCGTATGACCGCAACTCCCTGGAAATCCTCACCTTTTCTTAGGTGCGGATCCGGTGCGCCGGTTGCTCACCTCCTGGAATCACTCACCTTTCAACGCGATCTCCTGGAACTCCTCACCTTGACGCAAGTTTGCGGAGCGTTGAGGTGCCGATCTGCTCCTGGAACGACTCACCTTTGAGCGGATTCGAAGGGTCTCCTGGAAAGCTTCACCATTGATGAAAGTGAACAGGATGCGCTTGCGGCAATGTATTAACTACGCCGGCAGCGTCTCTTCCAGCCGCAAGCGTGCGTCTTCCCGAAACCGAAGGTCGTTCCAGACATCGTCGCTAATTTTGAAACCGCTCGAGACTGGACCGAGACTCTCATACGACTCGTGATCCGTCATCGGATCGACCGTTGCGCGCCACACAGGCTTACCGCCTAGCGTTCGCACTTCCAGCTGGTTCTTACCGATTGGGACTGCGTAAAAGCCATCTCGGAAGAGCCACGCGGCATTTTCCGACTTCAGCAACGAGATGGCCATACCCAGCGCGCCGGTTGAACGCGCAAGGTTCGCGTAGTCAAGAAAGTTGAAACCGTTGAATGGATCAAACAATCTTTCCGTCACGAAATGAGTCGCACCAGGCGGCAACAGGGAATCCGGGTTTTGATTGAACGCATACAGCTGTTCGGGCGTGCCGGTCGTGCTATGCAGATAGGAGTTTTTGTTGACGGCGAGCGGTGTGACCTCAGCGCCGCGCTGATCCGTCAGTTTCCACCGTGACCGGTCTCCGGCATCGTAGTCTGTCAGAAACGGCGTAGCCCAGCTAAGGCCCACAGTCAGGTATTTCAGATTCTCTTCATGAACGAGATGGAACGGATTGCCTCCAGCGAGGCGAAAAACACCGTTCAGGTTGCGCGGATCCTTGGGGATCGTGCCGACCGAGAGCGAATCATCACTTTCTACACTCAGGACCTTACTGTAGTTATTCGCAAAGTGGAAACGACCGTCCTCGCCCATGACGAATTGCGTAGTGCTGTTGGGTCGATTGGAGGCGTAGGTCTTGTTGTAGACCCAAACGTTCTTGCCTGCGTCGGCATACAGGATGTACGGATAGTTGCCGCCATACCCCTGCAAGGTCATCGGCCCTGCATAGTCTTTCCCGGCTGACTGGCGGGCCGCCAACTGATGGACTTGCAAGCGGGTATTGAGATAGAACTCGGCCTGCGCGAGATTAGGCTCTTGCCTCGGGGCAGAAAACCGCTTGTATTCGGGTTCATGCCAGGCGGCGCTATCGATCGGAAATCGGGCAAGCTGAGGTTGCGCTCCCGCAGTCCACGTCCGCCTGTACACGTCCCAACGGAAGGCAGGATTTTCGTGGTAGTGCCATAAGTGCCCTTGTTTCACGTCCTTCGTCTCCCACCAACCCAATATCTGCGTGTTGTCGATGTGGCCCATGGCGGCAAATTCATGGTTTTCCGCGCCGAGAGTATGTGCGCCGAGGCTCGCGTTCACATTGACCATGTTAGGGGACGGCGCGATAGCATAGATATACCCGTTCTCCGATTGATGGCGCTGGCGGTCGATGGCAACCCCCGATGTTTCGAACGTCCCGAGATAGCCGCCACTGTCTGTTTCCCCCTCGTGGGAGGCAATGTCAAAATTGTGCAGGGACAAATTGACATCGCGCAGCGGTGTAATTGCAGCGTCGAACCCGCCTCTCTTCGCGACTTCGGCCGGTTTGTCCGTTGATGGGCGAAGTAGCACCCACGGATCGGCGGTCAATGTCGAGTCGGTTGAACGTTTGAATTCCAAGCGCTTGTCCACATAAGTCTGGATCGAAGGACGACTGTCCGGCGGTGCGGTTGGCAGGTCCAGGCGCGGGGTGACGAGCTGAACGGTTGGCGCTGACCAGGCCCTTCGCTCTGCGTTGTCCAGACTGATGTCTGCTCTGCGCACGCCGGCAGCCGCGAAATCGGCTTCACGGGCGAACCATGCCGTCGTAGCGCCAATGACTCCGCCTTCGGCGCTGTATCCCCCGTCATAGACGCCACGTATTGCAGCCGACAAATCGTCAAAGTTGTTATACGTATAGGCACCGAAGTTAGGATCGTAAAGCTCGTAGTGATCGCGCGCGACATCCGGACTGTGGTTGAGCCGCTGTACGACGACCGGCCGGCTAGGCTCTCGTCTCGACGTTCCTCCCGCTTCAGCGCTTAACGAAAGATCGATAACCGCGAAGTCGTTGCGCAGAGCCACGGGGCCGCTGTCGCTGTTATACGCTTCGGCGAAGTGTGTTCTCAGTTCACTCAGGAGATCGTCTGCTGTCGTGACGCGATGCATGCCGCTGTGCCGGATGTAGTTCGCCAGAACGCTGGTAGAGGCGGACTGGAAATGGTCGTGAACGTAATTCGAACTGTTGATGAACCGCTGACGTGCATCTGGATCGTTCCGCAAGCTGCGTAGGCTTCCGATGAAAATGCCGAGCGATTGTGTTCTCCCGTCGGCAACGGCCCGTAACGCGGAGGTTGCCAGGCTTTCGTCTGGGCTGCGCAAGCCGGAACGCGCCGCACCGCCCGGAAAAAGCGTATCGAGTGATAGGGCATTCGAAGAGGCTGCATGTCGCTGGTAGATGAGGTTTTCACATTCGGGGATGGGCGGCCCCTTACCGGCAGCTCCCGGTCGCGGGCCGAGGACTGGCGTAGGCGTTCGATTTTCAGACGGTGTCGTCGAATACACCTGCAGTTTGAACGGCGTGACTCGATAGTCGCCTTCCAGCTCGTCGAAAGAGGAGCGCGTCCTGAAGGCGGTTGCCATGAAGCGGTTCAACGCTTGCTCTGTATTACCCCAGTTTGCATATTCGAATGCGCCATTGTTGGGATCGAAAATCGTATAGCGATTGCCGACTCCTCTCTGGATGAGAATGGCGTGCCCATAGTCCCTTCTATCCGTTGGCGACTCCAGACTCAGCTGGACGTACGCGATATCGTTGGGATGGCGCAGCAAATTCTGTGTCTGGTGATTGAATAAATCGATGCGGTAATTGCGGTCTCTAACGCCGGCGAACGTAATGGGTGGCTGCGGCGCATAGCGGCTTAGGCCAAGTTTGGCGCCACCGGTCTGGAAGTTGGTGATGCGACCGAACATTTCCCTTCGCGAGATGGCGTTACGGGTGTCCGCGCGCATGTCTCGCACCGCTGAGATGAGCGTCGATTCACGCTGACCGGGCGATCCGGGTGTCGTCGGCTGATCGCTCGTGCCGCGATCGAGCCGGCGGATGGCTTCCCGGACCATGCCATCACATAGGCCGCCGCTCGCCTGATTTCGACTTTCTTTATATTCGGGCTGCGCGAAGCCTTCGGAGGCAATGCTGCCTTCCTTCAATGCGTCGCCGCCAAGATCCCTGATGCATTTGCTGAGAACCGGGCCGCGTTTGACCCGCGGGCCGCCGTCGTCGGTTGTGACGGCGAGATTGGATGCGACAGGCGCGGCGCGCCCCGCGCGGTATCCGTTTCTGGCTTCGTCATTTCCAATTGAGCGCTCGCTGCCAGTGAACCATGTCCTCGCATCGTGAAAGGCGGACGCTTGCTGGCGAGCGTGGCGATTCATGCGGTGTTTCGTCATGAGGTCCGCTCGAGGAACGTCGCCGGGCCAACAGTCCGGCCGCGCATTGCGAGGCCCGCCTGGACTTTTCGAGGAGGGCTGCGGATGGCTACCTGTGTTACGTGGCTTTTCCTGCAAGGATTTGCAGGCATTGGCGACTGCGGGATTTGCGCTCGCGGGCTGGGTAGCCGGTTGCGTGCTGCTTTGCCGAGTAGCGTCCTGCTCCTCATTCGGAAGCTCGCAGCAGCGACAGGGGACGCAATTCGGGCTTGAACCGGAGACGCGCATGATTGATGCTCCAGGAGGTGGAATACCAAACGGGCTATCTCGCGGAATACGAGAACCCTGCGGCTGATCGTAGCAACGACGGTTTCCACCTTGTGGTACGCGGATATGGCGTACCGCGTTCATCGTGGCCGTCTGAAGCATCGACTGTCAGGGTGGCTCTGCCTGTGTCGTGGTGAACTCACCTGCTGGTGTTTCTCGCCTTTTTGCTGGCGATCTCCTGGAACGTCTCACCTTTGCCGGATTGACAAAGGCTTATTCCGGCGTGCTCTGTTCGGCGATTTTCCGGATTGCCCAAAAGTGCGGTCGCTCGTTATTTGTCCAGGTGACGTTCCGTGTCAGAACTTCACCTTCAACTGAAACCCGATCGTAAACGGAAGATTGTCCGACGGGATGGGCGGAATCACAATGAAGTTCGCGCCCACGCGCTTGTATTCGAGCATGACGATCGGTGCGACGACCGGTCCGATCGTATGATCGCGGCCCAAACCCCAATTGCCGTAGTTATAGCCCGAGATGATCCCGCCGATCGCCGCGATCCGCACGATGCCCCAATGCGCGAACTCCGGCGCCCACACACCGCCGCCGTAATAAGAAGGCCGGCGCAGCGAATTGCGAAAGCCGCCGGCAGTCAACGCCCATTGATTATTGAGCCAGCATTCGACACCGAGGCCCGGATTGAACTGTTCGAAATGGGTGTTCGGGTCAGGGTTGATGTGATACGAACCCAGCATGGCGTCGACCCACACGCCACCCTCGCACCAGTTGCCCGCATGCGCGGCGGACGCCGCGGCGAGGCTCGCTACAAGCGCAATGGCCGCGCGTCGGATGTTCTTCTTGATCTGCCGAAAATGCATGTCCTCTCCGCCACCGGTCGAGCGCCGGCGTCATCTGTGTTCTGGGTAGGGTTGCTTGCCGTCCGTCGCGCACTGTACCTCAACCCTTCAGCACGATGTTGAGGACACGCTCGGGCGCCCGGGCACGACACGTGCCCGTTAGCGCAGACGCAACCATAGCCGAGAACCGATGTCGGAGCGGTGAACGCGCATTGGGCGTTCGCCTGTCGGGTCAAAGACCGAGATCGGACAGACCCGGGTGATCGTCAGGACGGCGGCCAAGCGGCCAATGAAAAAGACGGTCCGCTTCGCGGATCGGCATATCGTTGATGCTGGCATGACGGCGGGCCATCAGTCCATGCTCGTTGAACTCCCAGTTCTCGTTACCGTACGAACGGAACCAGTTGTTCGAATCGTCGTGCCATTCATAGGCAAAGCGCACGGCAATGCGGTTATCGGTAAACGCCCACAATTCCTTGATCAACCGGTAGTCGAGTTCCTTCGCCCATTTGCGGCGCAGTAAAGCGACAATCTCCGCGCGGCCATGCGTGAACTCCGCGCGGTTGCGCCATACGCTGTCCTGCGTGTAGACGAGCGACACACGCTCGGGATCGCGGGTGTTCCAGCCGTCTTCCGCGCCGCGCACTTTCTGGATCGCGGTTTCACGTGTGAACGGTGGCAGCGGCGGGCGGGTTTCGATCGGGTCGGCCATGATGGTTCCTCAGTCAGGTTGCGGTTCGCCGGGATGGCGGTCGTTTGCGTGGCGGTGTAACTGGCTCGCTCGCACATTGCGCGTCGAGCAGGACTTCGGCTGCGGTTTGTGCGTCGAGCGCCGCGTCGGGCTCGCCGCTTACCAGCGCGACGGCGATTGCGCCGTCGAGCAGGATCAACCATTGACGCGACAGGCGCGCGACGCGGCGGGCGTCCATGCCCGACTCCGCCGCGAATTCGTCGCATTCGGTTCGCACGAACGCCAGCAGGCGTTCTTTGTGATGGCGCGCGACGATCCGGATCGGGTCCTCCGCGGAGGCGATTTCACCGGACGCATTCAAGAATGCGCAACCGTGAAAATTCTCCGATGCAAACCATTCACGCAGCACCTCGAACATGCCGAGCAGGCGTTTGCGTGCCGTCTTGCCGTGCCGCTGCGTGCCGGTGATAAACCAGTTCATCCAGCGTTCGTCGCGCCGGTCGAGCGCGGCCGCCACGAGCGCGTCTTTCGATTCGAAATGCGTGTAAAAGCTTTTACGCGCCGTACCGGACTGTTTGACGATCGCGTCCACGCCGGTGGCATGAATCCCGCCGGCGTAGATCAACGCTTCAGCCGCATCCAGCAGCCGCTCGCGCGCACTGCCGGGCGAGATTGATTCAGTGTGAGTGTCAGTAGCCATGAACGAATGGTAGAACGATCATTCTCCTTCGTCAAGACTTTTGTGTTTTTGCGGCGTGAGAGCGCGAACTGCTATCGTGAGCGGGATCGGTCAACGGGAACGAACTTCATGAGCACACTGAGTCTGCGCGCCGCGTTCGTGCGCGCGTTGCTGAGCGCAACGTTGTTAACGGCAATGGCCTGCACGCCTGTGCAAGTACTCACGCATTCGGTCAGCCAGAACGAAGCGCGTGTGCCGCCCGGCCGTTATGAAATCGATCCGGATCACTGCAGCATTACCTTCGACATCGATCACTTCAAGTATTCACGCTTTACGGCGCGGTTCGATCGCAAGAAGGGGGAGCTCGACTGGAACGAAGGCGGTCTGGACAAGAGCACGACGTCGGTCACGATCGACGCCGCGAGCATCGATACGAATGTGCCGCTGCTCGACAAAATGGTGAAGAGCGCCAGCTTGCTCGACGTGGAGCGCTATCCGGAGATCCGTTTCGTCAGCACGCGTTTTGAGCGCACCGGCGAATCGCGCGGCACGTTGACCGGTGATCTGACAATTCACGGCGTCACGCAAACAGTCACGCTCGACGTCACCTTCAACGGTTTTGCGCCGGATCCGCTCACGAAAAAAGACACGCTCGGTTTTTCCGCCGAGGGCCATTTCAGCCGCGCCAAGTTCGGTCTGGCGACATGGTATCCGGCTGTCGGCGACGATGTTCACGTGCGCATTCAGGCCGAATTCGTTAAAACGCCCGCAGGCGGGTGAGCGCGGTGCGGGCGTTGGGCGGGACGTTTTTGCTGCTAGCAGCGATTGCGCGCTGACGCGTGTCGGCGTACTAACTCACGCGGCAGTCCAATCGAGAATCACCTTGCCGCTCTCACCTGAGAGCATCGTGGCGAACGCTTCCCGATAGTCGTCGACCTTGAAATGGTGCGTGAGGATCGGCGAGAGATCCAGACCGCTTTGCAGCATGGCGACCATCTTGTACCAGGTCTCGAACATCTCGCGCCCATAAATGCCCTTGATTTCGAGGCCTTTAAAGATCACCTGAGTCCAATCGATCGCGGTCTGCGCGGGCGGAATGCCGAGCAGCGCGATCTTGCCGCCGTGGTTCATCGCTTCGAGCATGCCGGTAAACGCGCTAGGCACACCGGACATTTCCAGCCCGACGTCGAAACCTTCCGTCATGTGCAGGTCCGCCATCACGTCGCGCAACGATTCGCGCGAAACGTTGACTGCACGCGTCGCGCCCATCTTGCGCGCGAGTTCGAGGCGATAATCGTTGACGTCGGTAATCACGACATTGCGCGCGCCGACATGTTTGGCGATCGCCACCGCCATGATTCCAATGGGTCCGGCGCCGGTAATCAACACATCTTCGCCGACCAGATTGAACGACAGAGCTGTGTGCGTAGCATTGCCGAACGGATCGAAAATGGCGGCGAGGTCGTCGGAAATCTCAGGCGGAATCTTGAACGCGTTGAAAGCCGGAATCACCAGATACTCGGCGAACGCACCTTCACGATTCACGCCGACGCCCACCGTATTGCGGCACAAATGTCGGCGGCCTGCTCGACAATTACGGCAGAAGCCACACGTGATATGTCCTTCGCCCGACACGCGATCGCCAATCGCAAAGCCGCGCACTTCCTGGCCCATCTCGACGATTTCACCGACATATTCGTGGCCGACATGCATCGGCACAGGAATCGTTTTCTGCGCCCAGTCGTCCCACTTCCAGATGTGAATGTCCGTGCCGCAAATCGCAGTGCGCGTGATGCGGATCATCACGTCGTTATGGCCGACTTCGGGTTTCTTGACGTCCGTGAGCGTGAGGCCCGGAGCGCGTTCGAGTTTTGCCAATGCTTTCATGTGCGCCTCCGTATCAGATCACACCGAGTTCACGGCCGACGCGCGCGAATGCATCCACCGCTCTGTCGATCTGCTCGCGCGTATGCGCGGCGCTCATCTGCGTGCGAATGCGCGCGCGGCCTTTCGGCACCACCGGGAACGAGAAGCCGATCACGTAGACGCCTTCCTTCAGAAGCGCATCGGCCATTTTCGAAGCCAGTTGCGCGTCGCCGAGCATGACCGGAATGATCGGATGTTCGCCGGGCACGAGCGTGAAGCCGAGCGCGCTCATCTTGCCGCGGAAGTGGGCGCCGTTTTCGCGCACGCGCGCGCGCAGTTGCGCGCCTTCCTCGCTGGCCAGCAGTTCGAGCACCTTGAGCGATGCAGCGGCAATGCTCGGCGTCAGCGTGTTCGAAAACAGATAAGGACGTGAGCGCTGCCGGAGCAACTCGACGATCTCTTTGCGCGCGGCTACATAGCCGCCCGAAGCGCCGCCCAATGCCTTGCCCAGCGTACCGGTGATGATATCGACGCGCGACAGCACGCCGCAATGTTCCGGCGTGCCCCGTCCGTGTTCGCCGACAAAACCCACCGCGTGCGAGTCGTCGACCATCACGAGCGCGCCGTAACGGTCGGCCAGATCGCAGATGCCGGCGAGGTCGGCGATGATGCCGTCCATGGAGAACACGCCGTCGGTGGCGATCAGCTTGAAGCGCGCGCCAGCAGCGTCCGCTTCGATCAGTTTCGCTTCGAGATCGGCAAGATCGTTGTTCTTGTAGCGAAAGCGCTTCGCCTTGGAAAGCCGCACACCGTCGATGATGCTCGCGTGATTCAGTTCGTCGCTGATGATCGCGTCGTTTTCGTCGAGCAAGGTTTCGAACAGGCCGCCATTCGCATCGAAGCAACTGGAGTAAAGAATGCAGTCGTCGGTTTGCAGAAACGCGGCAAGCGCTTTTTCCAGATCCTTGTGCACGGTTTGCGTGCCGCAAATGAAGCGCACCGACGCCATGCCGAAGCCGTCGGTATCCAAACCTTGCTTGGCGGCGTCGATCAATCGTGCGTCGTCGGCGAGGCCCAGATAGTTGTTCGCGCAGAAGTTCAGCACGGACGTGCCGTTGGCAAGACGGATGTCAGCCGATTGCGGGCTGGCAATCACGCGCTCGTTCTTGTAAAAACCGTCAGCGCGAATCTGCTCGAGGGTGTCGCGCAAATGGGCGAGGTAAAGGTCACGCATGAACCAGACTCCTGAAATGGGTGAAAGCGCCCGTGTCAGCGTGTTCGGCATGTGCGACCACGGAGCGGCCTGTTATAGTCGGCTGTCAGTTTTATCGGATATTTTCGTTTTTCCGAACTAAAATCCGGTATGTCGAACAACTCTAAACGATGGGTCAGGAAATGGCAAGTTCGGGTATCCGCCGCGCCGCGGCCAACGCGGCACCCGCCTCAGGCGCAACCCCGGTCCCCGCAATCGCGGCGCCGCCGCGCGTCGGCGAGCAGATTCAGCGCTTACGCGCCGAACGGCGCATGACGCTCGACGACCTGTCGCGCGCAGCCGGTGTGTCGAAATCGATGCTCTCGGAGATCGAGCGCGATAAGGCCAATCCGACCATTGCGGTCGCCTGGCGCCTGACTAACGCGCTCGGCGTCAGCCTCGATTCGCTGTTCGCGCCGCAAAAGACGCCGGAAGCGATCGCCGTCTCCGGTCCGCACGAGATTCCCACCTTGAGCGGGCACGATGCCAAGTATCAGTTGCGCGTGTGGGGGCCGATCGATCTGGCCGGCAAGTTCGAGTGGTATGAATTGACGCTGCAGCCGGGCGGGGCGTTGGCTTCGAACGCGCACGAGCCTGGCACGCGCGAGCATCTGACCGTGCTGCACGGATCAATCGAGATAGAGGCGGCCGGCACGACGAAACGGCTCAAGGCGGCGGACACCGCGCGCTATGTCGCCGACGAACCGCATGCTATCCGCAACGCCGGCAAGGGCGAGGCGAAGGCGCTGCTCGTCGTGATACACGGCTGATCGTCAGGCAGTCAGGCGCGCCGTGACTAGCAGTTGGCGGAATCGGGACTTCAGACAAGGTTGCATCGAGCACTGTATATTTGTACAGTACAGGGTATCGATTGGAGCCGATAATGAACAACCTGATAACCGACTCGACCGACCATGCTCTGGCCGCGCTGCGCTATCAAACCGCAGCGCGCGATCTCGAACGCATCGTGCGCAACATTGCCGCGCGCTACATCGTGCAGGAGGTGCCGCTCACATGGCGGTTGCTGCATGCCATCGAAGCCGAAGCGCTCGCCGATCTCGGGTTCGCCAGCCGGCACGATGCGTTGATGCTGGGACTCTTTCAGCGGCCATCCGATCTGCCTTATCCGGAAACGGATGAGGCAGTCGACTTTGGTACCTCCACGGCATTGCCGGCGGTTTTCGCGTTCGCAGTGAGCGCCTATGAAGAGGCGGCACGCCGCGCTGCACAACCGTCACCGCAGAATGCGCCTCTCAAGCGCGCACGCGCCTGGGGCGACTAAAGGCTGCATTTCCATCCGTTGCCACCTACAATAGGTGCAACTAACGGAAATATGAGCTCATGTCTCCCCCTCATCTGACTGATCCCGTGCCTCGCCCGGCGCCTTCCACGGATCTCTTCGATCAACAACGTGAAGACTGGCGACGTGACCCGCAAATCGCTTTCGACGCATGGCTTGCCAAGCAGCATTTTCGGCGTTCTTCCGCTGAAGTCTATCAGGCGCAGTGGGGGCTTTTTCTCGATTGGCTAGGCATGCGCCAGAAGAGTCTGGCCACGGTCGATGCTCACACGATTGCCGAATTCGTCGCCGGGCTCGACGTACGAAAGACTCAGCGCGTACGCTATTTACGACTGATCGAACGCGTACTCGATCATGTGCGGGAAATCGAATCGGCTTCGACCAATCCGGCGCGCTTCATTGCTCAGGATGGCGAAGCAGCGTGGCGCAACGCGCGCGATAACGAGCCGACTGGCTTTCTCAGCCACGCCGAACGAACCGCGTTGATTGCACATCTGTTTTCACCATTGCCGAATCTGTCCGTGGCGCAGCGTTGGCGAGAGCGGCGCGACCGTGCGTTGATCGCCGTGTTTTTAGGTGGTGGATTGAAAACCGGAGAAGCCGCTTCGCTTACGGTTAGTTGCGTGATTGTTGGCTCGCCCTGGGTGACGATCGAGTCCCCGAATCCCATGCTCACGCGGCGCACACGGCTCGCACCGTTCGCCGCAGCGATTCTCGATGCATGGCTCGCCGAAAGGCGTCTTTCGGATTTGGCCGGCAATCTGGTTTTTCCGGCATCACCCTCTGGAAGGCCAATGCATAAAGCCACCATGCTGCGCGCGGTGGACGCCTTGATCGATGGCGCGGGAATTGCCGCATCGAGGGCGTCGCGAGCCAGTCCGCAGACATTGCGCAACACTTTTGCGGCGGATCTCTTCGAGAGCGGGGTCGAGGCGGAACTGGTCGGGCAATGGCTGGGATTTGTGCAGGCGGTGTCAGCAAACCGGCTATATCGCGCATGGCAAAACTGGGTGGATCAGCAGGATTCTCCTGCGGCGGATATTCCGGATCCGGCCGTTCCTCCGTTGGCCGCACCTAGGCGTGACGGGCGTTTGATGAGGAAAAGGGGAGCTGGCGAGTCCTGAAGTTCCTCACCTTTCGAGTCCCGAATTTCCTCACCTTTGCCACCTTATCCGCTATTGCGGCGCGTCAAACATCATGCGGAGGCCGGAATCGCTCCGCTCGACTGAAACCGGCGAACCGCCTCTAGCCTTGATTCGCCGAGGCCCGACGAGTGATCGCACTCGGGACATTGCAGCTCGAAACGGTGATCCACTTGCGACAACTCCGGCTCACCTTCTTCGCATTTGGGGCATCGCAGCGGCAGGGCCACGTGACCGTCCGCCGCGGTGCCAATCATTCTCAATTCGTCATCCGTCAGCCGGCCAGCTTCGACCAGTGAGCAGAGTAGGCCGGCGATTGCGGGATCAATACCTTGCTGGCCGCGTAAAACTTCTACCTCTTTTGTCAACGCATCGACTTCGTCGGATTGCTCGCGCAGTTGGGCGTCGAGTCGGTCGCCGCGCGCCTTGGCCGACGCGATCTGCTGAATAAATTCAAATTCTTTGCGACTCGCGTCGCGGAGACCGGACTGGTAGGTGGCCGCCATGCTGCGCAACGAATCGAGTTCGACCAACATCGGTTTGACGCGCCGCTCGGCTTCAGCCACTGCATCCTTGATCTGCTGCGCATAGTGTTCCGTGCTTTGGCGTAGTTCGACGTGCAATGCGTCGATCCGGTCCCGCAGCGTCGCATTGGTCGCGAATTCGTTGTCGAGACGTTGACGAAGCGCTTCGTTTTCTTGATCAAGCCGGCGCACTGTTGCCTGTAACCCCTCTTGGTGAGCATTGCCGTGCGTGGTCGCGCTCGATAACTCGGTCTCGAGGGCGCGAGCGCGCTCCCAGCCTGCCTCCGCTCGAAGTTCGCTGCGCTTGATCGCGTCTTCGGATGCTTGCTGGCGAATTTCCGCTTCTCGAGCACGCTGATCGGCCGCGGCGATTTGCGCGCGCATTTCCTCACGTTCTTCAGCGAGCGTCGCACGGGCATGTGTGACGGCTTCTTCGAAAAGTGCGCCGAGTAATTCACCGGCACGGTCTTCCAATGCTTTGGGGATAGCGCCGGCGCCAACTTTCACGCGCGACACATTTCGGATGCGCTCCCAGAAGTGGTCGATGTCTTTTGGGATATCGCTCGCGCTGCCGGTCTGGGTCAGATCGCGAACCGCTGCCATGGATGGGCGAATGCCCAGATCGAAAAAGAGTCGCTTACACGCATGTAGCGAAAGATCTTGCCGACGAGCCCCGTTGGCGCGCAGCGCTTCAAGCTCGCTCCGAATGGTTTGCCGTTCCTGATCCAGATTCATGTATACCTCGATGTCGCTCGAATTGGATAGATCATAACAATTTACGTATTGTTTGCTACGTATTTGGCTTGGTTGATCATGAATCGGCAAAAAGGCGTGCTTGCGTGGCCGATGTGCAGTGACGGATTAGTACTACCCGGTTTTTTCCGTGAAACAAAACGAAGAATAGTCAATAAGTTCTTGTAAAGAAAGAGCTTTTAAAGCTTCTGCAGCGATCGCGTACTGTTTCACGAACATGTCGTGGAGGCTACTTGGGTTGGAAGGCTTTGTCCGAAGGACACGCGGGGTGAAATTCTAGAGAGTAATAAAAGTAAACACCTTTGAACCCATGTTAAAAACGTTAACGCCACGGCAAAGCCTTATCTGGCAAGGGTTCCAGCCTGGTAAGGTGAAGCTTTGCGGGAGAGGTGGTGAGGTCTTGCGGGATTCTCGAGTGATGAGGTTCGGGGGCCTCGGTGAGCGGGTCCGGGACAGAACGTGAGCGGGTTCAGGAACCACCCCCAAAGTGCAGTAGAGGCAAAGGTGAGAGTTTGCGGGACCTGAATCCCCTGGATCGCCCGGCCATGCGTAAAAGTCAGTTCGAGGTTTGGTAACAGGTAAGGTGAGCGCTTTCGGGATGCGCGCCGAGGCTCAATTCTGGCCTTATTTTGAGCTCGTTTACCCCATTGGTGAGTCAAGTCGGGAGAAAACGGGAACCGAAGGTGAGGTTTTACGGGGCACGGGTGGCGTTTTTGCCTTATTTCTGTGCATTCCGGCACTTGAGGTGAGGGTTTTCGGGAGTGAGGCTGTGTTTCGACCTGACCTTCGGTGTGTTGTTGATGAGGTTCGTCGATCCCCGGGATGACTAAGGTGAGGAAATTCGGGAGGCAGGCTTCTGCGTGAGGAGCCGTCTGCGAAATGTGCTCGAATCGCAGTAAAGGTGAGAGTTTTCAGGAGTCTTTTTACGGGCGCGTGATCCGTGAGGTGAGTAAATACGGGATCAAAATGCCTGTTATAGGCCGGAAAGGCTCTGCTGACGGCACCGAATCCGATTCTGTTTTGTGGTCGAAGAATTCGAATGGTGAGGTTTTTCGGGACCGTCGTGGCGGCGATCGGCAATGCCGCATTTCACCGAAATGCGCTTTAAGGTGAGACTTTACGGGAGCTGTCCCAGATAGCATCGCGAATACCTAAAACTTAAGTCGTTGAAATAATTGATTAATTTGTGCGTGTTTCGCAAAGGTGAGGTTTTTCGGGGGCTCTATTTGCAGGTGGGATGATCCCTCCGGATGCCTCTGAGGTGAGGCTTTTCGGGACGGTTTTTCGATGGTTTGGGGGCCCCTCACCTCTGGAAGCCGCGTCGTTCCAAGCGCTCCACCAGCGTTAAGGTGAGCTTTTTCGGGGGGATTTGAGACGATCGAGCGAACCCGTCGAATTGGGCGCTCTGGTTAGGTACCGCCAATAAGGCGTGCACAAGTGGTAGTTGTAGCGATGCGCGAAAGGCAATTGCGCCGGTGTCCCGACTAGGCGATCCAGTGCCGTGCTTGCGTTGGCTGTGCGGGGCCTCTCTCGACCGGGGATTGCGTCGCGTGGACGCCAGAGGCTAGTGGGCGGGGCCGTATTAGGGCGGCGGGAGGCTTGTAGCCGGTCTGACGCCTGTTGTTGCGCGGTGCACGTCCTGGCGTACGGGCTAGCCCAAGTGACGCCGATTCAACGCTTCGCTTGCGGGCTTCACACGTTTTGCGCCGGCGCTCCCCTCCCCTGCTGCCAACGATGGTCGAGTCTTGTTCATCAGTTTGAGCGGTGCGAGATTGCACCCGGTCCGCGAGCGCGCCACGCATCGAAATTCGCGAAAATTTTTGAGGTGAGAAGATTCGGGAGGGAATCGCATGCGTTCGTCCGCGGCGCACAAATGGCCCGAAATTGCCAAGTCCGCGACCTGCAAGGATGCCCCGAACCTGGCGCGAAATAGCTGAGGTGAGGGTTTTCGGGAGTTGCTGGAGGTGAGTCGCACCTCGTAAACTCACTTCACCGCGAACGGTGAGACCTACGCTATAGACGGGTATCACCGCAGCCGGTATGCTCTCGCCAAATCCCTCCTCGACCAGACGCATGGCCACGAAGCGCGCCAAGAAGACCGATGTAGTCAGCCCGAGTTCGGCCGAATTGCGCAAAGCCGTCGAGGCGATCGCGATTCAGCCCAAGAGCGGCAAAATCACGCTCCTCACCCGCAAGCTGTTCAACGTGCTCCTCGCCGTGGCCCAGCAAGCAGACGAATCGGGCGACACCTATCGGGCTTTGCTGTCCGACATCGTCGCGAACTCGGCGTTTGATTCCAACGACACAGCGCTCGTCAAGGAGCACTTGCGGCGTATGGTTTCGGTGCAGGTCGAATGGAGCACCGGCACGTCCAGTCAGAAGCCGGGTCGGAAATGGGGTATTTCCACGCTGATCGCCGACGCTGAAATTCTCGAAGATCCCACCACCCGTCGCGTCTGGGTGGAATTCTCGTTTGCGCCGAAGATCAAGAAGAAGCTGCTCGATCCGGTTCAGTACGCGCGTCTGAGTCTCCAGTTCCAGAGTCAACTTCGTAGTAGCGCGGGTCTCGCGCTTTACGAGATTTGCGTGCGCTACCTGACCAACCCGAGTCACCTGACGATGCGCGAGACGTGGGAATGGTGGCGCCCTATCCTCTCCGGCACGCCAGACACGGAAGCGGGAGATGAGGCGAAGCGCGAGTACAAGTACTTCAAGCGTGATTACCTGCGCCCGGCTATTGCCGAGGTCAACGCCGTCACCAATATTTTCGTCGAACTGATCGAACATCGCGAAGGACGCCGCGTCGCCGAAATCCAGTTTCGCGTGACCGAGCGCAAGCAACCCATGCTCGCACTCGACGAACATCCGAACGTGTTCGACAGCACGCTGGTCGACCGTATGGTGAAGATCGGCATCCCGCTGAAAGAGGCGCAAACGCTGTACGCCGATAGCGAAGAAAATCGCATTCGCGCCGCGCTTCAGATGACCGAGCAACGCATGCGCAGCACGTCGTTGCCGCCGGTGCGCAGCGCGCCGGCGCTGTTCAAGGACGCATTGAAGAAGGGTTATGCGCCGCCGGTCGAAGCGCTGCCGTCCGGTAGCGCGGGCAAGGCCGCGGTGGCCGCGCCGGCCGACGACCTCAAGGCCCGACTGCTTGGCGAGTATTCGGCATATCGCCGCAAGGAAGCGCGCGAGCTGTACGACGAGCAAGGTGAGTCCGAGCGGGAGATCGCGCGGCAGTCGTTTGAGGAAGATGAGTTGCCGGGACTCGGCACCCATATGCGCGACGACTGGCGCCGTCGCGGGTTGGATTCGAAGATTGTCGAGACGGCATTCTTCGATTGGCTGGCTCGCAAGACTTGGGGTGAACCTACCGACGGGGACTTGCTAGCCTTCACGCTGAGCCAATCGCGCGCGGCGTAATCGAGCGGAGTGTGGGGCTGTCGATGTCGCCCCACCCCACCTCTGTATCAGCCCTTCTTACTTCAGCATCTTCTCAATCTGGCGAAGGATGTCGTCACGCTTCTCGCGCGTGAGCCCTTTCAAGCGCAGTTCGATTCGATCATCCCCGTACGATTTGAGATCACCGACCGATACACCGTCGAGTTTGATTTCCAGACGTTGCGCGTAGCGTTGGCGGCCTGCCGGTTTAGTGCTTTCCTGTGCGCTGGCTCTTCCTTTGACGATGTCAGCGACTTGCCGCGTGCTCAGATCGTCCGAGAGGATCTTGTTGATCAGACGCAGGGTTGCGTCGGCTCCACGAGCTGCATGGTAACGACCCACCTGATAGGCCATGTTCGAGCCGAAGCGGTCCGGTCGCGCGACCATCTCATGCATGACGACCTCGGGCAATTTGGAGATCGACAAGGCGACGGCCACCGTCGATTCGTCCAACCCGAGGTGTTCGGCGAGTTCCTTCTGACTTTGAAAATGCCGATCGTCGAGAAAGCGCCTCCATACAACCGCATTGTCGAACACGGTCTGCGAATCGCGTTGGACGTTGAGGTCGTAGCCGAGCTTGTAGCTCTGGATACCAATGGGCAGATCGATGACGGTCGCCTTCACCGATTCCTTGTTCGCTTCCTTCAATGCGCGCACCCGCCGTCCGCCATCGCTGACGAAATAGGTGCCGGGATTGTCGTAATCCGGAATGACGTGGATTGCCTGCTGCTGCCCCTGCTTTGCCAGGTTGACAGCGAGTTCGGCAATCGACGACTTCAGATAGAAATGCCGCGGATTGAACGGGCTAGGCTTGATCGTTTTGAGCGCCAGCTCGATGATCTGTCCCGGCCGGTAGCCGTGCTCAATCCGCCATGCGCGGTAGGCTGCGGATTCATTGGCAACATCGACGGCGTCGACTTCGGCAACGCTCTGCGACGGCGCAACGGGCGCGCCGATGCGCGCCGCTGCTTCGCTATTCCTGGGGTCATTCTTAACCAGACCGTCGATTGCATTCAGCCGATCGAGCGCGGTTCGCTTTTCGCTGCTGGTCGAATCAGGACGTGCTTGAAAGCCTTTGGCGAATTGGGAGGGTTTCATTCAGGGTCCTTTATGCGCATAAATTTTACGGGAGCAAAGCGGCGATCTCATTCGCGCACGCCCGTACTTCAATGGCGGCAAGCTTGGCGCCGCGATCGTTCATCTGAAGCACTGTCTGCCCTAAAGCCATGGCCTGCTTATAGGCCTCGCGAGTCGGAATCTGTGTCTTGAGCAACGGAAACCCAAGTTCTTCTAACGCACGCTTTAGTTCGCGCGTCAGCATCCGCTTTT
The DNA here is from genome assembly GCF_046028085.1 of Paraburkholderia sp. RL17-380-BIE-A. Taxonomy (NCBI): domain Bacteria; kingdom Pseudomonadati; phylum Pseudomonadota; class Betaproteobacteria; order Burkholderiales; family Burkholderiaceae; genus Paraburkholderia; species Paraburkholderia sp. RL17-380-BIE-A. The sequence goes on from NZ_JARESQ010000002.1 coordinate 277,766, forward strand.
CTTCGGTCTTGTTGAGGAGGAATACGGCACGCAGGTCTTCATTCATGAGCTGCGCTTGCTGGACGAGCTTCACCAGTCCAATACTCGACCAATAGTCTGCAGGCGATGACGATGTCGGAATCACGGCAACGCTCGCGGCGAGCAGAACCACACCGGAGACTTTCTCAGTGATAGAAGGTGGGCAATCGACGACGATGATGTCGTAGTCAGCCACGAACTTCTTGATTTCGCGATGAATCTGGCTCCCGGCTTCGGAGAGATTGACGACGGGAAAGGGGATGCCGGTATCGCCGTCGGATGATGCACTGGCCCAGTGGATCAATGTGTTTTGGCCGTCTGCGTCGACGACAAGAACGCGTTTGCCCTTCTCATGAAACGCAGCGCCCAAGTGCATCGCGATAGTGCTCTTCCCGACCCCACCCTTCTGCTGAGTTACCGCGATGATTTCTGCTGCCAATCTTCACCTCCTCTTTTTAGACGCAGATGGATTTTACCTGGATGATTTTGTATTTCAATCGTTTTTGTGTAAACGCGATAAGGATTAGCCGTTTGGGATAGGTTTATGCGCATAAAGGAGGAGCGGCGTAGCGATGCAGACGTTGCCGAAGTGACGGGATGCTTGCGGGCGCTACGCGTGCACGGCGGATACCGCTGGGTCATAACGACGGGCGGTGGCCTAGGTCTAATAGCCACTTCGCGCTTGGAGGTGCTCTTGCCGTTTAGCGAACTCGGCGCAAGGCAGTGGCCGCAGAGTTGCGGTTGCTCGACGCGTGCATCGATGGTCGGGCGACTTGGGTTGGTTGTGAGCGCACAGATAGGTCCGCGTATGCCGGCCAAAAAAATTTATGCGCATAAAGTGGCCGCAGGGCAGCTGTGCCGATGGCGACTCGCGCGCGCGAGTGGTGTCTACGCTTTGAAGTGTCAGCACGGCGATCGAAGTTCCGGACCTCGCGCATACAGCCGGTAGCCGGTAGCCGGTAGCCGGTAGCCGGTAGCCGAGAGCCGAGAGCCGAGAGCCGAGAGCCGAGAGCCTGGCCTCGCCTGCAGAAGGCTCAACAGCGCCATGCCTGCAAAGATCGATCTACGACGCGAGAGAGATGGTTTCGAAACACCGGTACACGCGCTTTATGCGCATAAATCGAAAACTCCAACCACTAAAAACAAAATCGCCCACTCAGAATTCGACGGCGTCGTGGTATAGGCCGTGTGCCCATGACATTTGCGAATGAAAGAGGCCAGTCTATATGGTGTTCAAGTGTGCACGACTCTGTGCGAGCTCACGAGATTGGGCCCATGCAAAAGTAGCCCATGCGCTAAAAACCTAGCTCGGTCCAGCGCGCTAGGCGCCATTCCGCCCGCGTCAAAAACTCGCTTTGGACTCGAACCCAAAAAATAACATTCTCAACATAAAAGCCTAGCCGAGCATTCTCATCACCCCTCGCTCGCGAGATGAACAAAGCCTCCTGCTCCTGCCGATCAGAGGCCTCCAACAACCCGCCGAGCCCGCCAATACGAATGCTTAGCGGCAGCGCATCTCCCCACCCGCTAAAATCCTTACCCAACAACCGACCCACCCGGCCATCGCCTCCACGCACGCGAGACCGACGGCCACCACTACCCCAGCCAACCCATGATCACGATCTATCACAACCCTCGCTGCTCAAAATCGCGCGCCGCGTGCGAGCTCATTACCACCACCTACAACAAGGCAAACGAAGCAACGGAAATCGTCGAATACCTCAAGCATCCCCTTAATGTTGAACAGCTCAAGCAACTCAACGCGCAACTAGGCTGCGCAGTCCGTGACATGATCCGCGACACCGAAGCCGAGTACAAAGAACTCCGCCTCTCCGACGTCTCGCTGACCGACACTCAGTTATACGAAGCATTGGCGAACCATCCCATTCTTCTGCAACGGCCAATTGTCGTGCGAAACGGGCGCGCCGTGATCGGCCGCCCGCCCGAAAACGTCGCCGCACTATTCGCCTGAATGGCCTAAAAGAGCGAGCAAGCGGACGCCGGCTGTCTATACCTTGCTAGCAGGCAAGGTGGCATCCTTGGTCACGATCTTCGTCGGGATGATGTGCAATTCGCTGAACGTGTCAGCGATATGTTGTTGCTCCGCGAGCACGCTCGCATCGACGGGTTTGTAGATGTGCGCGTAGTGCCGCAAGCCCGCTTCGATCACGCCGGCGTCGAGCCCTTGAATCGGCGCGAGCTGTGCGGCGGCCTCGCTGTAATGGCCCCGCACCCAGCCCCCCTCTTTACCGACTTCGTCCATCGTGATCGCGAGCACATCGCCGTTCTGTTGCGCAAACGACCGTGCGCTCAGGAAGAACTGATGATGGCTCACGATCCCCTCGCCATCCGCAAGCAAGCGCGCATTCGACTGGCGCTCTGCCGCTTCGAGGAATGGATCCCAGATCGCCCAGGCATCGATCGCGCCGCGCTCGAAGGCCGCGCGGGCATCGGCGGGCGCCAGGGTGACCGGCTGAATGTCGCTGTACTTCACGCCGTTTTTCTGCAGGGCCGCAACCAGAAACCAGTGAACATCCGAGCCCTTGTTGAAGGCGATCTTCTTGCCCTTCAGATCGGCCAACGTTTTGATCGGCGCATCCTGATGCACCAGGATGCCTTCGGCGTGCGGCGTCGGAATTTCATAGGCGACGTAGACGAAGTTCGCGCCGGCGGCCTGTGCGAACACCGGCGGCGCCTCGCCGACATAGCCGAAGTCGATGGCGCCGACATTCAGTCCTTCGAGCAACTGCGGCCCCGCAGGAAACTCGGTCCATTTGACAGTGATGCCGAGCGGCGCGAGACGCTTTTCGAGCGTGCCGTGCGACTTCAGCAATACCAGCGTATTGGCGGCTTTCTGATAGCCGATGCGGAATTCTTTGGCGTGCGCATCGGCGGCAAAGACGGATGGGGAGACGACGGGCAGCGTGGCGGCGGCCAGCGAAGCGCCCACACCAGCGATAAACGCGCGGCGCGTGAGCAGTGGATGACGTGACATAAAGATGCTCGTTATGAAGACGGACGCGAAACGGACCGGTTGGCTCCGACAATAATTCGTCTGCAAGCCTGGACGAACCGATAAATTCGCATAAGCAAATCACGCGAGCGAACGAAGTTTGCAGGACCTCGATCTCGCCGCCTTCCTGCGTTGAAACACCGCCCGTCGCTACAATTCGGCATCCGCGCGCAACTGCGGCTGCGTCACTCTCTCGACCAAAAGGGACACTGTGCATCTGACAACAACACTCGCGCCGTGGTCATCCCACGACACCCAATTGATCCTCTCTTGCGCGCTCGGGCTGGCGCTGATCATCGTTTTCATCAGCGTGCTGAAGCTCGCGCCGTTTCTGTCGATCCTGGTCGGTACGTTCGCGGCAGGCTTTTCCGCCGGCCTGCCGCTCGAGGCCGTCGCCAGCGCGTTCAGTAAAGGCGCCGGCGCGTTGCTCGGCGACGTCGGCATCATCATTGCGCTCGGCGCCATGCTCGGAGCGCTCATGGCCGAATCCGGCGCCGCCGACCGTCTCGTCTCAACCATTCTCAAGCACTCCACGCCGCGTACGCTGCCGTGGATGATGGCGCTCGTCGCGCTGATCATCGGCTTACCGCTTTTCTTCGAAGTCGGCCTCGTCATGATGGTGCCGATCATCTTCGTCATGGCGCGCCGTTCGCAGCAGCCGATCCTGCGTATCGCGATTCCGGCGCTGGCCGGCATGACCACGCTGCATGCGCTGCTGCCGCCGCATCCGGGTCCGCTGATCGCGGTGAGCGCGCTGCATGCGGACCTCGGCCTGACGCTCGGTCTTGGCCTGATCGTCGCGATTCCCGCAGTGATTCTCGCGGGTCCGCTCTATGGCATCTGGTTATCCAAGCGGATGCACGTCGCCGAGCCGGAAGAAATGGGCAAGCTCTTCAGCGCCAGGCAAGACACCGGTGAGCCGCCGAGTTTCGCGATCTCACTCATCACGATCCTGTTGCCGGTCGTGTTGATGTTGGGCCGCACGGTCGCCAAGCTGCTGCTTCAACCCGAGACGTTCCTGTTCAACACGCTGAATTTCCTGGGTGAGCCGTTGGTCGCGCTCGGCCTCACCGTGCTGTTCGCCGTGGTGGCGCTAGGTTGCTCGCGGGGCATGGCGCGCGACCGGGTCGGCGGCATTCTGCGCAAGAGCTTGCCGCCGATTGCCGCGCTGCTGCTGACCATCGGTGCCGGCGGCGGGCTCAAGCAGGCGCTGGTGGTAGCCGGTATCAGCACGACAATCGGCAAGATCGCGGTCGGCGCGCACATGCCACTGATTCTGCTGGCCTGGCTCATCGCCGTCGCGCTGCGTCAGGCGACGGGCTCGGCGACGGTAGCCACCACCACGACGGCGGGTATCGTGGCGCCGGTAGTCGCAGGTCTAAGCACGACGCACAATTCGCTGATGGCGCTCGCGATCGGCGCGCGCTCGGTGTTCTTCTGCCACGTGAATGATGCCGGTTTCTGGATGGTCCGCGAATACTTCGGCTTGCAATTGAAGCAGACCGTTCTGGTCTGGTCGGTATTGCAGACGATCGTGTCCGTCGTCGGGCTTGTGCTCACGTTTGCGTTATGGACGGTGCTCACGTAACGGTGGAACTGGCTTTCGCGGCATTGGCAGGAATTGACGCCCGGCTGTCCATTGCGGGTTGCCGGCGCCGCTTACACTGGCCGGCAGGCGAGGTGCCATAACGCACCTCACTTCTCTGAAAACGCGGAGCCACCATGCTTGAACTGAGACCGTCCTGCGAAGGATGCGGCAAGTCACTGCCGCCACATGCATCCGACGCCATGATCTGTACCTACGAGTGCACCTTCTGCGAGGTGTGCGCGCTCACCTGGCTGCGTAACGTGTGCCCGAATTGCGGCGGCAATTTCCAGCGTCGGCCGATTCGCACCCGGGCTCAACTCGAAAAGCATCCGGCCGGTACGACCCCGCATCCCATTTCCATCGATGAAGCGTCGCACGCGCGTTTCTTCGATCGTTATCGGGACACACCACCCAGCGAGCGCTAGACGACGCGGCGCGCTCGCGCGCCCGCCGTGCCCAAACCGCGATCCGCCGCTCGCCCGCTCGACCCACGCTTCAGCTCTCGCGCTTCACCGTACCGACGGTCTCCTCGACGGCGTCTGCGCCCGATTACGAACGGGCTAAGCGCACCTTTCCGTGGAACTCACCACGAAATTCTTCCGGATTATTTCATTATTCAAGAAATTGTCTTCCTGTCTTCGCTGTTTGTCAGCGGACGCTGAATCGATATTCTTCACTCCATCGATCGCACTTGATCGCGAACCAAACGCTGAAGAGGAGTCGTACCATGAAACGCATTTTTTCCGTCCTGATCGCTTCCGTTGCCCTGTTTGCTGCCGCTTCCGGCGCAGCGCACGCTGCCGCCCCGGCGCAGTGCAACGGTCCGGCTTCGTATTGCAACGTGTTTTTCGGCAACTGATCGGTCGAAACCCCGTAGCACGCGAGAAAGGGCGCCCGCAGTGGCGCCCTTTGTTCGTCTGGATATCTCCGGACCCATATAGCGTGTAACAGCACCAGCAGCAGCACCAGCAAACAATACACGGCACTCCGAAGCAACACTTGGGCCCGGCGCGCAAATGCGTGTAACGCTCACCCTACTAACGTGTTACAGTAGGTCAACAGCTTGCAGTTCTCCTGCGCGTACCGCGCAGTCCCTGTCGCAAACGCCTCGCATCAGAGCGCCCCGATCCGAACGGGGTCCCCTTCCTCCTACATAGCTCCACGGTGTCGTCAACCCGGCCTGACTGAAACGGTCGTTTTTCGCGTGCATCGTCGATCAATATCACGTTTCGTGGATCTGCCGCGATCTGCGGGGCCTTGCGCCCGGCAGACGCCCCGTTCGACGAAAGCCTTCACCGGAGACGAGCACCATGAGCAATACGATCAGAAGTTACCGAGGTCTTGAGATTTATCCGCTGGTCTATGCGCATCAGCCTAGCGGTCTCGATGGCGCCCGCCACTACGACTCCGGCTTCGACGCCGCCGTACGAATCTGCCGACGCGGCACCGACGACACGATGACTAGCAGTCGCGTGTTCCGCGTGCCGAGCCGTTCGCCGTTCGGCGCGGCAGGCGATGCGCGCATTGCGTCGGCCAGTTACGCGGAGCAGGTCATTGACGGCATGGTTGCCGGTCAGTCGATCGCCGGCCTCTGATGCGCGCGCCAATGGCAAGTCAGATTTCCAGGCGCGCGCAGCGCGCGATTCTTCCGGCCCTCAATGGCCGCACGAACTATCAGGTGACGGCGTCGTCGCGCCGTACCTCGAGCGGTACGGTGCCGACGCTGAAAGTGATCCGCTTGAGCGACGAGCGGGTGATCTACCCATTTCAGGGGCACGCTGACATGCCTTTTTTCGACGACGCCGACGCGGCACAGTTGTTTGCCGAGACTTACGGCTGGCAATTGGTGGATGGCGACATCGCGGTGCCGGAGTGATTGCGTTTCACCCCGTCGATCCGTATTAAAACGTCGCGCTGACTACAGCTTTGCAACTGCGCTGACGCGCCATTTCTCTGCGACGGCAATTTGCGGCGCAAAGCGAGCCGGCAGAGCCATCGGCCCCGGCGCCACGCGTGGCGACCGCTGATCAGCGGCTTGAGGCGATTAGATCTTCCCCCCGCCGTCCATCCCGCTACCGCGCCGCCATACTTCCTTGCCGCGTTCGGACAATTCACCGCTGCTGTGAAGGGCGTCCGCTTCCGTACCCTCGACGGCCATCTCGCCGCCCGGCTGTTCCTGTGCCTTCTGCTTTACTTTCTTGCGAGCAGCTACCGCTTCGTCGTGCGACTTTCCTGCGTAATTCAGACTCATGGCTCGACCCTCCAAAAAGTAAATTCGCTCATCTGCCGCGTGCGTTACCGGTCATTTGTGCCGGACATTGCGCGTTTCAGACTCGCGCGACGACCGCAAACAGCCGTTTGCCTCAAAAATTCCTAGACCGAAAGCGCGCTTGATTGACAAGGCAAAAGTACCACTTATCCACAAGGTTATTCAGTGAATCTGTGGATAACTTTTCGTGGCCTAGGGTTATCCACCGGCAAAAACGCGGTTGTACCGTCCCCAATAGCCGTGGACAAGCATTTTGGCGTCCGCCGTCGCGGCCCACCCCGCTTTTGCCTATGATGGACAACTCGTACCCTTTGCGCCCACGGGCACCACACCAGAAGGAAGCGAATCATGGCCTATCACATTGCAGTCGTCGTCGGCAGCTTGCGCCGCGAATCGTTCAACCGGCAGTTGGCGCAGGCGGTGATTTCGCTCGCGCCATCCGACTTCACCTTTGAATTCATCGACATCGGCTCGTTGCCTCTCTACAGCCAGGACTACGACGCCGACTATCCCGAAGCCGGCAAGCAGTTGAAGCAGCGCGTGGAAGCCGCCAACGGCCTGCTATTCGTCACTCCCGAGTACAACCGGTCCATCCCAGGCGTGCTGAAAAACGCGCTCGATTGGGGGTCGCGTCCGTGGGGCACCAATTCCTGGGGCAATAAACCGGGCGCGGTGATCGGCACGTCGGTTGGCGCGACGGGCTCCGCGCTGGCGCAACAGCATTTGCGCAATGTGCTGGCGTATCTCGATGTCGCGACGCTTGGCCAGCCCGAGGTGTTCATCAAGCACGACCCCGCTGTCATCAACGAAAAAGGCGAGATCCTGAACGACGGCACGCGCAAATTCTTGCAAACTTTCGTCGACCGCTACGTTGCGTGGGTCAAGCTGCACGCGGCAGCGTGACGCGATCACGATGCTGATGATCGAAGCGATCGGATCATACTGAACACGGCGGCAATGCGGTCAGCGCACCGCATTGCCGCCACGTGCGCTGCCACGTTTACACGTGGTGATGCCCCGTCACCCGCTCCCAACCATGACGCACGGCCATCTTGAAGCGCTCCCACGTGCTGTCCGGCGACGTCGTTTCCCAATGGCGTCGTGCTTCGGGCTCCACGTCGTCCCACGGCTGGTCGCGAAAACGCGCGTCTCTGCCGATTTCCGCGCCGTAGCGATAGGCGGGCACGTAGTCTTCATAACGGGCGTTTTCGGTCGCGTACTGCTCGTCATAGTGCGCGCGAAAATCTTCCTCATACTCCAGATATTCGTTCGGCATCTGACCGCCTAATCCCGCGGTCGGTTGGCCCGCTTCCGAGACGACTTCAGACGGTTGCATGACCGCGCCGGAACCCGGCATCGACCCAGCGGCAACCGCGCTACGCCCCACGTCGCCGACCAACGGATCCCTGACCGGCTCGTTGACCGGATCGATCAACGGCCGCTCGCCGAGCGGCGGAGGCACGAACGGTTCCGCGTCTGTGCTGCCTGGCGGCACGGTGTACAGGGGATCGGCCGTTGTGGCAGGCCGGTCGGCCATTCCCGCGGCTGGGGTCGACACATTCGGTGTACGCGGCGTGCCCGGCGTCATCGCGCCGATGCCGAGTTCATCGAGGACAGAATGCTCGCGCCCGGATTCCGTCTGCGTCTCCCAATCCGGCGCGCGTTCGCCGATGTCGGCCGCGCCCAGTCTCGCGAACGTATTGCGAGCCAGATCCGCATGCGCTTCGCTTGCCGCGTTGACGCATACCAGCACCGCGCCGCGGCGCACAGCCTCGGCGTAGCGCGCGGTCTCCGGTGCGCGTGGCCCGCTGGCGAACAGGCTCGACAGAAAGCGCTCGATATTCGCCAGCACGCCCGAACCAGCGACTTCGTCGGTTGCGGAGCCGACGGAGGGTTCCGGATTCGCCTGCAACTCGATGGTTTCGCGTGCAAAGCCGGTCTGGACAAGCGTGTCGCGGGCGGCTTCCGCTTGAGAATAGGTGTCGAATAAACCAATCACTGTGTGTTGCATGGCTTGTCTCCCGACGTGGTGAGGCGGAACGGACGACGCGCAAACGCACCGCCCTCCTTGCCTCGTTACGCCGCAACGATCATGCCGGGTCCAGGCGACGGACCCGCGCGCCCTTTGCGGCCTGCTCGCACGCGGTCGGCCACGCAAAAAAGCGCGACATCCGCTGCCGCGCTTTTACAACATCAGGTAAAGGTCAAATCTGGTCGATTGCCCGCCAGCGCGAGCCTTACTGCGCCGGATGCGCTGCCGGATCGGCGCCCGTTTGCGTCAGATCGTGCTGGATGCCTTGCAGGAGTTTTTCCAGTAAACCAATATCGAAAGGCTTGGAGAGCACCCGCACGTTGACGTGGCGCGCGCGATCGAGCTCCTCCGCATAGCCGGTGACCAGAATAACGGGCAGTTTGGTGTCGAATGCGAGTACTGCCTCGGCCAGATCAATGCCGTTCATGGTGCCCGGCATATGGATGTCGGATAACACCAGATCGAACGGCAGCGGTTCGCCCGTGCGTGCTCGCCGTGCGTGGGCATCGTCGAACAGGCGTAGTGCGGTGTCGGCGTTGAAGACGCACGTGACCTGATGGCCCATCATCTGCAGCAGGGCTTCGGTGCCCGCGGCCACTTCCTCGTTGTCCTCGACCAGCAAAATGCGCAGGCCCTGAGGTGTGCCGCTGACCTCCGCGCTGGCTTCAGGTGGCACCTCGGAATCCGGTTCCGCCGTGGCGCGAGGCAGATAGAGCCGCACCGAAGTGCCGGCGCCGACAGCGCTGTCGATCGCGGCGAGGCCGCCGGAACGCTCGCAGAACGCGAAAACCTGCGGTAAGCCGAGGCCCGTGCCCATGCCGTTCGGCTTGGTCGTGAAAAGCGGCTCAAAGGCGCGCGCGAGTACCTCAGGCGCCATCCCCGCCCCGGTGTCTTCGAGCGACAACTGCACGAAGTCGCCGGTGAGCGGAAAGCCATCGGCGGGACGGAAATGGATATTGGTGGCTCGCACCGTGAAGCGTCCGCCGCTCGGCATGGCGTCGCGCGCGTTCACGGCAATGTTGATGAGTGCGAGTTCCAGTTCCGCGACGTCGACGCACATGGGCCAGATTTCGACACCGATATCGATAACCAACGATACCTTCGCGCCGAGCGACGCGCGCAGCAACTCGCGGCACGCCGGCAGCCAGCGTTCGAGTGACAGGGTCTCGTTGCTCAACGGCTGCTTGCGCGCTACGCCGAGCAATTGACGGGTAAGCGACTGACCGCTCTTGAGCGCCCGTTCCATCGCCGACAATTCGCGGTCGAGTCCGGTGGCGCCGCGTCGCCGTGCAATCTGCACGTTGGCCGAGAGGATCATCAGCAGGTTGTTGAAATCGTGCGCGACGCTGCCGACCAGGGTGCCGAGTGCTTCCATCTTGCGCGACTGACGATACGTCGACTCGATCGAGCGGCGCATCGACGCTTCGGCCTGCCAGCGCTCCCACGCTTGCTCCTCGGCGCCGAGCCGGCGCAGCGACAACCAGATCACGCACCATAGAGCGATGGAGGGCGTGAACATCGACAGGATGAGCACGCCGAGGTGCCGGTACCACGCGGCCCAGATCGCCGAAGCACGATAGCCGCACACCACGTACACGGGATACGAACCAACGTGACGGAACGCCAGAATCAGATTTTCGCCGTCGACGTTCGAGTACATGCGTACGACGCCTGCGCGCCGTCCTTGCGCGAGGGCTTCGGCTAAAGGCGTTTGCGACGCCATGGCGGAAGGTTCGCGCGGCGCGCGTGGATAGTGCGCGAGCATCGCGCCATCCACGCGCACGAGGCTCATGGTCATCGCCGTGCCGTTGCCGCTGCCGTTGCCGCCGAGCAATTCGCGGTAGAACGCGTCGAAATAGCTAGGCCGCAGCGCGACGGAGACCACGCCGTCGAATGAGCCGTCCGCGCCGGTTCGTTCGACGCCCATGTTGAACACCTGTTCGCCGGCGACATGCCCGGTCATGACCTTTGAGACATGTTCGAGGCTTTTACCGTCGCGAATGCCCTTGAAATCCTCGCGCTCGCCAATCGATACGGCCGGCGACGGAAGATAGCGGCTGCTGACGAGCAAGGCGCCATCGCGCCCGAAAATCGACACGGCGGCCACCTGCGGATAGCCGCCGCCCATCACGCGCAATTTCTCGTGAATAGCCGCTTCGCGGGCGCGAATGCCGTTGTCGTCCAGGCCGCTGGTCAGATCGACGATGCGCGAGTTGAGCGTCTCATTCATGTCGAACACTTTCAGCGCGTGTTCTTCCGCGACGCGCACCGTGCGCAGGGTCATGTCGGTGGCTTCGGCCTCGCGCGTGCGCAGATCGCTGATTGCCATGGCCGCCACATACAGACATGGCAGCACGATCGCCGCGATCAGCAGTGCGATCAGCGTAATGCGCCGCACCTGGAAGTTCTGCTCCGGCACGGCGGGGAATAACGCCCCATCCTGCCGTCCCGGGGGAAGGCGGCTCGCGGATGATGGGTCGAACCGGTCTTGTGTCATGTCGATTGTACGAAGGTCTTTCGGAACGCGGAGGCCGGGAGTCGGCATCATACGAGAAGCATAGACTCGGTGCGGCGGTAGAAGTTACCGCGGCGGATGGGCCGCTTCGGGGTCGGCGTCCTTCGCATCGAGCCACGACTCAATCGTCTGATTTTTGAAACAGCGAGGAAACAAGAAGCGCAAACGTACACAAAAGGATAAAACGATCGAGTTCGGTCAGAATCTACACATATATTTTCAAGAATAGTATTTCATGGGAAAATCTCTTTAATGAAAGTGAAATTGGCGAGTTGCTTTTCCGCGGTTTTACTTCGAGAATCGGCACCATGATAAAAATGCGTCCGCTACGTTCGGACGCATCTGCCGCGGGGCACCCAGCCGCACCATGCGTACCACGCGTGGCGGAAGGCGTTCGCGGAGTCACGCGCGCGGCAAAGACCAGCCCATCCACGCAGGCCGCGCAGATTCATCTACGGGGTAGGCTTCGAACATGCCGGTCATCGCCGTTGTCCACCGTGCGCGTACGCTTTCATGCGTGCCCACCGGTTCTGTCCATTACGCCTCGCCGGGCGCACCACCCGTTCGCCCGCATTCCGCACTTCAGCAAGCCTCAGCGCACTGTGCCGCTAGCCAACAGACGTCACGCTAAAGAACTCGCCTCGCTTCGCCGTTAACGCGAGAGAGCTAATTCCGCTTTCCGACCCGCCCATGCCTTTGCCTATTGTGATCGCCGATGATTCGTTGCTTGCCCGCAAAGTGCTCACCAAGGCATTGCCGCCGGATTGGGAGGTCGACGTGTCTTACGCATCGAACGGGCGCGAAGCGCTCGATCTGTATCGCCAAGGCAAAGCGTCGGTGATGTTCCTCGACCTGACCATGCCGGACATGACCGGTTATCAGGTGCTTGAAGCATTGCAGCATGAGGATCTGAACACCTTCGTCATCGTCGTCTCCGCCGATGTTCAACCGGTGGCCCAGCAGCGCGTGCGCGCGCTCGGCGCGGCCGCGTTCATCGCCAAGCCCGTGACGCCCCAGGCGGTACTACCTATCCTCAAGGAGTACGGGTTGTATGTCTGAGCCAGTCCTCACCGAAGATCAGCGCGACGCGCTGCAAGAGGTCGCCAATCTGGCGATGGGCCAAGCCGCGACACGTCTTGCCCGACTGCTCGATGCGTTCATCGAATTGTCGGTGCCGCGCGTGAAGGTGGTGGCGGTCGGCGAAGCGGCGCAGGCGATGCGGGAGATGACCGGGATCGAGGATACCGTGAGCGCGGTGCGCCAGGGCTTTCGCTCCGACATCAAGGGCGAGGCGTTGGTGATCTGCCGCAGCGACAGCATCGAGCAACTCTGTTCGCTCGTCAGCGATCCGTACTCGCGCTCGGCCTACGAGGCGGTGAGCCAGAAAGAACTGGTGTTCGACGTCGCGAATGTGCTGACCGGCGCATGCGTGTCGTGCATTCTCGACCAGCTCGGCCGCACGCCGGTGTTCTCCGCGCCGGGCCTGCTCGGCGAAGCCATGACGCTCGACGCGGTCTTCCAGCCGGGCGTGCTGCAGTGGGAAGTCGCGTTGCTGGTCGAAGTGAACTTCGCGCTCGAGGACCAGAGCTTTCGCGCCCACCTCGTGATGCTGATGGCCGAAGAATCCATTCGCCACATGAACGGAGCGCTCGACGCGCTGCTGTCGAGCCTATGAATGTGCCCGTGGACTCGTTGAGCGATCTGGTGGTCGAACGTGTCGGGTTCGGCATTTTCGTGCTGGATCGCGACATGAACGTGCTCATGTGGAACCGCTTCATGCAGGATCACAGCGGACTATTGCCGGAACAGGTGGTCGGCAAATCGCTGTTCACGCATTTTCCGGAATTGCCGCGCGTGTGGTTGGCGCGCAAGATCGAAAGCGTCTTTCAGCTCGGCAGCTTTGCGTTCAGCTCGTGGGAGCAACGCCCGTATCTCTTCAAGTTCGACCACGACCGGCCAATCACCGGGGGCGTCGATTTCATGCAGCAGGACTGCACGTTCATGCCGCTCATGCGCGAGCGCGAAGTGGTGGCCGTGTGCGTGACCATTAGCGACGTGACGCACGTGAGCATCGTGCAGCGCGAACGCGAAGAAGCGGTCGCGAAGCTGCAGGAATATGCCGACCGCGACGGCCTGACGGGGATCGCCAACCGTCGGTTCTTCGAAACGCGCCTGCGCGACGAATACACGCGCTGGCAGCGCTACGGCGGCGATATGTCGGTGCTGCTGTTCGATCTCGACCACTTCAAGAAGATCAACGACCAGTTCGGCCACGGCGTCGGCGACACGGTGTTGCGCGTGATGGCGCAACGCGTCGCCGAGGTGGTGCGCGCGCAGGACACCTTCGGGCGCTTCGGCGGCGAGGAGTTCGCCTTGCTGCTGCCGTGCACGCCGCTCGACGACGCGATGCGCGTGGCGGAAAAGATCCGCTGCACGATCGCCGACACGCCGGTCGAAGTGCAGGGCACGAGCGTGCCGGTGACGGCGAGCGTCGGCGGCGCGTCGGCGCGTGCGGGCGTGCCTTCGTACGACGTGCTCATCAACGAAGCCGACGCGGCGCTCTACAGCGCCAAGCGGCAAGGGCGCAATCGGTCGGTGGCCTTCGTCTGACGCCGCACGGCGGAGCTATTCCGCCTCGCCAGAGGCGCGCCACGGTAGGTCGCCGGGCGCGCCGCCTTGCCGGCTTCAGGCCCGCTTCCGACCCTGTATTCGCTGGCGGCACTGCGGCCTCTTACAAAGATTGATATACTTTTCGCCGTTTCCGGCCTCCCAGCCGGGTGTTTCGCGCGTGTCCGCGCGCGCGTGCCGCCTGCCTTGCGGGCCGGCATAAACTTCTTGAACGCCTTTCAGCGGGCGCCTCCAGCGGAGATCGTCTTGGCTGTTTCCAATCTTGTCGTGGACGATACAGAAATCGACGCCGCTGCCGCCACGTCCGGCAGCTCGTTCTATCTCGCCATGCGCATCCTGCCGGCCGCACAGCGCGACGCGATGTATCAGGTCTACGCTTTCTGCCGCGCTGTCGACGATATCGCCGACAGCGACATGCCGCGCGCCGAGCGCGCTGCCGCGCTCGAGCGCTGGCGTGCCGATATCGACGCGTGCTATGCCGGCGCGCCACGTGCTTCGTTGCGCGCGCTGACGCGGCACATTCATACGTTTCATCTGCAACGCGAAGATTTTCACGCCATGATCGACGGCATGGCGATGGACGCCGCCGCCGACATCTGCGCGCCCGATGAAGCCACGCTCGACCTCTATTGCGACCGCGTCGCGAGTGCGGCGGGCCGTCTATCGGTGAGGATATTCGGGATGGACGAAGAGCCGGGCCGAGTGCTTGCGCACCATCTGGGCCGCGCACTTCAGCTCACCAACATCCTGCGCGATATCGACGAAGACGCCGGCATCAACCGCTGCTATCTGCCGCACGAATTGCTGGCGCGCGAAGGCATTGCGGTGACGAACCCCACGCAGATCGCCGACGATCCGTCGCTGCCGCGCGTGTGCGCGACGCTCGCCGAGCGGGCCAAGCAACACTTTGCCGCGTCCGACGCGATCATGGACCGCGAGCCGCGCAACCAGGTGCGCGCGCCGCGCATCATGTCGGGCGTGTATCGCGTGCTGCTTGAACGGACCCTCGAGCGAGGCTTCGACATTCCGCGCACGAAGGTCCGCAAGCCGAAGCTCCGCATGCTGTGGATCGTCGCGCGTTACGCGCTCTTCTGAGCTGATGCAAAAGCTCGTACATGTGGTCGGCGCAGGCCTTGCCGGCCTCGCCGCCGCAGTGCAGCTGCAGCGGCGCGGCGCGCACGTCGTGCTGCATGAAGCGGCTGCCCAGGCGGGCGGCCGTTGCCGGACGTATTACGACTCCAAGCTAGGCGCGACGCTCGACAGCGGCAATCACATGGTCCTGTCGGGCAACGTCGCGACGCTCAACTACACGCGGGCGATCGGCGCCGCCGACGAACTGGCCGGCCCGGCGCAGCCCGAGTTTCCGTTCGTGGATCTGGCCACGCGGGCGCGCTGGACCGTGCGCCTCTCGCCGGGACGCTTGCCGTGGTGGATCTTCGACGCGAACGCGCGCGTGCCGAACACCGGGCCGGGTGACTACCTGACGCTCGTGCCGCTGCTGTTCGCCAAGCCCGGGCGCAGCGTCGCGCAGACCATGCGTTGCAGCGGCCCGTTGTGGGATCGCCTGCTGCGCCCGCTGTTTCACGCCATGCTGAACGTCGAGCCACGCGAAGCGTCGGCGGAACTGACCGGCGCCATGGTGCGGCAGACCGTGATGGCCGGTGGCCTTGCGTGCCGGCCGCTGGTCGCGCGCAACGGTCTCGGCAGCGCGTTCGTGGATCCGGCGTTGCGGCTGCTGCAGCATGGCGGCGCGGCAATCCGGCTGGGCTCGCGTCTGGAAGAAGTGGTTTTCGCCGCCGACAACCGCCGCGTACAAGCGCTGAAGTTCGCCGGCGAAAGCATCGCGCTCGAAGCGAAGCACGCGGTGATTCTCGCGGTGCCGCCGGAGACCGCGCGCGCGCTCGTACCCGGTTTGCGCGCGCCGACGCGCTTTGCGGCGAGCGTCAACGTGCATTTCGCGATCGATCCGCCGTTTGGTTTGCCGCTGGTCACCGGGCTGCTCAACGGCACGGCCGAATGGCTGTTCGCTTTCGACGGCCGCCTGTCGGTGACCGTCAACGGCGCCGAGCAACTGCTCGATACGCCGCACGAAGCACTCGCGGCCACCGTCTGGGCCGAAGTGGCTCAGGCGGCCAATTTGCCAGCCGCACCAATGCCGGCCTGGCAAGTGGTCGTGGAAAAACGCGCGACATTCGCCGCGCTGCCGGATCAGGAAACGCTGCGGCCCGGCACGCGCACTCGCTGGAACAACCTGATGCTCGCGGGCGACTGGACGGCCACCGGCCTGCCCGCGACGATTGAAGGCGCGATCCGCTCCGGCCAGAAGGCCGCGGATACGTTGCTGAATGAACCGATGGAACGCCGATGAACGATTTATCCCAAACCCAGCCGCTGGACGCCGTCCTGTCCGAAGTCGCCGACGCGGCGCCGAACGCGCCCGCGCCGGCCGTTGCGGGCGAAGCGCCCGCTGCCTCGCTCGACGCCGCCATCACGCGCGCAACTGACGCGATTCTCGCCGCGCAAAAGCCGGACGGCCACTGGGTCTACGAACTCGAAGCCGACGCGACGATTCCCGCCGAATACGTGTTGTTGGTCCACTATCTCGGCGAAACGCCGAACGTGGAGCTGGAGCAGAAGATCGGGCGCTATCTGCGCCGCATCCAGCTGGCCGACGGCGGCTGGCCGCTCTTTACCGACGGCGCGCTCGACATCAGCGCGAGCGTCAAGGCGTACTTCGCACTGAAGATGATCGGCGACCCGGCGGACGCCGAGCACATGGTCCGCGCACGCGATGCGATTCTCGCTCATGGCGGCGCCGAAGCCGTGAACGTCTTCACGCGGATTCTGCTCGCGCTGTTCGGCGTGGTGTCGTGGCGCGCCGTGCCGATGATGCCCGTGGAGATCATGCTGCTGCCCGTGTGGTTCCCGTTCCATCTGTCGAAGGTGTCGTACTGGGCGCGTACCGTGATCGTGCCGCTGCTCGTGCTCAACGCGAAGCGGCCGGTCGCGCGCAACCCGCGCCGCGTGCGCATCGACGAGTTGTTCCGCGGCGCGCCGGTCAACACCGGCCCGCGCGATCGGGCGCCGCATCAGCATGCCGGCTGGTTCCGCTTCTTCAGCGGCGTGGACGTGCTGCTGCGCGCGGTCGACGGCCTGTTCCCGAAAACCACGCGCGAGCGCGCGGTGCGCCAGGCGGTGGCCTTCGTCGATGAACGCCTGAACGGCGAAGACGGGCTCGGCGCGATTTTCCCGGCCATGGCGAACTCGGTGATGATGTACGACGTGCTCGGTTATCCCGCCGATCACCCGAATCGCGCGATTGCTCGCCAATCGATCGACAAGCTGCTCGTCATCAAGGATGACGAAGCATATTGCCAGCCGTGTCTGTCGCCGGTCTGGGACACCTCGCTCGTGGCGCACGCGCTGCTCGAAACTGGCGAGGCGCATGCCGAGCAGGCCGCCGAGCGCGGGCTCGCGTGGCTGCGTCCGCTGCAGATTCTCGACGTGCGCGGCGACTGGATTTCGCGTCGCCCGAATGTGCGGCCGGGCGGTTGGGCATTCCAGTACAACAACGACTATTACCCGGACGTCGACGACACGGCGGTGGTCGTCATGGCGATGCATCGCTCGGCGGGGATTACGCAATCCGGCGTCGATCGCGAAGCCATCGCGCGGGCGCGCGAATGGGTGGTCGGCATGCAGAGCAGCGACGGCGGCTGGGGTGCGTTCGAGCCGGAAAACACGCAGTACTACCTGAACAACATTCCGTTCTCCGATCACGGCGCCTTGCTCGATCCGCCCACCGCGGACGTTTCCGGCCGCTGTCTGTCGATGCTCGCTCAACTCGGCGAATTGCCGCAAGGCAGCGAGCCGGCGCAGCGCGCGTTCGCCTACATGTTGAAGGAACAGGAATCGGACGGCAGCTGGTATGGCCGCTGGGGTCTGAACTACATCTACGGGACGTGGACCGCGCTGTGTTCGCTGAACGCAGCCGGTCTGCCGCACGACGACCCGCGTATGAAGCGCGCCGCGCAATGGCTCCTGTCGATCCAGAACGAAGACGGCGGCTGGGGCGAGGGCGGTGAGAGCTACAAGCTCGACTACCACGGCTACGAGCGTGCGCCGAGCACGGCTTCGCAAACCGCGTGGGCTCTCATGGGCTTGATGGCGGCAGGCGAGGTCAATCACGAAGCGGTGGCGCGCGGCGTCGCGTATTTGCAGCGAGAACAGCGCGAGCATGGCTTGTGGGACGAAACGCGTTTCACCGCGACCGGTTTCCCGCGCGTCTTTTATCTGCGTTACCACGGCTACCGTAAGTTCTTCCCGTTGTGGGCGCTGGCGCGCTTCCGTCATCTGAAGCGCAACGGTCTCACGCGCGTCGCGGTCGGGATGTAACGGATGCCTCTTTCGACCAATCGGTCAGCGGACGGCCGCCGCAGCCCCTTGCCGGTGATCGTGGTGACGGGCATGGCGTTCGAGGCGCGAATCGCTCGTGGCGAAGGTGTTGAAGTCGTCTACGCGGCGCGCGCCGATCTGCTGGAGCGTGCGTTGAGTGCGGCGGTCGCGCGCGGCTGTTCGGGCATTGTGAGTTTCGGTACGGCGGGCGGTTTGGCGCCGGATCTGGAGCCGGGCGCACTGATTGTCGCGGACGCTGTCGAGGGGCCGTTTGGGCGGCTCCAGACCGATCGTCCATGGGCGGACAGGCTCGCGGCCGCGCTGGCGGCCGGGCCGCGCGCGGCGCGTGTGCGCCGCGGCCTCATGGCGGCCGTCACCGCGCCTTTGGTGAGCGCGGGCGACAAGGACGTGCTGCATCGCACGAACGGCGCGCTGGCGGTGGACATGGAGTCGCATATTGCCGGCGCGAAAGCTGCCGCGCATGGCGTGCCGTTCGCCGTTTGCCGGGCGATTGTCGATCCGGCGTGGCGCACGCTGCCATCCGCGGCCACTGCTGGCCTGCGCGATGACGGCAGCACGGCGCTCGCGCCGATTCTGCGGGAGTTGCTGCGACAGCCGTCGCAGCTCGGCGCACTGATCCAGGTTGCCATCGACGCGCGGGCGGCGCGCATCTCCCTGGTCGAGGCGCGGCGCGCGATGAGCGAGGCCGGGGCGCTGCGGATGGCGATCGCCTGAAAGAGCCCCGTCAATTGGGTGCCGCAAGAGTGTCAGTCTAAATCGCGGCACCGTTCCGAACTTCCAGTCTCTATTGCGTCACCGGTGCCGACGCCGGCTGCGTGCTGCCGGCCGGCGGCGCGGCGGGCGGCGTCGGCGCGGCCGTGTCTGAAGCGCCGGTGGGTGCGGCGGAAGGTGCGGCGGAAGGTGCGGCGGCCGGTGCGCTCGGCGTGGAGCCTGCTGCGCCGCTCGCAGGCGTGTCGCCCGGATCGGAGTAGTTGGGCACGCCCGCCGGGGCGCCGGTGGCGGCGCCTGAGGCTGCGTTCGGCGCTTCCGCGGCGTCGCCCGGATCGGCGTAATTCGGCAGGGCACCTGCCGCCGGCGCGCCGGCGGCGGGCACCGACGAAGCACCGGAATCCCCCTGATCGTCATAGTTCGGCAGCGGCGCGCCGTTGTCGCTCGTGCCGCGCAGACGCGAACGGCGTTGCTGCGTGTAGGCGTCGCGCACGAACGAGTACTTGTCCAGCGCGGCCTGTTGCAGCAGGTCCGACGCGCCCAGCAGGTCGGAACGCACGCTCACGAACTGCAGCAAGTACAGCGGATTGCGCACCGCCGGCTCCATGTAGTTCAGCGGGTTGAACTTCACGTCGACGATCAGCCCCATGCTGTCACGCACCGAGCTTGGGCCGAACAGCGGCAGGACCAGATACGGGCCCGACGGAATACCCCAGTGACCGAGCGTCAGCCCGAAATCCTGATGGTGCTTGGGCAGGCCGGCAGGCGTCGCCCAATCGAGCAGGCCACCCAGACCGAAGGTCGAGTTGAACGCGAAACGGACGATGTCCTCGGTCGCGTCGGTGATCTTCAATTGCAGCAGCGCGTTAGCCGCGTTGGTCAGATCGCCCAGATTCGAGAAGAAGTTGCTCACCGCCGTGCGCAACGGCTGCGGCGTCACCTTCTGATACCCCTTCGCCACCGGAACGGCGACGTAGCGGTCCAGGCCATCGTTGAAACTGAATACCGCGCGGTTCACCGGTTCGAACGGGTCGCCGGGTTTGCGGTCGGGGCCGGTGGCGCAGCCTGAAATCAAACCGGTGGCGACGAGTGCCAGCGCGGCGTTACGCAGCTTCATGCTTATATTCCTTTTTGCTTCGCGCGACGTGCGCGCGGCTTACCCATCAGCACGGGTTGAAAAACCACTGCGCCGATTAACGTGCAGAACAACGAGAGCGCCAACAGGCGCCCCATGCTCGATGTACCCGGATGGTGCGACAGCCACAGGCTGCCGAATGCCGTTGCCGTGGTCGCCGCGCTGAATAGCACGGCGTGCGTCAGGCTCGACTGCAGCAGGCTGGTTTGACCATGGCGCCACGCCATCACGAAGTAAATCTTGAATGCCACGCCGACCCCGAGCATCAGCGGCAGCGCGATGATATTCGCGAAGTTCAGCGGCATGCCGAATACCACGCACAGTTCGAGCGTCACGAGCGCAGAGACCAGCAGCGGCACCAGCGTGCGCAACATGTCGCTGACGCGCCGCAGTGCGATCCACAGCAGGATCGCAATCGACACGAGCGCGTAGGCGGCGGCCTGCAGAAACGCCTTGATGATGGTGTCGGCCGAATGGAGGATCGAAATCGGCCCGCCGATCGCGCCTGGCTCCGCCTTCTTCACCGCATGGGCGAAGCGGGCGAGCATGGCGTCGTCGTTCGGATCGGTGCCGGGCTTCACCTTCGGTGAGATGTCGACGAGCGCGCGGCCGTCCTTGGATACCCAGCCTGCGGAGATTTCCTTGGGCAGGTTCTCGCGGGTGATTTCAGTTGGCTGCAGCAAGTTGGCCAGTTGGCTCAGCGCGATGCGCAGCGTACCGGACATCGCGGTTTCGGCGCGGTCGCGCGTGGCGGCATCGGCGGCGGCCAGCTTCTGTAGTGTGGCCGATAGATGCTTGGCTTCGGCGGCGCCTGGGCCTGGGTGATCGTCGGCGGCGAGCGAGAGCTGGTTCGACGCGCGCTTGAGCGCGGCGACGCGCACCGCGTCCGTTGCCTGCTGCGCGGGCTGTTGCTGCAGCGCGGGCAACAGTTGCTGCGCGGCGCTCGCAATCAGCATCAGCTTCTGCTGCTGGTCGGCGGGAACGAAGGTGTCGAGCGTGTTGACGCGGCCCACTTCCGGCAACGCGCGCAGACGCGTGGCCATGCGGTCGGCGTCGGCGAGCGAGGGCGCCAGCACATGCACGTTGTTGACCGCGGCTTCCGGGGAATCCTTCAGCGACAACAGCGTCGCCAACGATTCGGTATGCGGATCCTTCAGATGAAGCGGATTGAAGTCGAAGCGCAAATGCGTAAGCAACGGCGTGGCGCCGATCACGACGATCAGCGTGCCGATCAGCACAGGCTTGCGATGGCGATCGAGGAAATCGTCGACGGGCGCGAGCTGCTTGAAGCCCGGCGAAGCGGCTTCGCCCGGCGGATTGAAGAGCTTCAGCAGCGCCGGCAGCAGCGTCATGTTGGTGAAGTACGCGACGAACATGCCGACGCCCGCGATTTCGCCCAACTCGGACACGCCGCGGTAAGCCGTCGGCAGGAACGAGAAGAAGCTCAGCGCAACGGCCACCGCCGCGAGCGTGAGCGGCACGCCAATGCTGTGGGACGTATGCATGAGGGCGGCGGACAGGCGGTCGTCGCGATTCCGTTCCTCGCGATACTTGACGCCGAACTGCACACCGAAATCGACGCCGAGCCCGACGAACAGCACCATGAAGGCGACCGAAATCATATTGAGCGCGCCGACCATCAGCAGGCCGAGCGCCGCGGTAATGGCAAGCCCGACGAACAGCGTGATGAACACGGCGATGATCATGCGGCCCGAGCGCAGCGCCAGCCACAAAATGATCAGCACGACGATAAAGGTGCCGATGCCGTTGAGCACCGCGCCGTCCTGGACCGAAGCGAATTCTTCGTCAGCGAGCGGCTGTTCGCCGGTCAGACGAACCGTAGCGCCGTAGCGCGCGTCGAGGTGCAGCGCGGCGGCGGTGTCGCGGATCGACTTCGACGCCCTTGCGCCCGGCTCCAGTGCGTCGTAATTCACGACCGGTTGCACCACCACGAAGGCGCGCGCCGGATCGGTGGCCGCGCTCTTGTCGACCAGCGCGCGCCACGAGAAGGCGGCCGGCTGGCCGGCCAGCACACGGTCGAGCGTGGTCGCGCTTTGCGTCAGCAGATGGCTCATGTCGCCGAGCTTTACCTGACCGATCTGAAGCGGCAGCAACAGGCTCGTGGTGAGCGTGCCGGCGAGGCCGGTCAGGCTCGGATCGTGCGCGAGGGCGTTGACCAGCGGGCGCGACTGGACGAGTTGCGAGGTGGTCGACATCACCTCGTCGGTTGACGGAAACAGCAGGCCGTTATGTTCGAAGAAAGCGCCGCCGGCCGGCTGCGAAACCGCCACGAACTCCTTGGAATCGGCCTTGAGCGCGGCGGTCAGAGCCTGCGCGGCGGCGTCGGCGAATTCCGGCGCGCGCGCTTCGACGACCACCAGCACGGTTTCGCCGCGATCGGGAAAGGCCTTGTCCATGGCGTGGTCGAGCGCCGACCATTCCTTGTCGGTCTCGATGAGACGGCTGATGTCCGTGTTGATCTTGAAGTTATGAGCAACGTAGAAGCCGCTCAAAACGGCGAGCACGAACGACACCGCGACGATCCGCAGCGGATGACGCACTGAATAGGCGACGAGACGGACAATAGATGACTTCAGCATGTAGGCGAACTTGGCCTTATCACGGGTGTTGTTTTTGACGAAAGTGCACAAGTATACAGAGCCGGAGCGATCAGGCTCGTGTTCGCTAGCAAGTACGGCTCCCGGCGGGTGCTTTGGGGCGGGAACGCAATGTCGGTATACTGGTCTATCCTGCTTACGCCGCGTGCTCGCGAGCCCGGCGGCGCTTTCTTCTTTCAGGTTCTGTCGAGCGTATGAAACGTTATCTGTCTGCTTTTCTGGCCGCGGCCGTCGTCTCCACCGCGGCCTATGCGCAAAGCGCACCCGATGCGGTAGTAAAAAGTGCCGTCGAGGGCACGGTGGCCGCCATGAAGGCTGACCCGCAAGCGCGCGGCGGCGACATGGGGAAGATCACCCAACTCGTCCAGTCGCGCTTCCTGCCGGCCACCGACTTTCAACGCACCACGCGCATCGCGGTGGGCAAGGCGTGGAGCACCGCGACGCCCGAACAGCAGAAGCAACTCTACGAGCAGTTTACGCTGCTGCTCACGCGCACTTATGCTGCGTCGCTCTCGCAACTGCGTGATCAGGACGTGAAGTTCAATTTCTTGCCGATCACCGTGCCGGCGGGAGCCAAAGACGTTGTTGTGCAATCGCACGTGCTCAGCAATGGCGGCGACGACGCGATCGACTATCGCATGACCAAAGATCCCGCTGGCTGGAAGGTCTACGACATCAATATGATGGGCGCCTGGCTGATCCAGGTGTACCAGACGCAGTTCGCCGATCAGATTGCCAAAGGCGGCATAGACGGGCTGATCAAGTTTCTGACCGCGCACAACGCGCGCAGCGCGGGGTAACGGTTGATTGCCTCGTGAGGCATGACGCACGAGGTAAGAGGCACAAGGCAAGCGGTATGGGCGTAAAAAAAGCGCGGTGGCTATCAAACCACCGCGCTTTTTTTTTGAATTCGCGATCACAGGTGGCGCGAAACTGCCGCCACCGGCCGCTTAGTGTGCTGCTGTAGCCGTCTGCACTTTCTTGCCCTTGCCGGAAACCTTGATCTCTTCCAGCTTGATCTCGACATGGCGGGAGAAGACATACTCGGCCGGACGTTGCTTATCCAGAGGAATATCCTTCGTGAAAGCGCCCGACGTCTTCGGTCCGCGCAGGCTGACCTTCAGCGCCTTCAGCGGATGCGCCACCGTATCCATCACGGCGGTCGCTTCGAAACCGCAGTGAACCATGCAGTCAGCGCACTTCTCGTAGTTGCCCGTGCCGTATTTTTCCCACTCCGTGGTTTCCATCAGTTCCTTGAAGGTCTTTACGTAACCTTCGCCGACCAGATAGCACGGCTTTTGCCAGCCGAACACGGTACGTGCCGGGTTGCCCCACGGCGTGCACTCGTACGTCTGATTGCCGGCCAGGAAGTCGAGGAACATGCCCGACTGGCTGAACGACCAGTTCTTGCCATTGTTGCCGCGCTTGAAAATCTCGCGGAACAGTTGCTTGGTCTTGTCGCGGTTCAGGAAGTGCTGCTGATCCGGCGCGCGCTCATACGCGTAACCCGGCGAGACGGTGATACCGTCCACGCCCATCGGGCCCAGCGTGTCGAAGAATGCGGCAACCCGTTCCGGCACGGCGTCGTTGAACAACGTGCAGTTGATGTTCACGCGGAAACCACGGCGCTTTGCTTCCTTGATGGCGGCGACAGCCTTGTCGTACACGCCTTCCTGCGACACCGAGTGATCGTGCGCCTGCTGATCGCCGTCGAGGTGAACCGACCACACGAAGTACGGATTCGGCTCGTAGTCGTCCATCTTCTTTTCCATCAGCAGCGCGTTCGTGCACAGGTACACGAACTTCTTGCGCGCGATGATGCCCTTCACGATCTGCGGCATTTCCTTGTGCAGCAGCGGTTCGCCGCCTGCGATCGACACCACCGGTGCGCCGCACTCGTCGACGGCGCCGAGGCATTCTTCCAGCGACAGGCGCTGATTCAGGATGGGATCCGGATAGTCGATCTTGCCGCAGCCATTGCAGGCGAGGTTGCAGCGGAACAGGGGCTCCAGCATCAGGGCGAGCGGATAGCGTTTATTGCCGGAGAGATGCTGACGCATGATGTATGCGCCGACCCGGACTTTCTGTAGCAGCGGAATAGACAAAAGGTCCTCCTTAAACTTCGCGTGCGGCGAGTGGTTGCATCAGTTTCGATGGCAACTTGAATTCGACTTTCTCTTCACGGCCCGCCATCGTCGTGACATCGACAGGCCCCAATGCGCTCAGCGCATCGATTACGTTCTTCACCATCTCTTCCGGCGCCGAAGCACCGGCCGTGATGCCGACGGTCTGCACGTTCGCAAACCATTCCGGCTTCACTTCCGAACCGTCGGCGACGAGATAACTCGCCACGCCGCTTTCGCTGCCGATCTCGCGCAGCCGGTTCGAGTTCGAACTATTGGTTGCGCCCACCACCAGCAGCACCTCCACCTCTTTGCTCAACTCGCGCACCGCCGCCTGGCGGTTTTGGGTGGCATAGCAGATGTCGCGCGTATCCGGACCGACGATGTCGGAGAAACGGTTCATCAGGGCGTCGATGATGCCACGCGTATCGTCCACCGACAGCGTGGTTTGCGTGACATAGGCGAGCGGCGTATCGAGCGGCAGGTCCAGCGTTTCGACCTCGGCCTCGCTCTGCACCAGCAGCACTTTGCCCGGAATCTGGCCGATCGTGCCTTCCACTTCCGGATGACCGGCGTGGCCGATCAGAATCAGCGTGCGGCCGGCGCCGACATATTGGCGACCCTGCACATGCACTTTGGTGACCAGCGGGCAGGTTGCGTCGAGCACGTCGAGACCGCGCGCTTCGGCGTCACGCTCGACGGTTTGGGCAACGCCGTGGGCGCTGAAAATCGCCACGGCGCCTTGCGGCACTTCGTCGAGCTCTTCGACGAAGCGCGCGCCTTTCTGGCGAAGATTGTCGACCACGTGACGATTGTGAACGATCTCGTGGCGGACATACACGGGTGCGCCGTGTTGTTGTAACGCGCGATCGACGATCTCGATTGCACGTACAACGCCCGCACAAAAGCCGCGGGGTTGAGCAAGGATGACTCGCATAAGTTGGCGAACTCCGACTGACGCGGGTTCGAAGAAGTCGGTAAATCTGACTTTATCGCCGCGATCATCTAATTTAGTTGACGTCTTGAGCCCGGCGCTTGCCGGTACAGCAAAACCAAACGCGCATTCTAACGCTATCAGGCCGGCTTTGCTTTGGCGGCGCCCGGCCGGTGTTGGGCGGCCGCCGCAGCGGCGGACCCACGGTTGAAGCCGCAAGCCGGCCCATGCCAGTGCGGATGCGGCAATCATTACACGCTGCAGCGGTTTAACGGAACCCTTAAACTACGTAGTCCTGCGGCGCCCCGGCGCCCACATTACAAAAGGGTTTCGAGGCTCGCTGGATGGACGTCGATCAATACGAAGATATTCCGGTCGCGAGCGTGTTGCTGCCAAAAGCGCTGCGCACGCCTATCGGAATCATCTATCAGGTGGTCCGCACGGCGGGCGACATTGCCGACGAAGGCGACTGGAGCGCGGCCGAACGGCACGCCCGTCTCGCCGACTTCCGCGCCGGTCTCGACGCGGTCGCACAGCGGCGCGCGGCGCCGGTTCATCCACTGCTGTTCGGCAAGCTGGCCGGTGTTGTGGCGCAGTATAAACTACCGCTCGCGCCGTTCTACGATCTGCTCCAAGCGTGCGCTCAGGACATCGACACCAACCGGTACGCCGACCGGGCCGCGCTGCTGGATTATTGCCGCCACTCGGCGAACCCGCTCGGGCATCTGATGCTGCATCTGATCGGCGCGGCCACGCCGGAAAACCTCGCCGACGCCGACGCGATCTGCACGGCGTCGCAATTGATCAGCTTCTGGCTCGACGTCTCCGCCGACTGGAAAAAGGACCGCGTGTATCTGCCGCTGGCGGACCTGCGGCGCTTCAACGTGAGTGAGGCGCACATCGCCAACGGGGTTGCCGATCAGGACTGGCGGGCGCTCATGGCGCACGAAGTGTCTTTCGTCCGGGACATGCTGGTGCGCGGCGCGCCGCTCGCGTTGCGCATTCCCGGGCGTCTGGGAATCGAGTTATGCGGGGCCGTTCATGGCGGGCTGCGCTTTCTCGACAAAATCGAGACGGCGGGCTACGACGTGTTTCGCGAGCCGCCGGTGCTCAATACATTTGACTGGTGCGTTGTCGCAGCCCGCACTGTGGTGATGTGGCTGTCGCGGCGTGTCGGTGTGGCAGCGCGTTCAATCGAGGGTAATGTTTAATGGCGGTGGTTCTGTTTCTTCTTTCGTGTCTTTCCCTGCTGATCTGGTGCGTGTTGCTGTTCGCACGCGGCGGTTTCTGGCGCGCGCGTCCCGCCGCGCCGCTTAACATCGCGCCGCGCGCTTCGTGGCCGGCGGTCGCCGCCGTGGTGCCGGCCCGCAATGAAGTCGACGTGATCGCCGAAGCGGTCACCACCCTGCTTCAGCAGGACTATCCGGGCGAATTCCACGTGATCGTCGTGGACGACCACAGCAACGACGGCACCGCCGATGCAGCTCGCGCGGCCGCGTTGCAGTTGCAGTGCCCGGATCGCCTGACCGTGCTGAGCGCGAAGCCGCTGCCGCCGGGCTGGTCCGGCAAGGTGTGGGCGCAGTCGCAAGGCATCGAGGCGGTGCGCACGCTCGGCTTGCCCGCGGACTTTCTTTTGCTTACCGACGCCGACATCGGCCATCCCGCCGACGCGGTCGCGCAACTCGTCGCACGTGCTGACGCGGAACAGCGCGACCTCGTCTCGCTGATGGTGCGCCTGCGCTGCGATTCGTTCTGGGAAAAGGCGCTGATTCCCGCTTTCGTCTTCTTCTTTGCCAAGCTGTATCCGTTCTCATGGGTCAACAACCCGCGCAATCGTACGGCTGCGGCCGCGGGCGGCTGCATGCTGGTGCGCCGGAGCGCGTTGGAAGAAGCGGGCGGCATCGAGTCGATCCGCGCCGAGCTGATCGACGACTGCAGCCTCGCCGCGCGCATCAAGCATCGCGGCACGGGGCGTCATCCGATCCGGCTGGACGTGGCGGCGCGCAGCGTGTCGCTGCGTCCGTACGACAACTGGCGTGAGATCTGGAACATGATCGCGCGCACGGCCTTCACTCAACTGCATTACTCGCCGTTGCTGCTGGCAGGCACGCTGGTCGGCATGACGATCATTTACCTGATGCCGCCGGTAGCCGCACTGGTCCTCGGCCCGACGGGCTGGCCCGCGTGGCTCGCATGGGCGGCCATGTGCTGCGCTTATGCGCCGATGCTCAGCTACTATCGCCGCTCGCCGCTGTGGGCGCCGTTTTTGCCGCTGGTCGCGTTGTTCTATGTCGGCGCGACGTTCGCGTCGGCGGTGCGCTACTGGCGTGGCAAGGGTGGGCAGTGGAAGGCGCGTGTTCAGGCGCCGGTGCAGGAGCGCTGAAACAGCGGTCAGACGCAGGTGGAATGCAAAAGCGGCGCTCTCGGGCGCCGCTTTTTTTGCATCAGCCCTTGGTGAGCATCATGTAGAGCTGGATCACCATGTCCGGCGAAAACGTGAACGGAACCCAGCCGTGCCCGGTATGGCGCATGACCAGCAGACGGTCGCCGTTCGACTGCTTCTGCACTGCCATGACCGGATTCTTCGTGGACACGAAGCGCCAGCCTGGCGGAATACCCGGCGGCGGTTCCGGCGTCATTGAAGCACGCGCGTTCGACAACTCCTCGATCAGTTGGCCGATCTGCTCCGCGCGCAGCGCGACCGTCTGGCCGCCGATCGTCATGGTGATCTCGTTCTGCGCGGGGCGATTGATTTCGAGCGTGGGCTGAACCTGCGGGGCCGGCGCCTTGTCTTCGACTACGGCCGCCTCAGTGTCGGCCGCAACCGCTTCAGCCCTGGATTCGGACGCGACCGGCTCCACCGGCGCCTGCGGCGCAGTGGTGTCTGCGGGTGTCTCGGGAATGTTTTCGGCCTGCGGGGCCACGACAGCCTGAATGAGCTGATCGACGCCCACTTCCAGCGCGCCGAGCTGTTCGTGAAGATTCATGCGAGGTTTCTCTGGTAAGACCCACGATTTTACCTGCTGCGCGTAGGCTTTTACCTTTCGCTAACACGGTGACGTTGTAACAAAATGCTTGCGACCGCGCCGGATGGCCCGGCGCGGGCCGCGTGTTCAGGCACACTCAGGCCTTCAGATAGCCGGCTTGCCGGAACCAGTCGAGGGCATCGCCCAGACCCTCGCGATAGGGCCGGGCACGGTAGCCGAGTTCGCGCTCCGCTTTCGCCGATGTGAAATACATCTTGTTCTTCGACATTTTCAAGCCGTCGACGGTCACGAACGGTTCGCGTTTCGTGATCTTGGCGACTGCCTCAGCGCCCATGGCCAGCGGATAAAGCGGCCAGCGCGGCAGGCTGAGCGTCGGCGCTTTGCGGCCGGTCAGCGCCGCGATATCCGCGAGCATCTGTTGAAGGGGCAGATTTTCGCCGCCGAGAATATAGCGCTCGCCGATCTTGCCGCGTTCAAGCGCGAGGAAATGGCCGGCCGCGACATCGTCCACGTGGACGAGGTTAAGTCCTGTGTCGACGAACGCGGGAATCTTGCCGAGCGCCGCTTCCACGATGATGCGTCCGGTCGGCGTCGGTTTGACGTCGCGCGGACCGATCGGCGTGGACGGATTGACGATCACCGCGGGCAAACCGTCTTCGGCGATCATTCGTTCCACCGCGCGTTCGGCGAGCACCTTGCTGCGCTTGTAGACGCCGATAGCCTGGTCGGCTTTGAGCGGCGAGGTCTCATCGGCGGACTGGCCGGAACTGGTCACTTTCAGCGTCGCCACACTGCTCGTGTAGACAATCCGCTCGACACCTTCCTTCAGCGCCGCGCGCATGGTCGCCTCGGTGCCTTCCAGGTTCGAGCGCTCGATCTCGCTCGGGTCCGGCGCCCATAGGCGATAGTCGGCGGCCACATGCAGCAGATAGCGCACGCCGCGCAGTGCGTTGCGCATCGACGCTTCGTCGCGCATGTCGCCCACCACGATTTCCGCGTCCAGCGACTCGACGTTCTGACGCGGACTGGTCGCGCGCACCAGCACGCGCACCTTGAAACCTTTCTGTTGCGCGATGCGCGCCACCGACGAGCCAACGAAGCCGGAGGCGCCGGTCACGAGCACGAGATCGCGATTCTGTTCGGTCATTCTGTTTCCATTTCCTGCGTGACAGTCGACGGATTGTACGTGGCGCGCGTGTTGCATGTCGCGCGAACGGCCTCAAACGGGTCGGCGGGACGCGCGCATTGCCGAGCAAGCTCGCCGCGACGCGACTAGAATGCCGGCTTGAAAGAATGTGTGCATCGGATCGGAGTCAGTGCTTTGCATGGGAGCTGAAGCGCTCACTCCGGTTGACAGAGGAGAAGACGGCATGGCCCCGGATCTGGATCAGCGGATCGAAACTTACTATGTACGCGTACGCGGCACCGTGCAGGGCGTCGGTTTTCGCCACGCGACCGTGCGGCAGGCCCACGCGCTTGGAATCAAAGGATGGGTGGCGAATCTCGACGACGGTTCCGTCGAAGCCATGTTGCAGGGCTCGGCCAACCAGGTCGACCGCATGCTGTCGTGGCTGCGTCACGGGCCGCCGGCGGCGCGCGTGACCGAGGTGAGCGGCGAAGAACGCTCCACCGAAAAGCGCTACGAGCGTTTCGAACAGCACTGAGCGGCGTTCCACGCAAAGCAAAAGGCGTCGCGCCATCATGCCGATGGCGCGACGCCTTGCCGTTTTTGCGCGGCTACTTAAGCCGCTCGAGTCATTCGGCGGCGCCGCCACGGTCACCGCACGTTCGAGGCTCGCTCACCCCACGTTCAACGCGCCACGAGCAGGCTCTCCGCAAAGCCCCATTCTTCTTCGACCCATTGATGGCTGCAGACGAAGCCGGCGTCGTCTGCAATCGCGGGCATTTCTTCCGCGCGATATTTGTGGCTGCTCTCGGTCCAGATCGTTTCGCCCGCTTTGAGCGATACCGTCAATTGCGCCGCGCCCACGTGCGCGGTGATATCGCGCTTCGCACGCAGGTGCATTTCGATGCTGCGCGCGTCCGGGTTGAAGCGCGCGACGTGCTCGAACGCGTCGAGCGGAAAGTCACCGTCGAGTTCGCGATTGATCCGCGCGAGCAGGTTCAGATTGAACGATGCGGTCACGCCGATCGAGTCGTCGTAGGCGGCGACCAATACGGGCCTCGGCTTGATCAGATCTGTACCGAGCAGCAACGCATCGCCGGGCGCGAGCATGTTGCGGATGTCGCGCAGGAAACGCGTCGCCGCGAGTCTGCCGAAATTACCGATCGTACTGCCAAGAAACAGTACGAGTAACCGTTCGTCCGCCGCGCGTTGTTTGCTCACTTCGGCGAGACCTGCCAGATAGTCCCGTTCATAGCCGACGATCGAAATACGCTCGATGTCGCCTAGTTCGCGCCTGCACAACTGCAATGCACTGCGCGAAATTTCAATCGGGCAGTAAGAAGTAGGGCGCTTTTTACACAGCGCTTCCAGAATGCGCCGTGTTTTACGGCCGCTTCCGCTGCCGAGTTCGGCGACGGTCACGTCATGCGGCAGATGCGCGACGATGTCGGCCGCGTGCTTCGCGAGCAGACGTTCTTCGGCGCGGGTCACGCCGTATTCCGGCAACACGGTAATCACTTCGAACAGTGCGGAGCCCACTTCGTCGTACAGATACTTCGACGGCAACTCTTTCTGAGGCGTGTGGGTGAGGCCTGCGCGAACGTCGGCGGCGAAGGCGGAGCGTAGGTCGGGTGATGCGTCGTGCGATAGGGCTGGCTGCGTCATGCTGTCTCCAGTAGTCACATTCGATGAATCACATTCGATGAGGGATGCTGTTGCCGGGGGCGGCGGCACGCGTGGTGAGACGCGAGTTCAGGCGTGCCGTGGAGGGGAAGGGCGGGCATGGTCCGTGAGACTGCCACTGCCGGCCCGGCTAATGGCTGCTGCGTATGCTGTCCCCGAAAGGACGTTCTGCGGGGCATTGCCAACGACGCTGCAACAACGTCGCAAGACTTCTTAGCAAGTTTCGCGCTTGAGCCGCTTTGCGCGGGATCGCGAGCGATGTTGCCGGTGAAAAAGCCCGGCTGTTCCAGCCGCGCGTGAAGTTATGTTCTAGTGCACCGACGCGCAATGCGCACGGAATAATTGCAGCCTGCCGACAGAAGCTGGCCGATCTCCAAACAGATACCCGTCTAGAATGCCGGCTTGCGTCGTATTAAAAGATAAAAAACGCAGTGCCTGTTTCGCGCTGCCCGCTTGTGAGACTTCAGTTCCAATGACACCGACAAACGCCGCGCGGCCAGATGCTGCGCTGCAATCCCAGCTATTCGCGCACATACGTTTATCCGCGGCGAGCGCCGAAGCGCCCACACGATGGAGCGCCCGATGAACCAGTATGACCCAAAGCGCGGTATCGCGTTGTCGGTCTGCGCGTCAACCATGTTCGCATTACTCTCCGCTTACGCAACACTGCTCGCGCCGCTGAGCGGCCTCGATATTTTCGCGTGGCGCATTGTATGGACCGTGCCCGGCGCGCTATTGCTGGTCGCTTTGCGCAAGCGTCTGCCGATTCTGCGGCAGCTTCTTTACCGCATGGTGACGGAGCCGGCACTCGGCGTGGCGATGATCGTGAGCGCGGCGTTGCTCGGCGCGCAACTGTGGGTGTTTCTATGGGCGCCGCTGCATGGCCGGATGCTCGAAGTGTCGCTCGGATATTTCCTGTTGCCGCTGGTGATGGTGCTTGTTGGGCGCTTTCATTATCACGAGCGGCTGGATGGTTTGCAGTGGCTGGCGGTGGTGTGCGCAGCGGTGGGCGTCGGCCATGAACTGTGGGTGACGGGCGCCTTCTCGTGGCCGACCTTGCTGGTCGCGATAGGCTATCCGCCGTATTTCGTGTTGCGCCGCAAAATCAATCAGGATTCGCTTGCCATGTTCACCGTGGAGATGGCGCTGTTGTTGCCCGTGGCGGTCGTTCAGGTGTTGAGCAGCGCTTCGCTGACGCTGATCTCCGGACGCCTCGGGATGTGGTGTCTCTTGTTGCCCGGTCTCGGCGCGCTGAGCACCATTGCGCTGGCTTCGTATCTGAAGGCGAGCCGCCTGTTGCCGGTCGCGTTGTTCGGCATTCTCGGCTATGTCGAACCGGTGCTGCTCGTGCTGGTCTCGATCACGTTGCTTGGCGAAACGCCCAGCGCCGCACAGTTGGCCACCTACGTTCCTATCTGGGTCGCGGTTGCGTTGACGGCATTGCATAGCGTGCGCCTCGTTCGCTTCGCGCCTGGCTGAGCCGGACGATCCGCATCGAGCATGCAGTCCACGAATCCGGCGGCGCGCTTTAGTGATGTGCCGCCGTACGGTCCGCATTGATGCGCGTCGGGCCGACTTGCGCCTCGATCGATTCGCGTAGCGCGGGCCGCCAGCCGAAGCCGAACAACGCTTCCGCGAGAACGAACAGCGGTCCGATCAGCAGCCCGATCACATCGTCGACAAAGGCCGGCTTGCGATGCTCGTAGGCGACATGGCCGATGAACTGAAACACCCAACCGACCAGAAAAAGCCCGACGCCGATCACGAGCCACGTCAGCGTGGCTTGCGCCGCGCTCCAGCGACCAAACGCGACGCACAGTGCGGATACGAGCGCCATCAGCAGGCCGAGCGGCACGTCGAGCACGAGGTAGTAGAGCGTTGCCGCGATGAACAATACCCATGCCGGCGATAACGTCAGCGGCAGCGCGCCGATCGCAAAAGCGGGCCGGCTCAACAACACGGCCAACGCAAGCACAATCATCGGAATGCCGATGAAATGCGTGGCGATGTTGCGCCGGTCACGATGGTAGGCCGCGTATTGCGTCAACTGTTGCGTCAGCGTTCTCATGGATCCCGCTCCCTGGTTAAAGTCAGCATAATCGCGGGCAGCGGAATTTGAAACCATCGGGTAGCCGACAATCGGCCACGGAAGCCGTTCTATGACTGCGATTTTTCCATCGAATGAGCTGGTCGCGCTGCTCGAGCGCAGCGCGTGGTTTCGCTCGGCGCCGGCTCCCATGCGGGCGCAGTTGGTCGACGCAGGGCGTGTCGAGCACCTCGCCGGCGGTCAGCGGCTCTTCACTCGCGGCGATACCGACGACGGCCTCTATTGCGTGCTCGACGGGCTCGTGAGAATCGGTGCGGCGAGTTCGGCGGGCAAGGAAGCCTTGCTCGCCGTTATCGAGCCGGTGAACTGGTTCGGCGAGATCGCGCTGTTCGACAGTCGGCCGCGAACTCACGATGCGTATGCCGAGCGCGATTCCGTGCTGTTTCATGTACCACGCGCCGCGCTTGCCACGCTGCTCGCACGCTCGCCCGCTTATTGGCATATGTTCGGCTTGCTGTTGACACAAAAGCTGCGGCTTGCCTTCGACGCGATAGAAGAGGCCGCGTTGCTGCCCGCCGCGCAGCGCGTGGCGCGCCGTCTGTTATTGATGGCCGGCGGCTACGGCGAGCCCGGCGCATTGCGGCGCGTGCTCAAAGTCCCGCAAGAAGATCTCGCGATGATGCTGGCGCTGTCCCGGCAAACCATCAACCAGGTATTGAAGCAATTCGAAACGCAAGGCGCGCTGAAGCTCGGTTATGCGGAAATCGAAATTACCGACGTGCAGAAGCTGGGTGTTCTGGCGGAGCTGAATCTGCCTGCGGATTGACGGCTGAGCGTTTGTTCTCGCCTGCTTGCGCCCTGCGCGATAGACGACACGCCGACCAAACGCCGACCAAACGCCGACGCATCTTTATAAGCATTTTACGGCGCGCGCCTATTTCTATTGCGATTCGCTATATCCAGCCCGGTAAGGTCGAGGCATCCGGGTCAGGAAGCGAAAATATGCATGGGGTTAGCGCTCTGCAAGGTGTGTCACGACAACGAAAGGCCGACCGTTACGCGGTACGCCGCTTGACGAGCATGCTTGCAGCGATCGTCTTCACGTTGGCTAATGCCGCGCATGCCGCCGGCGCCGATACCGCTGCCGATGCGCAGCCGACTGCATCCGCTGCTCCGATCCTCGCGAGCGATGCCACGCTGGAAGCCAGTTTGCCGACTCTGGGCGATATCACCGCCATGTTGCGCGCACAGTTTCGTGTGGCGCCGACAGAGTCGTTGAAGATTGCCCGCGCAGTGCTCGCCGAAGCGGACCGCCACGCCATTTCCCCCATCCTGCTGCTTGCCGTGATGGCGGTCGAGTCGAGCTTCGATCGCTATGCGGTCAGCGTCGCGGGCGCGCGAGGACTCATGCAAATCCTGCCTGCGGCTCACCCGCAATTGATTGCAGGCGCGGTCGATCTATCCGATCCGGCCATCAACGTGCGGATCGGTTCGACCATCCTGCGCCGCTACCTCGACGAAAGCGGTGGCGATCTCGACGCCGCCTTGCTGCGCTACAGCGGCGGAGGCCGCGGCTATGCGCGGCGCGTGGTATTGCGTATGCAGCGTTTCGACGCAAGCCTGCGCCGCGAATGAACGACTCATTCGCGGCGCGGTGGAGAGATGGAACTGCGAACCGGCTAGTTCACCACTCCGGCAAATTCGGCGCGCAGATCCTGTAGCCGGTCGCGCGCGGTGCTCAGACGCTCGACAAGTTGCGCCGATGCACGCGAGATCGGCATGCGTGTTTCGTCGCTGAGCGAATGGTCGAAGGCGAGCATCGCTTTGATGGCGGACGGATTGGGCGCGGCGAACAGGAGCCGTAAGACCGGCAGCAAACTCGCGAACAGATTGCGCGCGTCCACGTCGCGCTCGGCCCGCAGCAGATCCTGAAACGCGACCAGCAGGTCGGCGCAGACATGCGCGCTCGCCAGAATGCCACCTGTTCCGCCGTGATGCAGACAGTCGTCCAAGGCTTCGTCGGTGCCGCACAGGACGTTGATCGGCAGCGTGCTCAACCTGCTGAAATGCTCCTTCACGCACTCCTTGATCGCGACGATGTTGCCGCACTCGATGAGTCGCGCGACGCTATCCGGCGCGATCGTCACGCCGGTCCGGTGCGGCACGTTGTACAGCACGATCGGGCGCTCGGTCGCGCCCGCGGCCTGCTCGAAGTGCCACTGCACGCCCGCTTGATCCGGGCACACGTAGGACGGCGCGGAGACCAGATAGCCCGCGCAATCCCAGCGCTCGTAGCGCTGAATATCGTGCAGGACGTCGCGCGTATTCGAGCCGCCGACGCCGATTAGCATCGGCAGACGGGAGCGGACTACTTCGCTTAAGGCCTGCAATACCGTCAGACGCTCGGCGTCTTGTAACAACGCGGCTTCGCCGGTGGTGCTCAGCGCGACAATGCCGGCGATCCCGGTGCGCAAGTAGTAGTCGGCGAGACGCTGCAATGCGTCGATATCGACTTCGCCGTTACGCAGCGGCGTGACGATAGGCAACCAGATACCTGAAAACATGATCAGCGCACCTTTGCGGCCGCGCTGCGGCGCTTCAAAGGTCCGATCATCGCGGCGGGAAGCGTCGAGATCAGCGTGTGCAGTGTGAAGTCGAGGTCGTCGAAGGCGATGTCGAGTTGAACGCGAATTTCCTCGCGCATGGCCTCAGTGGCGACGACGTAGACACCGAGCGGAGAATGAAGCAGGACGCGAAGTTGGGTGCCGGGCAGTTCGCCTGAACGGTGAGGCAGGGTCACCTGGAAGCGAACGCGAGCCGCGGGAAAGGGAATGACGTTGTTGCGTTGAACGCGTGCCTCGTTGAAGGGCTGCGCGGCGAAGCTACGAATTGTTTGTGTGAGAGCCATGTCATGCGGCGTTCGTCGACGCCATGGTTGATCAAGACAGTTCGAGATTAGACTTCCGCAGGTAAACGCAGTGCAAAAATTGAGGCGTCCGCTGAAAAAATCATGCGGGCGCTATGCCGGTTCGCTCGCTGTGCGAGCACTCGCAGCTCGAACGCGCATAAAAAAAGGCGAGTCATATGACTCGCCCTCCCTGAACGGCACAGTTCGGCTTCGATTACCTGCACATGCCTGGCCGGTGCGTGCCGAAACCGATCACGTGTTATTGCGTTTTTGTCGTGTCGGTTTTAGCGCCGTCGGCTTTTGCCGGGGCATTGCTGGCCTCTTTCGTGCTCTCCGTTTTAGTCTTCGCTGCGCTCGTGTCTGCTGCGGCTTTCTTGGTGGTCTTGTGGGCTTTCGCCGTGTGATGCGCGGAGGTCTTCTTCACATGCGCTTTGGGCGTGGCTTTGGCCGGCGCTTTCGTTGCCGCTGCGCTTTCATCTGTCGCGCCGGTTTGCACGGCGGTGCTCGCCTTCAGATTCGCCTGGCCGGCGGGTTGCGTTTGCGCGGGCTGCGCAGTTTGCGTGCTGGACGGTGCGGCCGTTTGAGCGAAAGCGGTCGACACGAGCAGAGCGGAAGCGAGAGCGGCGAAAAGCGTCTTCATGGTTTTAACTCCTGGTTTAACCGGTTGATTCTTGTGTCGCGGCTGAAATGTTTCAGCGCTGCCGGTTTAACGTTGACGGGAGGACAGGAGTTGACGACGTTGTAGTGACAAAACGTAACCGCTGAAACATATTGGGGATCCCGAAGCAGTTTCGGCGGTTCGGCTTGCGCCTTGGCGGCAAGTTGGAAACGGGCGTGTTAGCACCCAGGGCCTTACCTGTATTGTGATATAGGAGTTTTTGCCAGCGGAATATCATCTGCCCTCCATGTCACAATCGGGCGGGCTGGCTATCGCTAGAGTGGCCTGATTTCCCATCTAACTCGTGCGAAACACCAGATGAACCAGTCACTCAAACTCGCGCTGCGGCGCACGCAGGATCCGGCGTTTCTGCATGGCTACTTCTCCGGCGTCGGCTTGAACATGGGCGCTGGGCGCGATTCTGATTTCGACTACGCAGGTCTCTTTCCCGGCATCGAACAACTAATCGCCTGGAACGTGAATGAGCGTGACGTTATCCATATGGACGACGCGCCGGCCGATGTATTTGATTTTGTTCATTCGGATTGCCTTGGGCGTTTCGCCAATCCTCAGCAAGTGCTCGCCAGGTGGCTCGAACTCATCAAGCCCGGCGGTTGTCTGATTTTGACGTTGCCGGCTGATCCTCGCGTCGAAGAAAGAATATCGCCGATCCTGACGGATGTCGATCACGAACGCATCTTCACCCTGGATCGGCCTGACGCGGCGATCGCGGGTTCCGTGAATGTGCTCGACCTGGTGAACGATGCTTCGGCCGTTTCATCGTGCGAACGCATGTGCCTGCTCCGCGAGTTCGACGAGAATCGGCAAGAGGAGTCGGCGGACAGACAGCATCAAGCGGCCGCGTACGCGATAGAAATCGTGCTGCGCAAGCGCGATGTGCCTCGACTCTTCGACCTGGTCACTGCCATGCCCGGTGCGCAAACCGATTCGGCCATGCTTGACCTTTGCCACGCAACGCTAAGGCTGTATCCGTATCGATTCCAGACCTACTTCCACATCAACTTCGAACTGGTGCGTCGAGGCCTTTGCGATCAACTGGAGGACCTGTGGGACGAAAGCGTCCAACGGCTCCCGAACGAACGCTTGCCTCGGCTCTTCAATGCGCTGATGCTGATTGCTCTCGGCAAACTTACCGAGGGTTTTCGTCGACGTGAGGCGCTGTTCGACGGCGCGGATTGGCGAGGCCGGACCACCGTGGCACCGCCGGCTTACGCAAACTGGTGTGGCGAGTCGCTCGAAGGCAAATCGATCGTTATCTGGAGCGAATTCGGTCTGGGCGACGAGATTTTCTTTTTTCGGTTTGCGCGGATTTTTCGCGAGCGCCACGGGGCGGCGCGGGTGACGGTGGTGTGTCAGACGCCGCTCGTCGAATTGTTCAGGGCCTCAGGCGAGGCCGCGGCGATCTGCTCCGTCGAAGATGCGCCGCAACTGCCGCTTCATGACTATTGGGTTTATCCGCATGCGATTCCGGTGTGGGCGTCTCTTCACGTCGATCATTTGCCGGATGTCGTGCCGTATCTGCGGGCAGGCGCCGAGCACGTACCGATTGTCTTGCCGGGCAACCTGCAGGCGTTGAAAGTCGGCGTGATCTTCAAAGGTGCGCCGACGCACGAGAACGATGCTGCCAGGTCGCTGCCGTCGCTCAGCTGTCTTGATCCACTCTTCGCGCTCGACGACGTGGAGTTCTACATCATGCAGAAAGGGCAAGGCGAAGACGAAGCCGCCGACTACGCCGTGCGCTTGCGCAACGTGCATGATCTCGGACCTCGTCTTCGTTCATTTGGCGATACGGCAAAAATGATGGACGCGTTGGACCTGATCATTAGCGTGGACACATCGGCGGCCAATCTGGCGGGCGCGATGGGTAGGCCGCTGTGGCTAATGTTGCCCATGCTGGGCGACTGGAGATGGCACCTCGAACGGGAAGACAGTCCGTGGTTTCCCTCTGCCCGCCTGTTTCGGGAAAAAGGCAGAGGGTGGCCTGAGGTCGTGGAGCGAATTCGCCTGGCTTTGATCGAACTGCGGAACACCAGATGATGGCCGGCCGCTCGCACGAAGACAATGCGTCACGCCGCACGCCGCTTATCGGCGTTTTACGTGACTAATTGAACGGGTTCTGCACGACGCCGGGTTTCGCATCCGGCTCGTCCTTGACCTTCGCGGGCAAATTGCTCTGTGCCTGCAAGCTGGTCACGATCGCATCCACCGCGTCTTTCAGTGCCAACGCCGCCTTCAATCCGCGCTGATCCTGCGTCAACTCCAGCGTGCCGTTCAGCACGATGCGCGTCGTGCCGTTGCTCACCGTTAGCGCATCGCCCTGAATGTTGAGCACGTCGTCGTCGTTCGAATAGGGTTTAAACACCTTTCAGTCCTCCCGGTCGTTGATCTTTCAGGCTTTCCGGAATGCCCGGAAAACGGATGCCCGATGCCGCTTCGAGTTCGTGAATCGTCTTGATGTCGTAACGGTTGGTGGAGACATTGTCCACCACTACGGCGAACGCCATTTGCCGCGAAGGCACATAGACCACCTTGAACAACTGCGTCGGCACGAACACGCGCGTCGGTCCGATGGTCTGCAACTGCTGGCCGTTGAAGATCGGGCCGGTGACGACATAGGTGTCGTCGTACTGTACGGCGATCTTGCGCACCGAGGTTTCAATGCGCGCCCACAAACGCTGATTGTTCTCGCGATTTTGCGGCACGATGTTGGCGAGCGAGAACGATTGTGCCATCGCCTCCTGATTCCAGCGATTGC
The DNA here is from genome assembly GCF_046028085.1 of Paraburkholderia sp. RL17-380-BIE-A. NCBI lineage: Bacteria > Pseudomonadati > Pseudomonadota > Betaproteobacteria > Burkholderiales > Burkholderiaceae > Paraburkholderia > Paraburkholderia sp. RL17-380-BIE-A. Next base: position 317,948 of record NZ_JARESQ010000002.1, read on the forward strand.
CGGCCGGGCTCATGTGGCCACGATCGAACCCGCTGCGCTTATAGTCCGCCAGCGTGGCGCCTTCGCCATCCGGCAAGCGCGCGTCTTCGAAAAACTTGTTGGTGCGCACCATGTCTTTGGCGGCTTCGATATGGTCGCGCGTGAGATGCTCGGCGGACCACAACGGACCGTGCGTGATGCCCGAATGCAAAACCGCGAAATCGCTGTAGCAAAGCATGCGCGTTTTCGGGGCCATCTTCTGATTGCTCAGAACAGGCCATTGCGAATTCGGCGTGAATTGGGTGCAGGAGGGCGCTGCGCTGGCATGAGCGGCAACAGCGAACAGCAGACAGGCAAACCACTTCTTCATGTGTCAGTCAGTCGAGGGATGGGGGCGCAAGTATAGCGTTGCGAACCCGTCTCGCGCGACGTGAAATGGACGAACGGCGCAGAGAAGGACAACGCATTCACGCGCTCCGCGCCGCAATGAAAACGATGCCGGCATGAGGCGCGCACGAAGCGCCTCCACTGCGCGCCGCACAAAAAAAAATGGGCCGCTTTGCAGCGACCCTAATGCGTGGATTTCCAACTCTACGCACGCAAACTTAAGACGGCCTTAAATCTGCTCGAGACGAAAGTTGCAAAAAGAGTCGGCGTGCGAACGCACGTGCGAATTCCTCCGTGCGCAAGCAAAATGCCGCGCACGCGGAAAGTTCGACCGATAAAAAATGAGTGCTGAAACCTAATTGCCGAACACGCTGTTCTCGGCGCGGACCGTCTGACGGTCCACCGCTTGCAGACGCCAGAAACCGCTGGTCGGCGCGCGCGTGGGCAGTGCGGTCCATGCCGCGGCGCCTTGCGCGGCGCTCACGCGTTGCTTGCGGTCCACGTGCAAGCCGCGCAGCGTACACAGCGGCGCATCCGTGCTGGGCGCACAGAGAGTCGTCACGCCGTTGTCGTCGCGTAGCTCGCCCCACGGGGGGAGATCGATCCCTTGGTGTGCTTCTCTCGACCACCGGTGTTCTTCGGTATCGAGCCATAGCACAGCATAGTCGTGGTTGACGGTGGGATCGGAACCGTTGATGAGGATGGTTAGTCGCATGGCGGGTTCCGTACAAAGTGCGAAGTTGTGCTTTACCAGTCTACGCCGCAACGAGTGTTATGCAAGGCAAAACGTATGACGATCGGGCACGAAAAAACGGACGTGTAATGGGGACGGTTGTACGATAGCCGCGTCGTGTTGAATCTCGCGGAGGCGCGCCATGCCGCATCGATTTCTGCAATGCATGTTGATGGCGGGATGCCTGGGCGCGACGGCCGCCGTCAGCGCCGCGGCGGATAGCGCGCCGTTCGCCGCACCGGCGCCGATTGTCTATGTGGCCGACTTCGAACTGGATGTCGCGAACGTAACGCCGGACAGCGGACCGGGCCAACGCGTGCGCCGGCTGCGCGGCTTGCTGCCGAGCGGACCGGGGCCGATGGGACAGGACAAGAATCCGCAGGACCACGCCAAACACATCGTGAACGAAATGGCGGACGCGCTGACGGACGATCTGAGAAAGGCTGGCGTCGACGCGCGTCGTAGTACGCCGGGTCAGCCGTTGCCGACTGTTGGTTGGCAGGTGCGCGGCGTGTTTCTGAGCGTCGACGACGGCAATCGCCTCAGGCGTGCGATGGTGGGTTTGGGCGCCGGCCAGAACGACATCCAGGTGGCGGTGTCGTGCGACAGCCTCGGCGCGGCTGACCTGCCTCCGCTCTATCAGGCCGTCGACGAAGCCGACAGCAAAGGCATGCCGGGCGCGGCCATCAAACTGAATCCCTACGTGATCGCCGCCAAGTTCGTGATGGCGAGCGGCGACGAGAAAAAAACGATCAGCAAGACGGCTCAGCAGATTTCAGATGCGGTGACCGCCAAACTGCATGGCGCCGCTCAACCGCAGCCGCAATCGCAGCCGCAACCGCAATCGCAGTGATTCGCTCTGAAACGCCTGCGGCGCGGCCACAGGCGTTATCACTCTCCAATGTTCAAGCCAGATCCAGCGTACCCGTCAGATCCCCTAACGGCGCGAGTCCGTTGCTCGCGAATGCCCGATCGCGCGCCGCCACGCCGTCGAGCGGCGCGAGGCCATGCACGCGGCTGATCAGTCGAAGAATCGAATTCGTGTCGTACACCGTGTGGTCGACGTAACCCTTCTTCGCCAGCGGCGATATCACCAATGCGGGAATCCGCGAGCCCGGACCCCAGCGGTCGCCCTTCGGCGGCGAGACCGGATCCCACCAGCCGCCGTTCTCGTCGACGGTGACGACCACGACCGTATTCGCCCACTGCGGGCCGCGCCGAATATGCTCGATTACCGTCGCGATGTGACGGTCGCCCGATTGGACGTCTGCGTAGCCGGCGTGCATGTTCAGGTCGCCTTGCGGCTTGTAGAACGTGACGGCGGGCAATCGCCCCGCGTCGATATCCGCGATCAGACGGTTGGTCGACGCGTCATTGCCGAGACCGCCGTCGCGCAGATACCGGCGGCGCGCCGCCGTGCCCGGCGCGTAATTGGCGAAGTAGTTGAACGGCTGATGGTGATACTGGAAGTCGGGCACCGCGCCGGTATCCTGATGCTCCAGCGCGTACTGCCATGCACCGCTGTACCACGCCCAGTCGACACCTTTGTCCGTCAGCCGGTCGCCGATCGTCGCGTAATGCTGCGGCGGCAGCACGCGCGGATTCGACTGATCCGCGAAGGCCGGATTGCCGCCTTCGGCCGGCCGCACGTTGCTCGGCTGATACGGCGGTGCCATGGTGTTGACGGCGTAGCCGTCGGCGGTGAACGCGCCGTCGTTGACGAACTTCGGCGGGCCGTCGAGTGCGGAAGCGGGCGAGTCCTCCGCCTGCTTCAGCCGCGTGCCGGTCGGATCACTGCCTTCGACCACCGACACCATCTTGCTGGCCGGGCTGTTCTGAATGTCGGGATAGAACGGCGCCTGCGCCGAGATCAGAAAGATGTGGTTCAGCCACGAGCCGCCGAAGGCCGCCATAAAGAAGTTGTCGCACAGCGTGTACTGCTGCGCGAGGTTCCACAGACGCAGCGTGTCGGCGGAATTGCGGTAGTGCCCCATCACCAGACCGCCGGAATCGCCCCACGCGGCGAACTGGTTGTTGCGGCCGGCGTTGATCTGCATCTGATTCTGATAGAAGCGATGCACCAGGTCGCGCGTGATCACGCCGGTGGGCAGCGGCGCCCCGTGCGCGTCAGCGATATGGAACGGGCGGTTGTGCAGGTCGACGATATCCTTCTGGCCGATCATGTAGCGCTTGCCGTCCACTTCCTGCGCTTGCGGCACGAGGCCGCCCCAGATCGCCGGCAAGCGCGGCAGCGGCGTCTTGCCATCGCGGTCGAGTTGCAGATAGCGCTCGGCGCTCACCGCATCGAGAGGGTGCTGGACGCCGGGGAAATTGCCGTACAGGTTGGCGAAGCTGCGGTTCTCCGCGTAAATCACCACGATGTGCTTGACCTGATCGTGCAGCGCGGCGTCGAGGCGCAGGTCGGCGGCGCTGCGCGGCGCGCCGTTGCTCGACATGCTCTGGTCGGTTTTGCAGCCCGTAAGCGCCAGTCCGAGACCGACCGCCGCGAGGCCGATCAGGACGCGGCGGCGGTCTGGGTCGTCGGGCGCGTCGGGGGTATTGTCGGCGTTGCCGGCATGCGGCGGCAGGGTGGAGTCGTGATCAGTCATCGCTGGGTTTCGAAGTGGCTGTGACGGGCGCTCAAGCTCCGCGCGGCGCCGCATGCGCGCGGAGCCGTTTGCAGATTCGAAGCGGGCGGAACAGGCAGGCTAAGGCAGCCGGCGCTTTACACGCCAGCTGTTATGCGTTGCGTCCACGGCAAGCAGAAGCCAATGCCGGACGTCGACGGGATGACGCTTTTGCGTGGCATAGCGGTCCACCAGCAATTCGAGTTCGTCGAGCGTTCGCCGATGGCAGGTGGCGTTGGCGCCGGAACCGTCGGCGAATTCGACGACGGCCGCCGCCGCTCGGGCCTGCTCGGGCAAGTGCGCGATACGCACCGCGCAGCCCGGATAAAGGTGCGAGTCGGCAACCTGAATCTGAATGGAATCGGACATGGGTGTGGCCTCCGAACGCTTGAGCTGAGCGAATGCGCGGCAGCGAGGCCTCGCGCAGTGGACCGGTTCAAAGCATAGCACCGCGTTAAATCGCGGCGGTGCGGCAAAAGGCATGGTTAACCACGATTTCCGGGCGCGATCCCGAGTACGAGCCCGCGCATCACGAGCGCTTTGCGAGTGTCGACGATCGAACGGCTCGCGGCGAGGCAGTCGCGTAAGAAATAATGAAGGCAGTGGGGCGCGCGGCGGCACGCGCTATCATGCTGATCTGACCTTGATGAACAGTAGAAACGGCAGCCAAGATGGCAAAAGAAGAGCAGACAGGAGCGGGACGCAAGCACGCAAAGGCACGCGGCACGGCAGCCTCGATTTCGCACGACGACGTGTCGTCGCCGGCCCGGTTGGACGCCGCCGAATCCCCGGATGCCACCGACGAAGACAGCGCCGGCGGATCGACATATCTCGTGCCTGGCCTCGAGCGCGGCCTGCGCATTCTTGCGGAATTCAGCGCGCGTGAGCCGGTGCTCGGCGCACCGGAATTGTCCAAGCGTATCGGCATTCCGCGCACCACCACGTTCCGTCTATTGCAGACGCTCGAAGCGCTCGGCTTTCTGGAGCGCGTCAACGGTGACCGCTATTTCCGCCTGAGCGTTGCGGTATTGCGCCTCGGCTTTGAATATCTGAGCTCACTCGAATTGACCGATGTCGGCACGCCGATTCTCGAACGCCTGCGCGACGCCACGGGTTTGAGCACGCATCTGCTGATTCGCGATCAGCGCGACGTGGTGTTCGTTGCCAAGGCGCAAACCCATGCGCCCATGTTCAGTTCGGTGAAGGTCCATGTCGGCACGCGTTTGCCCGCTCATGCGACGGTGCACGGTCAGGTGTTGATGGGCGATCTGAGCTTCGAGGAGTTGCGCCAGTTGTACCCCGAGCCGGAGCTCGAGCGTTTCACCGAGCGCACGCCGGCCACCGTGGAAGAACTGTATGGGAGAGTGCGCGAAAGCGCGGCGCTCGGTTATGCGTTGAGCGAAGCGTCGTTCGAGCGCGGTATTTCAGTGGTGAGCGCGCCGGTGCGCGACCAGAGCGGCAAGATCGTGGCCGCGCTGACCGTCACCATTCCGCGTTCGGATATCGGCGAAGCCGAAGAGCGCGAGCCGCTCATCATTGCGGTTTGCCAGGCGGCGCTCGAACTCTCCGAGCGACTCAGCTATCGGCCGCGTCCGGACGATCCGACCGCGGCTCAGGCGCGCCGCAAGCCGGTGGCGGCGAGCTGATTGCGTTTGCGCATTCACTTCGCCATGAGTCCGGCTGCGTTCACAGCCGGGCTGCCTGCCTCACAGCCTCATCAAGCCATCAGAACGAGTGGTGAATGCCGGTCAGGATGATCGTCTGATTCCTGCCACTCGACACACCCGCCGTAAAGAACGCCGCATCCGTGTTGGAGCCCGCGCGTTCGTACAGCGCATTCACGTACAGCTGCGTCGACTTGGACAGCGCGTAGATATCGCCGATTTCGAATTGCGTCCAGCGGTGGCCCGCCAACGTCGTCGTGGCTGCCCCGCCGGCTACCGTGTTGAACGGCGTGAACTGATAGTTCGCGCCGACATCGTAGCTCTGGTAAGTGTCCGAATGCCCCGCCGATTCCAGCTTCACGCGCGTGTACAGACCGTGCACCAGCAGCTTGCCGAACTGGTATGACGCGCCCGCACCCATGTTTTCCACTTTGTCTGCCGTGTAATTGGCTGCGGCCACGCCCTGGAAGTTGGTAATGCCCGTCGTGACGATCGACGGCGTGCGATTGTGCTCGTTCGCATACGTCGCACCGGCCTTGAACGGACCGTTCGCATAGCTAAGCGCAAAGCTCAGTGTCTTGCCGGTCGAGAAGTTGGTCGTGTTGCCAAGACCCATCATCGCGCCGACCTGAAAGCCGTTGAAACTCGCCGAGCGGAATTTCACCGAATTGTCGAACGGCACCACGCCCGTGTCGGCCAGTTCGTCGATATTGCCCGGGTGGAACGCGTACCAGCTCGCGGCCAGATAAGCGGTGCTCAGCGGACCCAGCACGTCGAAGCTGAACGGCGTCTGATGACCGAGCGTCACCGTGCCGACCGTGTCGGAGCTCAAGCCGACAAACGCCTGCCGATTGAACAGCACGCCGGATTTCGCGAACGCGCCGGTGTTCGTATAAAAGCCGTTTTCCAACTGGAAGACCGTCTTCAGCCCGCCGCCCAGATCTTCCACACCCTTCAGGCCCCAGCGGTCAGGCTGCATGTTGCCTTGTTCTTCCATCCATTTCGAATGGCCGCCTACATTGCTGACATACGCAATACCGGCATCCAGGCTGCCGTATAGCGTCACGCTGCTCTGCGCCCATGCGCCTGTCGTTGCGCAGATTGCCGTCAAGCCGGCCGCAATGATGTGCTTCACCGTTGGTTCTCCTGATCACGCGACGAAAGCTTTCGCCCGATTCGTCGCCCCTGATCCTTGCATTGGGGTTGAATGCAGTTCTGGGTTTATGCGCCAAAACTGCTACGCTTTATGTTCCACCTATGGGCGTCTGTATCGCCTATGGAAAAGTATAGTGAGTCTGGAAGTGGTCAAAATAAATTTTCGGACCCCGTACAAACCCGCATGCGGGCTGTGGGTCTCGTCTGAAAATATGGCTCGAACCTAAGCCCCCAAAGGCTCGCCGAGCGCCCGAGGCACTCGCGCCGGTTCGCGCAATATTGTGTTGCGCACGCCACACTCGGTGTTTTCCCCTACCAGTCCAGATTTTTATTTTTTCTCTTCGAAGCCGCTCCTATAATTATCCATACACGAACTGATGTTCCTTGTATGGAACATGAAGCTTCAGGAGAAGGTGAGAAATGACTGAACAATGGCGCTGCGCCGGCCATGCCGGCGACCTGTCCGACGATGCTCCGCTCGAGTTCAAGCTCGACGGCACGGAAATCGGCATCTACAAGGTGGGCGATGCGCTGTACGCGCTGGAAAACGTCTGCCCCCATGCGTACGCGTTGCTGACGCAGGGCTTTATCGACGGCGACACCGTGGAGTGCCCGCTGCACGAAGCCGTGTTCCATATCCCGACCGGCAAATGCTTGAAAGAGCCCGGTGGCCGTGACCTGAAGATGTACTCGGTACGTCTCGCCGGCGAAGAAATCCAGATCAAGGTGGAATGACATGCGAGAGCAAATCGTGAACTTCAATCCGTTCCTGAAGCCGTGGCTGGCGCCGCAGCCGAACAACGTCGCAGGCAAGGGCGTGATCGAGAAGCCGGGCGAGAGCGAAAACTTCATCTGGCAAACGCGCAAGGCCGAGCCGACCCAGTACGAAAACGACTTCGGCGACGCACTCGAAAAAGTTTTCGAAGCCGGCGCGATGGAGTTGCAGGAAGTGGTCGACGGCTTGAACCGCGTCGGCTTCCGCACGCCGGAAGGCAATACGTGGGACGCCGACCGCCTCGCCGCCGAATTCCGCCTGCTCGCCGAATAAGCGCGCTTTCCCGAACACGATTTATCGCACCCGTACCCGGAGTCTCTTCATGACGTCCCCCAATCCAACGCAAGGCGCGGCCGACCCGATCCAGTCGTATCTGAACAAAGGCCTGCGTAACTACTGGTATCCCGTCGCGCCGAGCTGGCAAGTCGGCGACGCGCCAGTCGGCATCACGCGCCTCGGCGACCAGATCGTCCTGTGGCGCGACAAGGAAGGCAAAGTCCGTGCGCTCGAAGACCGCTGCCCGCACCGCGGCGCGCGTCTGTCGCTCGGCTGGAACCTCGGAGGCAGCGTCGCGTGCTGGTATCACGGCATTGAAGTCGACGGCGGCGGCACGGTCACCAAAGTGCCGGCGGTGTCGAACTGCCCGCTGGAAGGCCAGAAGTGCGTGAAGTCGTATCCGGTCGAAGAGCATGCCGGAGCGATCTTTCTGTGGTTCGGCGATGAAGCGCATAAGGAACCCGCGCCGCTCGTGCTGCCGGAAGAACTGGTCGGCGAGGAATACGCAAGCTTCCTGTGCATGTCGCATTGGAAGTGCAATTACCAGTACGCGATCGACAACGTGATGGACCCGATGCACGGCGCGTATCTGCACGCGACCTCGCACTCGATGGCCGAAGGCGACAAGCAGGCCGACATGCGTGTGCGGAAGACCGAAACCGGACTGATGTTCGAAAAGGTCGGCCAGCGCGACGTGAACTTCGACTGGGTGGAACTCGGCGAAACAGGCACGCTGTGGATGCGCCTCGCGATTCCGTACAAGAAGAAGTTCGGCCCGGGCGGCAACTTCGGGATCATCGGCTTCGCCGTTCCCGTCGACGAAGACAACTGCCAGGTCTACTTCTGGCGCACTCGCAAGGTGCAAGGCTGGCAGCGCGACGCATGGCGTTTCATGTATCGCAACCGTCTGGAAGGTCTGCATTGGGCCGTGCTCGAGCAAGACCGCTACGTGCTGGAAAGCATGGCGCCGAATGCGCGCGATCACGAGTTTCTGTATCAGCACGATGTCGGCATGACGCGTGTGCGCCGCATGTTGCGTCAGCGTGCCCAGCAGCATTTCGCCGATCTGGACGCGCATCGCACGCAAGCGGCAAGCGCTGCGCCGGCCTCGGCAGAAGCGAGTCACAGCCATGCATAACGATGCGTCCGCAGCGCTCAACGGCCGGCGCGTCCTCGTGACGGGCGGCGCGCGTGGTCTCGGCGCGGCGTTCGTCCGCTCGCTGGTGCAAGCCGGCGCGAGCGTGGTGTTCGGCGACGTCTTGCATGAAGAGGGCCGCGCGCTCGCGGCGTCGCTCGCCGGACAAGGTCATGCGGTTACCTATGTGCCGCTCGATCTCGCCGACCCCACGAGCATCAAGGAATTCGCGGAGCAAGGCGCGGCGCAACTCGGCGGTATCGACGCACTGATCAACAACGCGGCCATCACCAACTCCGGCGGCAAGTTTGCCGACGAGTTGTCTGTCGAGACGTGGGACGCCGTGATGAACGTCAACGTGCGCGGCACCTGGTTGATGAGCACGGCAGCGCTGCCTTATCTGCGTGACTCGGGCCGCGGCAGCATCGTCAACATTGCCTCGGACACGGCGATGTGGGGCGCGCCGAAGTTGCTCGCCTATGTCGCCAGCAAGGGCGCGGTGATTTCGATGACCCGCTCGCTCGCGCGCGAATTCGGCGCACACCAGATCACGGTCAACGCAATTGCGCCGGGCCTGACCGAAGTCGAAGCCACCGCGTACGTGCCCGCCGAGCGTCACCAGTATTACCTGCAAGGCCGCGCGCTCACGCGCGCACAAGTGCCCGACGACGTCACCGGGCCGGTGCTGTTCCTGTTGTCCGATGCCGCGCGCTTCGTGACCGGCCAATTGCTGCCGGTCAACGGCGGCTTCGTGATGAATTGATCTTGTCGAATCGAAAGGAGAAAGAGATGGCGGACGCCGATATCGAACGCAAATCGTGGGAACAACCCGCGGACGCGAGCTTTGCCCAATGGCTGGACAGCCGTGTCGCGCGCCTGGAAACGCGTCGCTATGACTGGGACGCACTGAAGTTCCAGGCCGACTACGACCCGAAGTATCGCCGCGCACAAATGCGCTATGTCGGCACGGGCGGCACGGGTGTCGCGAAAGACATGAATACGGTGCCCGCCGGCGGCTTCACATTCTCGACCATGGTGATCCCGGCCGGCAACATCGGCCCGAGCCATATTCATATGGATGTCGAAGAAATTTTCTTCGTGCTGCGCGGCAAGATGAAGGTGATCTGCGAGAAAGACGGGGAAACGTGGGAAGCCGTGCTGGGCGAACGCGATCTGATTTCGGTGCCGCCGGGCGTGTATCGCACGGAAATCAACATTGGTGAAGAAGACGCGTTGATGTGCGTGATGCTCGGTTCGCCGAAGCCGATTACGCCGACGTATCCGCCGGATTCGCCGCTGGCCAAGCTCAAGCGCTAATCGAGCGCCAAGCCGCCGCCTCGAGTTTGACAACACCCCCGAAGGAAATCATGTCCGCAGTCCCGTCCCCTGCCGCTGATAGCGCCGCTCAGCACGCTACGCTCGAAGCGCGCCTTGCGCGCTTTCCGGCGCAGCAGATCTGGCTGGCGTCGCAACGCGCGCTGAGCTATCGCGAAGTGGATAGCGCCGACAGCAGCGCGCTGCCGCTCGTGCTGCTGCACGGTATCGGTTCGGGCGCGGCGTCGTGGGTGCAGCAGTTCGAAGTTCTCGGCGGCACGCGTCGCGTGCTGGCGTGGGACGCGCCGGGTTATGGCGCTTCCACGCCGGTTGCGGCCGAATCGCCAGCAGCGGCGGATTACGCGAGCGTGCTAAACGAGTGGCTCGACGCGCTCGGCATCGAACGTTGCGTGCTGCTCGGCCATTCGCTCGGCGCGATTATCGCCGGGGCGTCTGCCGTGACGCATCCGCAGCGCGTGGCCGGCTTGCTGCTGTTGTCGCCGGCCGGTGGTTATGGCGCGGCATCCGCGGATGTCCGCAACACGAAGCGCGACCAGCGTCTCGCCATGCTGAACGAACTCGGCCCGCACGGTCTCGCCGAACAACGCAGCACCAATATGTTGTCCGCTCACGCAAGCGACGAAGCTCGCGCATGGGTGCGCTGGAACATGTCGCGCGTCATTCCGCACGGCTACGCGCAGGCCACGCATCTGCTTGCCAACGCCGATCTCGCGAGTGATCTCGCGCGCCATAAAGGCCGCATCAACGTGGCCGTGGGCGCCGACGACACCATTACGACGCCCGAAGCCTGCGAGCGCATCGCGCTGGCCTCAGGCACCAAGTTGCAGGTCGTGCCTCGCGCGGGGCACGCCGGCTATATCGAAGCACCTGCCGCGTACACCGCGATCATCGACACGTTCTGTCGCACGAGCGACGGACAACGGAGCCAATGAATGACGCCCGACACCATTAGCGCCGAGCGCGACGCGGACGAAGACCGCAACGACACCGGCAACGAGACGACTGGCGACACCGCCTACCGTGTGCCGGGTCTCGAACGCGGTTTGAAGATTCTCACGGAATTCTCGCCGCGCGAGCCGGTTCTCGGCGCACCGGAACTCTCCAAGCGCCTGAAAATTCCTCGCACGACGGTGTTCCGTCTGCTGCAAACGCTCGAATCGCTCGGCTTTCTCGAGCGTGCCGACAAGGACCGCAACTATCGCCTCGGCGTCGCGGTGCTGCGGCTCGGTTTCGAATATCTGAGCTCGCTCGAACTGACCGACCTCGGCTTGCCGATCATCGAAGCGCTGCGTACTGAAACGGGGCTCACCAGCCATATCGTGATCCGCGATGGACGCGACGTGGTGTTCGTCGCCAAGGCGCAAAGCCACACGCCGATTTTCAGCTCGGTGAAGGTCAACGTGGGCACGCGTCTGCCGGCTTATGCGACGACGCACGGACAGGTGCTGATGGGCGACATGACGCTCGACGAGTTGAAGAAGCTCTATCCCGAGCCGGAACTAGAGCGATTCACGAAGCAGACGCCCGCCACCATCGACGATCTGTATGAACGGATTCGCGACGACGCGCGGCGCGGTTTCGCGATCAGCGAGTCGTCGTTCGAGCGCGGCATTTCTGTAGTGAGCGCGCCCGTGCGCAATGACACGGGGCGCATTGTCGCCGTCATCACGACGACGATTCCGCGCCACGAGATCGACGCGTCGCTGCTCGACAGCGGCCTGATCGACAAGGTCCGCCGCGCGGCCGACGAACTTTCGCAGCGGCTCAATTATCGGCCGAAAGGTGGCCCGAAATCGGGCAGCAATTACATGAAGGCATTGGGGCTCTGATGATCCAAATCGACTTGACCGGACAGGTGGCGGTGGTGACGGGCGGTTCGTCCGGCATCGGTCTCGCGACCGCCGAACTGTTTCTGCGGGCGGGCGCCTCGGTCGCGATCTGCGGCCGCGACAGCGAGCGTCTCGCACAGGCGGAAGCGGCGCTGAAGACAAAAATTCCGCAGGCGCAATTGCTCGCGCAAACCTGCAACGTGCTCGACGCCGGGGAAGTCAACGCGTTCGCGCAAGCGGTGCAGGCGCGCTTCGGCCGTACCGACATGCTGGTGAACAACGCCGGCCAGGGCCGCGTGTCGACGTTCGCCGACACCACGGACGACGCCTGGCGCGAAGAACTCGACCTGAAGTATTTCAGCGTGATTCGCCCAACCCGCGCGTTCCTGCCGATGTTGCGCGACGCGGCGAACCCTTCCGTGGTCTGCGTGAATTCGCTGCTCGCGCTGCAACCCGAGCCGCACATGGTGGCCACTTCTTCAGCGCGCGCCGGCGTGCAGAACCTGCTGAAGTCGCTCGCGGTGGAACTCGCGCCGCAGCGCATCCGCGTCAATTCGATTCTGATCGGCATTGTCGAATCGGGTCAATGGCGCCGCCGTTACGCGAAAGAAGCACAGCCGGGCCAGAGCTGGGAAGACTGGACGGCGGAACTGGCGCGCAAGAAAAACATTCCGCTAGGCCGCTTCGGTCGCCCCGAAGAAGCCGCTCAAGCACTCTTTTATCTGGCTACGACGCTGTCGTCCTATACGACGGGCAGTCATATCGATGTTTCTGGAGGCGTTGCACGACATGTCTAACACAACCACCGTTGGCGAACTGATCGCCGCCTTTCTCGAGCAATGCGGCGTTCAAACCGCATTCGGCGTGATCTCGATCCACAACATGCCGATCCTCGACGCGATTCATAACCGCGGCAAGATTCGCTACGTCGGCGCGCGCGGCGAAGCCGGCGCGGTGAACATGGCCGATGGTCTTGCGCGCGTCTCCGGCGGCCTCGGCGTCGCGTTCACGAGCACGGGCACTGCGGCGGGCAACGCCGCGGGCGCGATGGTCGAAGCATTGACCGCGGGCACCGCGCTGCTGCACGTCACCGGTCAGATCGAAACCGAATACCTCGATCAGGACCTCGCGTATATCCACGAAGCGCCGGATCAACTGTCGATGCTGTCGTCGATCTCGAAGGCCGCGTTTCGCGTGCGTTCGGTCGAAACCGCGCTGCCGACGATCCGCGAAGCCGTGCGCGTCGCGCAGACTGCGCCGAGCGGTCCAGTAAGCGTCGAAATCCCCATCGACATTCAGGCTGCCGAAGTCGAATGGCCCGCCGATCTGGCCGCGCCGCACATCACTACGCTCACGCATTGCAAGCAGCGCGTTGCGCAGCTGGCCGATTCGCTGGCCACGGCAAAACGCCCGCTGTTGTGGCTGGGTGGCGGCACGCGTCACGCGACGCAGGCGGTCGAGCGTCTGGTGAAGCTGGGCTTCGGCGTGGTGACCAGCGTGCAAGGCCGCGGCGTGCTGCCGGAAGATCATCCGGCGACGCTCGGCGCGTTCAACGTGCATGCGTCGGTGGAGAGCTTCTACAAGACGTGTGATGCACTGGTGGTGGTCGGTTCGCGTCTGCGTGGCAATGAAACGCTGAAGTACAAGCTCGCGCTGCCGCAACCGCTGTATCGCATCGACGCCGACGCGCTCGCCGATAACCGCGGCTATCGCAACGAGATGTTCATTCACGGCGATGCATCGGCTGTGCTCGAAGAACTCGCAACGCTGCTCGAAGGACGCATCAAGGTCGATCCGGCATTCGCGCAAGACCTCGCCGCCGCGCGCGAAAGCGCCGTCGCGGACGTGGGCAAGGGTCTCGGCCCGTACAAGCGTCTGGTCGACGCGCTGCAAGCCGCAGTGGGCCGCGACTACAACTGGGTGCGCGACGTCACGATCTCGAACAGCACGTGGGGCAACCGCATGCTGAAGATTTTCTCGCCGCGTGCTGGCGTTCATGCGCTCGGCGGCGGCATCGGCCAGGGCATGCAGATGGGCATCGGCGCGGCGCTTGCGGGTAGCGCGGCGAAGACGGTGTGCCTCGTCGGCGACGGCGGCTTGATGGTCAACGTCGGCGAACTGGCAACGGCCGTGCAGGAAAACGCCAACGTGATGATCGTGCTGATGAACGACCAGTGCTACGGCGTGATCCGCAACATTCAGGACGCGCAATACGGCGGCCGCCGCTGCTACGTCGATCTGCATCAACCGGATTTCGCGCAGTTCTGCGAGAGCCTGAAACTCACGCACTACCGCATCAAGTCGCTCGACCAGGCCGACGCGATCATTCGCGAAGGCATGGCGAAGACCGGTCCCGTGCTGGTCGAAGTGGACATGCTGTCGGTCGGCTCGTTCGCCACTGCGTTCGCGGGCCCGCCGGTCAAGGAACAGGAGCCGGAACATGCGTGACGCGGACTACGCGGGGCATCACGCACCCGTCGACGTCGCGATGATCGGCTTCGGCGCGATTGGCCAGGCGGTGTACCGCTCGGTCGCCGCCGATCCGACGGTGCGCGTGTCGCACGTGATCGTGCCGGAGCGCCATATGGCTTCGGTGCGTGAAGTAGTAGGCGACTCGGTGGATGTCGTGACCTCCGTGTCCGCGTTGAGCAGCCAGCCGCATTTCGCGCTGGAATGCGCGGGCCATAGCGCGCTGGTCGATCACGTAGTGCCGTTGCTGAAAGCGGGCACGGACTGCGCGGTCGCGTCGATTGGCGCGCTCTCCGACATGATGCTGCTCGACGCATTGTCCGCCGCCGCCGATGAAGGCGACGCCACGCTGACGCTGCTCTCCGGCGCGATCGGCGGCGTGGATGCGCTGGCCGCGGCCAAGCTCGGCGGTCTCGACGAAGTGCTGTACACCGGCCGCAAGCCGCCCACGGGTTGGCTCGGCACGCCGGCGGAACAGGTCTGCGATCTGAATACGCTGAATGAAGAGAAGGTGATCTTCGAGGGCAGCGCGCGCGAAGCGGCGCGCCTCTATCCGAAGAACGCCAACGTGGCCGCGACGATCGCGCTGGCCGGCCTCGGTCTGGACCACACCACGGTTCGACTGATCGCCGACCCGAACGTGACGCGCAACGTGCATCGCGTCGTGGCGCGGGGCGCGTTCGGCGAGATGTCGCTGGAAATGTGCGGCAAGCCGCTGCCGGACAACCCCAAGACGTCTGCATTGACCGCCTACAGCGCGATGCGTGCGCTGCGCAACCGCGCGGCCCGCTGTGTGATTTAAGCCATCAGTTGAATAGCTGAAGCAAACCGGAATGACCGACATGACTCACTTCGATACCAGCCTCGTGCCCACCGGCGATATTTTCATCGGCGGCGAATGGCGGCAAGGGCGTGGCAACCCGTATAAAAGCCTGTATCCGGCGGATCAGTCGGTCAACATGGAAATCTCGACGGCCAATGCCGACGACGCCCGCGACGCCGTGGAAGCCGCGGATATCGCATGGCGCCGTGCGGACTGGTCGGGTTTGAAGCCGCATCAACGCGCGCTGATTCTGTACCGCATTGCCGATCTGATCATGGCGCGCCACGAGGCGCTCGCACAACTGCAACGTCGAGACAACGGCAAGCCGATCGGCGAAACGCGTGTGCTCGTGGCGAGCGCCGCGAATACCTTCCGTTTTTTCGCGGCCTGCCTCGAAACGCTCGACGAAGAAGTGACGCCATCGCGCGGCGACTACCTGACCATGAGCATCTATGAGCCGATCGGCGTGATCGCGGCGATTACGCCGTGGAACTCGCCGATCGCATCCGACGCGCAGAAGCTCGCGCCGGCACTCGCGGGCGGCAATGCAGTCGTGTTGAAGCCTGCCGAAGTGACGCCTTTGGTTTCCTTGGCATTGGCGCGCATCTGCGAAGAGGCTGGTGTGCCGAAGGGTGTTCTGAGCGTTGTACCTGGGAAAGGCTCGGTGATCGGCGACGTGCTGGTGCGCCATCCGCTGGTGAAGAAAGTGTCGTTCACGGGCGGCACTGAAGTGGGCCGTGGTATCGCGCGCATCGCGGCGGACAAGCTGATGCCGGTGTCTTTGGAGCTTGGCGGCAAGTCGCCGACCATCGTGTTCGACGACGCCGATCTCGATCACGCGGTCAACGGTGTGCTGTACGGCATTTTCAGTTCGTCGGGCGAAGCGTGCATCGCGGGTTCGCGCCTGTTCGTGCAGCGCTCGATTTACGACGCGTTCATGAAGCGTCTCGCCGAAGGCGCGCGCAAGTTGCGCGTCGGCGACCCGTCGCGTGGCGACACGCAGATGGGTCCGCTGATTACAGCGGCGCATCGTGAAACCGTCGAGCGTTACGTCGCGCTGGGTCTGGAAGAGGGGGGCCGCTTGCTGTGCGGCGGCGAGCGTCCGGTCGGCGATGGCCGCGAAGCCGGCACGTATTTCCAGCCGACGATTCTCGAAGGCCTCACCAACAACGCCCGCATCTGCCAGGAAGAAATCTTCGGCCCGGTGCTGGTGGCCATGCCGTTCGACGACGAAGCCTCGCTGCTGAAAGAAGCCAACGACAGCGTGTTTGGCCTCGCCGCCGGCATCTGGACGCGCGACTACAAGCGCGCCTACCGGATTGCCCGCGCACTCGAAGCCGGCACGATCTGGATCAACACCTACAAGCTGTTCTCGATCTCGACGCCGTTCAGCGGCTGGAAAGAGAGCGGCATGGGACGCGAGAAGGGCCGGCTCGGCATCCGCGAATACATGCAACAGAAAAGCCTCTACTGGGGCTTGAACGACGCGCCGCTGGCGTGGGCAAACTAATACGCAAGAGGCACGTATGACGATTCTCGGCATTGAACAGATTATTTACGGCGTGACGGATCTCGCCACCTGCCGCCGCTTTTTCGCGGACTGGGGTTTGAAGGAAGTCGCACACGACGAAACCCAGGCGCGCTTCGAAACGCTGAACGGCTGCACGGTTCTTGTCGTGAATGCGAACGATGCGTCGCTGCCGCCCGCGTTCGAACAAGGCCCGACGCTGCGCGAAGTGACCTGGGGTGTGGCGACCAAAGCCGAACTCGACGCACTGCGTGGACGCTTTGCCGGCCAGCCGGGCCATTTCGAAACCGACGACGCCGTCGGCTGCATCGACCCGAACGGCATGGCGATTCGCGTTGAAGTGACGCGCAAGCGCGCGCTCGACGTGCACGGTTCGCCATCCAATGTGTGGGGCCAGACGTTGCGCGTCGATCAGCCGTCGCCGATCTACGAGCGTGCCGAACCGGTCGAAGTCGGTCACGTGGTGTTCTTCACGAACAAACTCGCCGAACAGGAAAAGTTCTATCAGGAACTGCTCGGCTTCGAAATGTCGGACCGTTATCCGGGCCGTGGCGCGTTCATGCGTTGCGCGCCGCACGGCGGCCATCACGACATTTTCCTGCTGGCATTGCCCAACGGTAAGCGCGGCCTGAATCACGTCGCGTTCACCGTGCGCGATATCCACGAAGTATTCGGCGGCGGCATGCATATCAGCCGCTGCGGCTGGGATACGCAACTCGGGCCGGGGCGTCATCCGGTGTCGTCGGCTTATTTCTGGTACTTCCAGAATCCGGCCGGTGGCCTGATCGAGTACTACGCGGACGAAGACCAGCTCACGCCCGAATGGCAGCCGCGCGATTTCGAACCGGGTCCGACCGTGTTCGCCGAATGGGCGATCGACGGCGGCATCGACGGCAATACGCGGCGCCAGAAAAACGCGAAGGCGCCCGAGGGCAAGTTCATGACGGAGCAGAAAAAATGACGGACGCTGCTGCTGCAAAGGCGCAAGCCGCCCATGCCGGACTCGAAGCGCCGCGCACGATCGTGGTGATCGGCGGCGGCCAGGCGGCCGGCTGGGTTGTGAAGACCTTGCGTAAGGAAGGCTTCGATGGCCGCCTCGTGATGATCGCCGACGAAGTCCATCTGCCATACGAACGCCCGCCGCTCTCGAAAGCGGTGCTGGCGGGCGAAGCGGATATCGACACCGTGCGGCTCGTCAAGCCCGACGATTTCGACGCGCTGAACGTCGAAGCATGGCAACCGGATTGCGCGACTTCGATCGATCGTGAACAGCGCATCGTGCGCACGCAGTCGGGACGCGAAGTGCAGTACGACCGTCTGGTGATCGCGACGGGCGGCGCGGCGCGCAAGTTGCCGGACTCGTTGGTCAAGACCTCGCACGTTGCTTATCTGCGCACGCTCGACGAAGCCGTCGCATTGGGCGAACGCTTGCGTGCCAGCAAACGTGTGCTGGTGGTGGGCGGCGGCTGGATCGGCCTTGAAGTCGCCGCCACCGCGCGCAAGCTCGGCGTCGACGCGACGGTGGTGGAAGGCGCGCCGCGTCTGTGCGCGCGTTCGTTGCCGCCGATGGTGTCCGACTTCCTGCTCGACCTGCATCGCTCGAACGGCGTGGACGTGCGTTTGAACGCCTCGCTCGTGTCGCTCGAAGATCATCCGAACGACGGTAACCGCATTCGCGCCACGTTCGCGGACGGCTCGACACTCGACGCCGATTTCGCGGTGGCCGGCATTGGTCTCACGCCGCACACGGCGCTGGCCGAAGCGGCGGGCGTGAAGGTGGAAGACGGCATCGTGGTCGATCATTTCGGCGCGACCGACGACCCGCGCATTTTCGCGTGCGGCGACGTCGCCAATCATCCGAGCGCATGGCTCAAGCGCCGCGTGCGGCTCGAATCGTGGGCCAACGCGCAAAACCAGGCGATTGCCGCCGCCAAAGCATTGCTCGGCACCTTCGAACCGTATGCGGACATTCCGTGGTTCTGGTCCGATCAGTACGACGTGAATCTGCAGATTCTCGGCGACATTCCGGGCAACGCGCAGCTCGCCGTGCGCGGCGATTTGCCCGGCAAACGCGCCACGCTGTTCCATCTGGAAGACAGCGCGATTCGCGGCGTGATCGCTATCAATACGCCGCGCGAACTGAAACTGTCGCGCAAATGGATGAACCAAGGCCGGACCATCGACCTTGCCACCCTGACCGACGCCTCAACGGCACTTGCCTAACCACATCTACGGACGGCACAACGGCATGAGAACCATCGACAACACCATGGGGGACCGCAGCAGCGCCGGTGTCTCAGGCCCTGTGACCCGGGGCTCGATCATCGCGCGTCTGGAGCGGTTGCCCAAGAATGCGATGCAGGTGCGCGCGCGTATCCTGATCGGTCTCGCGACGTTCTTCGACGGCTTCGACGTGATCGCCATCGCGGCCACGCTGCCGATCCTGATCGCGAAGTGGCATCTGACGCCGTGGGAAATCGGCTTCCTGATCGGCTCCGGTTCGGTCGGGCAACTGATCGGCGCATTCGTTTTTCCGTGGTACGCGGAGCGCAGCGGCCGCGTGAAAGCGATCGCGTTGAGTTCGGGGATTATCGGCATTACGAGTATTGCTTGCGGTTTTGCGCCGACGTTCGCGGCGTTCGTCGTGCTGCGTGTGATTCAGGGGCTCGGGCTCGGCGGGGAATTGCCGGTGGCCGCGACTTACATCAACGAGATCAGCCGTGCGCATGGCCGTGGCCGTTTTGTGCTGCTGTATGAAATCGTTTTCCCAGTCGGCCTGCTCGCCTCGAATGCGTTGGGCGCGTGGATCGTGCCGCGTTTCGGTTGGCAAGCCATGTACTTTATTGGCGGCATGCCGTTGATTCTGTTCTTCGTGCTGCGCAAGCTCGTGCCGGAATCGCCGCGCTGGCTCGCCGAACGTGAGCGCATGGCCGATGCGGATGCGGCGGTGCATGTATTCGAACGTGCGGTCAAAGGTCCACTTCCGCCGGTCACGCACTCGGCTGAATTTGAAGCGATGGCCAATCGGCACCCGAAGCGCCGCATGGGCGACCTGTTTGGTCCGGCGTATCTGAAGCGCACGCTGGCCGTGGCGATGTTGTGGATCACCTGCGGCTTTATTCAATACGGCCTCTCGACGTGGCTGCCGACGATCTATCGCACGATTTATCACGCACCGCTGCAACTCGCGCTGAATCTGGCGGTGGCGGCTTCGGTGCTCGGCGTGGTGGGGTCGCTGACTTGTGCGTTGCTGGTCGACAAGGTGGGGCGCAAGCCGATCATTAACCTGTCGTTCGTGGCATGCGCCATTTCATTGCTGCTGGCGGGTGTTTTCCACGATTCGTCGGTGTATGTGGTGGCCACGTTCTGCGCGCTTTCGCTGGGCTTCCTTGCATGCGGCTTCATCACGGCCTATGTGTACACGCCGGAACTTTATCCGACCAGCATCCGCGCGATGGGTTGCGGCGTTGGCGGCGCGTGGTTGAAGGTGGCGGCGATTTTTGCTCCCGCTATCGTGTCCAAGACGATGATCGGCGGCAATTTGCAGGTTGCGTTCTATATCCTCGCGGCCGTGCCGTTCCTCGCGGCGGTGGCGGTGCATTTTCTGGGTATTGAAACCAAGGGCAAGGTGCTGGAGCAGCTTGAGGCCTGAGGTATGTCGGTTCGGGTTTGAGGTGGGAATGAGTTTGGTGGGCGGTTGATGTTGTAGTACCGCGATAGCAGGAAGACGAAGGGCGCACTGGGTGGTGCGCCCTTTCGTTTTTGGGGGTGTGAATGTCGGAAGATTCCTAATTCAATTGAAGATATATCCGCTATAAATCGGTTTTGGCTTTCGATATCGTCCAGGTAGTTAGCAAAGCTACAGGTTGGTGTAATGGTGATATCGATGAAGAATTCTTTTCGATGCCCGCGCCTTTTCCTCCGCGCGCGGCGGGTTGCGAGTGGTGGCGCGGTGGCCGCGGTGGCCTGTCTGCTGGCTTCGGCCATGCCAGCTTGCGCTGACGAGATCACTTACGGATACGACGTGCTGGGCAGGCTCACATCTGTTTCAGTTGCGGGCGCAACCGCTTATTACGACTACGACGCGGCTGGCAATATCACGGCGATCCGTAGGCAAGCGGTGGTGTCAGCCACGCCTTCTACGCGCAGCGCCATCCCTGTGGGGCCGGCCGGCGCTCGAGAACCCGTTTCCGCGCTTGCCTCTACGGCAACCAGCCTGCGCTAGCCGAGCACGTCCCCTTCTTTCCACCCGGGAACTCCATGCAAGTCTCCGATGCCTTGGCGGTGCGTCGTGCGCTGCTGCGTCCGTTCGTTCTGTTCTTCGTTGTACTGCTGTCGTGGTTCGTGGCGCCGCACGCGCGTGCGAACGACTATTGCAATAGCCGATACATCGCCGCCGGTGCTTATCCGGCCGATCCGCAATGCCCGCTGAAGGCCGCGGCCGCTGACTTTGGCGGCATGGGCGGGTACGTGTGCGGCGATCCCAATGTGATCGCGGAATATTGCAGCGGCCCATCAGGCAGCGATACGACAGAACCCGCTTCGCCTGAAGGCAGCATGCCCGACGCGGGACAGAACAATTGTTCGAGTGACGCCACGGCTGGTTGCGGCAATAGCACCTCGGGTGCCGATCCGGTGAACCTGTACACAGGCCAGTTCTACCAGTACGCGCATGACCTGACGGTTGCCGATACGGCTGGAGGGATCGATCTGATACGGGTCTACCGTAGCGGCGGATACGACGCGTCGGGCAATCCATTGGCCGGTTCCTTCGGCGTCGGAATGAGTTTTACCTACGACACCGTCCTTGCTATGAGCACCGACCGCCAGCGCTTCGAACTGCGCGAGGCATCGGGCATTCGCGTGCCATTCACGCCGCGAGCGGGAAGCACGAAGATTTGGGACGATCTGACGAGCCCCGGCGAGTACTACCGCGCGCGGATCGATGCCGTCGGCAGTTCAGGTATGACGCTGACCCTGCGCGATGGGCGAACTCAGCAGTTCACCATGTTTGGTGGCGTCTATCGTCTGGTCCGGTTGCAGGACCGCAATGGCAACGCCGTCGTGATCGCACGCGACAGCAAAACGGGTGCGGTTACGATCGTCAGCAGCCCGAATGGCCGCGCCTTCAATTTCAATTTCATCACAGGTAGTCGCGGCACGCCGCTGGTGTCACGCGTCACCGATCCGCTCAAACGTGAAGTCACGTACCAGTACGACACGCAGGACCGTTTGATCCAGTTCACCGACGCGGGCGGTGGCGTATGGCGATACGGCTGGGACAACCAGAGCCGCCTTGTCACCGTCACCGATCCGCTGGGCAACGTTCAGGTGAGCAATACCTACGGAAATAGCGGCGACCTGAAGGACCGCGTGGTCTCGCAGAAGCTCGCTGACAACAGCACGTTCGGCTTCGCATACACGGTGGTGGAAGGCAACGTTGGGCAGACTGAAGTGACGGACCGCCGCGGCAGTGTCCGCCGGCTGGAATTCGATGCGAATGGTCACGTATTGCGCAATACCTATCCAGCCGGGCTCGATATTGCCCAGGTCCAGACCTTCGCATATGACGCCACCGGCAGGGTGACGAACCGCACATGGGCCGATCGCCGGTACAGCTATGTCTACGACACGAATGGCAATCGCGTCAGCGAGGCCGATCAATACGGCACGTTGGTTACGCGTAGCTTCGACAGTTACAGCCAGCTGCTCACCGAGGCGCAGGCCGGCGACCCGCAGCGCGGCGTGAGCACGGTCTACGCGTATGACGCGAAAGGCAATCTGCTGACTGTCACCGACCGGCTGGGTAACCGGACGACGTTGACGAACGATAGCCGTGGGCGACCTCTCACGGTGACCGACGCCCTCAAGGGCGTGACGAAATATGTTTGGACCGGCGCTGATCTGACCAGCATCACGGATCCGCTAAACCGTATTACGCAATTCACGACTGATGCGGTTGGGCGGCTGACGTCGGTGCAGGACCCGCTCGGCAATACGACGCGGCGCACGCTCGATGCGCTGGACAGGACTACGGATGTCATCGACGCCGCAGGCGGGGTGAGCCACTTCACGTGGGACAGTGGCGGTCAGCTGCTCAGTCAGGCTGATCCAAAGGGTGTCACGACGCGCTACACGTACAACGCGATTGGCCGCCCACAGACTAAAACCGATCCGTTGGGGCACAGCGAGACGTATACGTGGAACAGCGCCGGGCAGATCGAGTCCGTGACCGACCGCAAAGGTCAGGTGACGAGCTTCACCTACGATGCCGCTGGCCGTGCTTTGCAGACGGACTTCCGGACGGAGACTGGAGCGCTGCCGGTTCGAAGCTGGGCGTATGGCTGGAATGATGCGCTCGACAAGCTGAACGGCACCCGGGACTTCATTCCTACCGCGGACGGCCGGGACCAGAAGGAAGTCGATACGGTGTTCCGCTACGACAGCCTTACCGGCAAGCTGATCCGCACATTGGAGATCCCGACGTTTCAAGGAATATGGACGTATCGCTACGCGCCCGACACCCGAGATCTGGCCGGCATCGATATGGATCGCGCGACGGTGAACTACAGCCGGGATGCGGAACATCGGGTGACCCAGATCCAGTACGAGGTAAACGATGAAGCGCCGCGTACGTTCAATTACACGTACGACCCGCCGGGGCGGCTCGGTCAGGCCACGTTTGCCAATGGCATCGTGGCAGCCTATACGTGGGACCCCGCGAGTCAATTGACTGGCATCACCTACCGGCGTGCAGATGGCAGCGTCCTCGGCGACCTGACATATGGCTACGACCTTGCGGGCCGGCGCACGAAAGCAGGTGGCAGTCTTGCGAAGGTCAACCTGCCGCAAGCGGTGAGCGACGCGCAGTACAACGGCGCGAATCAGTTGACGCACTGGGCGGGCAAGACACTGTCGTATGACCTGAACGGCAATCTCGCCAGCGATGGTGTGAATCAGTTTGGGTGGAACGAGCAGAATCTGCTGACGCAGATCGACGGTGGCGTGACGGCCAGCTTCAGTTACGACATGTTCGGCCGGCGCAATGATCGCACGGTCGATGGCCACCGCATGCAGACGGCCTGGATTGGCGATGAACTGAACTTCATGGTGGCGGATGGTGACTGGTCACAGCGTATTCGCGTGTTCTCGCCTTATCAGGCAGGCGGTCCGGATGAACTGACGTTCCGGCGCATTGGTGACGACGCGAGCCAGGACAGGTATGTGCTGCGCGATGCGAATAACAATGTGATCGCGTTGACGGATGCGGATCAGCAGGGTCGGACGCAGTACAGCTATGAGCCTTACGGCGCGACGGTTCTGACCGGCGTTGCGGATCCCAATACGCAGCAGTACACCGGGCGGGAGAATGATGGGACGGGGTTGTATTACTATCGGAATAGGTATTACAGTCCGGCGACCGGACGGTTCATCAGTGAGGATCCGATAGGCTTCGCGAGTGGGCAGACGAATGCGTATGCTTATGTGGGTGGCAATCCGGTTCAGTTCGGTGATCCGTTTGGCGAGTCTAAACTCATGCCCATTACGGGCGGGCCGCCGGGCGGCTTTATCGTTCATCCGTTTAAACCCAAGGTGAACTACTACGATTCAAATGGTGATTTGTCGGCTCAGTATCATGGTGACCATTCTCATGATGGAATGAGGCCGCATGGTCATAACGCCGGACCGAATTTTGACCGCGATGAAGGGTTTCTGCTTTGTCCGATCCCTTAAGAATGGATTTTGATTTGGGCGTTGACGCGCGATCCATGCTGTCGACGCCCTCGCCAGAAGCGAGATCTTGACCGATCGCAATCTAAATGGTTCAACGGGTGCAGACACCATTGCGGAATGGGGCCAAATAATGTGTGAAGTAGATGACTATGGGTGGGGCGAGGTTGGCAACGCCATCTTGTTAAAAAAGGTATTTGGATACTGGCCGGCTTTCCACGATGCACATGTGCTGTCTATCAAGATGGAGTACGGAAAACGCGGCGCCCGAGAGCTAGATGTCGCAATCGAATTGCGACATTGGGGCCAGGATAACCCAAACTGGGTTGCAGGTGGACCAGACTGCGTCATTACACTGACCCTCCTTGAGGTAAGGATCGCAGACGTATCTATGGACGCTTTCGTTCACGATAACTCCGTAGGTGACGTTTGCTTCACGAGGACAGACGACAACCTGTTGCTTTTTGAACTTGATCCTAATAGTGGCGCCAGCGTTTTCCTTGCGTGTACATCTGCTGAAATTACTCGAATAGAGCCATATTGCGCGTCAGGTTCTTCAAGTACGATGTGACCCGTCAACGTGTGGTCGGCGCGAGGGCGGCACAGTACCGTTTGTTCACTATCGGAATAGGTATTACAGTCCGCAGACGGACAGGTTCATCAGTGAGGATCCGATCGGGTGGGCGAGCGGGCAGACGAATGCATGCTTATCCAGGCGGGAACCCGGTGTCAAAGACTGACCCGTTTGGGCTTGGACCATGGGACCAGAAGTATGGCTTGTCGAATACCTATTGGAATTGGCTCCATCGGCAAGATGGGGGTTCGTTGATCACAGACTTTAAAGACCCACGGACCGGGCAGGTGCCGAAAGACACTGCGTTGGAGTACTACAAGATCTATCTTTTAGAGACCGGGCAATGCGGGTGAAGGCTCAATATTTGTGAGGTGATGAACTTTATGCCTGGTTGCATTTTTTGTGGATCTGGTGCGGACTTCGATGTAGACGGATTCTTGGTGTCCTCGCCGTGGTCCGGTATAGCAGACATATTTCGACGCGGGCCGACTGGGAATGCATACCGCCCCATCAGAGAGTCCTCGTTCCTACAAATCGCTGTGTCGCCAATTGACGAGCATCTCCTTGAACCGCAGATTAATGCGACACTCAGTTTCTTGCAAAGCTACGAGGCTGAAGTGAGGCGGCTGGCCAGGTTTCCAGGGGTGGACGCGGTCGAGTTCCGCATGGGCCTCTTCTGGTTGCCCGACACAGCTATTTACCCGATTTCGCTCACGCCATCGTTTCTCAAGGCAGTTGGCGACGTAGGTGCGACCGTTGACATATATGTTTATGCAAGTGACGGCGTAAATTAGGTTGAGCGTTGTTCCCTCCACCTACCCCACCCGCCGCCTGCACCCTTCAATCACCCACACACTCATCAACCCCGCGCCCGCGCACGCGACGATATCCGGCTTATAAATCGCCAACGCCATCCACACGAGATTCGTATAACCGCGAAAAAACGCTGGTATAGCCGCACGCAGATCGCTCCAACGCGTCGTCGCCAGCACGCCACCCGTCGCCGACATCACCGTAAACAAGGCCCACGCAAACTGTGTCGCGCGCGCTTCGCGCTGTACCAGCAACACGATCAACGCTGCGAACCCGGCGAACCATACAGGCACACAAGCCCAAAACACAGGCGGCCGACGCGCAACCCATTCGCGCCATTCCGCCTGCGAAAACGAAATGAAGAACGCGAACAACACGCCGTGCGCATAAGGCATCAACCACGCATGCGAGTCCGTAGCGATCCAGTGCCCGGCAAAGCCCAGCGCCGTCGCACTGAAGGCCGCAAGTATCGCGAGTTCCTTCACAGGCGGCCACCCGTAAATCAACGCAGCCCAAATCGTGCAGACCCCTAGCGTGGCCATCGCGATCGAAGTCGATCTTCCGCTGCCGTCTTCGCACAGCGAAATGGTGGTCGCACCAAGCCACACAGGAACCCACCCATAGCGCAGCCAACCGATCGCGCGTAACGCCCGCAGTTTTTGTTGCTGGCCTTCGGACAGCAACACGGTGGCGGCAGCGACCATCACCAAAGCAAGCATGAGTGTCGAAACAAGAATGCCCAATTGAGCCGGCGCCCACTGATCGAACCATCGGCCGCGACTGGAATTGAGCGAAGCATCGGCAAACAGCAATCCGCACCACGCATTCAGCGCGAGCGCCGGACCAAGCAGGCGGCCCGCGCTAATGCGAAACTTGAGGCAGCGGCCCCAGAAATCGACCTTCTCGGCATCGAGCCGCAGCCGCACGACATTGGGATGGTAACGGCATAGCGCGATCAGCAGTTGCTCCATCTCGGCGCGCACGCCGGCACGAAGCAGCGCTCTGGCGCCGACCGTCATTTGAGGCAATGGCCCTTCGAGCAACGCCATCGCGTTGGGAAAGCGCAGGCGCAGCGCGTCGTAGTCCTCGTCGGCAAACACGCGGTCCAGCGCGAGCGCCGCAATGGCCGCATTGCGCCGCCGCAGATGCGTCGCGCTGTCCCGCCAGCCGAGGACCGCACTTAGGTTCGTGCGCAGCGTGGCCGGCGTGTCCTCGTTTAGACAATGGCACAGCGCCTGCCATTCGAGTTCGTCGCGCGTCGGAATGTTGATAACGCGGGCAAATAGATCTTGCAGTGTCCGCCGCGACCCGAGATCATCCGCGTGCGCGACGAAGTTTTGCCAGAGTTGGACTGCGGTTTCGAAAGCGTCCAGTTCGCGAGCGGCCTGAACTTCAGAGGTGTCGGCCGTAATGGACAGCATCACAGGCGCTTTTGTAGATCTCTG
Organism: Paraburkholderia sp. RL17-380-BIE-A; assembly: GCF_046028085.1. Lineage (NCBI taxonomy): Bacteria > Pseudomonadati > Pseudomonadota > Betaproteobacteria > Burkholderiales > Burkholderiaceae > Paraburkholderia > Paraburkholderia sp. RL17-380-BIE-A. Next base: position 345,226 of record NZ_JARESQ010000002.1, read on the forward strand.
CGTGGGTTCGGTCAACTCCGCGGTCGCGATGCCGTCCACATTCACCTGCGTGGGCGCCGTGGTCGATTCCTGTGCGGCCGTACCGCTCGCCATCTGCAACGCGGACTCATACGCATACCGCAAACGCTGAAACGCCTCGGCATCTTCGTCCGGACGCTGTTGCTTCAACAGCCGCGCATAGGCGCGACGCACCGCACGCTCGTCGGCATTCGACTCGATGCCGAGCACGTCCCAAGGCCAATGATTGTTCGCAATCGTGTTCATGGCCGCTCAATAAGTCACATGCACATCAAAGCGGTCGAGCAGCGCGCCCAGTTCGCCGCGCGCCTGCGCGATTTCATCGGCATTCTGATGCTCGATCAGCGCCTGGAAGCGAGCGATATGCGCGGCCAGATATTGCCGATGGTCGCCCAGCGTTTCTTCGTAGACACGGTCCGCGCGCGTCAACAACGTCCGGTTCTCGAGTTGGTCGCGTGGATGAATCTTCAGCGCGCTCAATGCAGCGAGGCGCTCGCGGATTTCTTCCGGCGTCATCACACCGGGGTTCTCTTCAATCACCATTGCGCGTTTCTTGCCGTCCGGAAACGCGGTGGCTTCCACTTCGAGCACACCGTTGATGTCGTAAGTGAAGCGCACATCCGCGCCTGCTTCGCCCGCTGGTTTGAGCGGCACTTCGAGCGTGAATTCGCCGAGCGATACGTTGTCCGCGGTCAGCCGCGCTTCGCCCTGAAACACCTTGAGGTTGAGTATCGGCTGACGGTCGCGCACGGTAAAGATGCGCTGCATGCGGCTCACCGGCACGATCGTATTGCGCTCGATGATCGGCAGGAAGTGACCCGGCACGAATTGGCCCGGACCCACCTGCATGGCCGTGTCGATGCCGAGGCTATACGGCGCGACATCGGTCAGCACCATTTCTTCGAGCCCGGCGTCGCGTCCAACGAGACCGGCCTGTACCGCAGCGCCGAGTGCGACCACCTCGTCCGGATTCAAATGTCCGGTGGGCAGGCGACCGAACATCTTCGAGACCAGCTTGCGGACCATCGGCATGCGCGAAGCACCACCCACGAGAATGATCTCGTCGAGCGCAGCCACGGCGATTTTCGAATCACGCAAGGCGCGTTCTACCGGCTTACGCAGCCGTTCCAGCAAATGCTCGCAAGTGCGCTCCGCGGCGGCTGCGTCGAGTTGGAGCGTGTACTTGTCGTCGCCGGCTGCAAGCTCGAGGGTGACGCTTTCAACGCCGCTCTGCGTGAACTGACGCTTCGCACGTTCGGCCTGCTGATGCAGACGCTGTGCTGCAACCGGCGCGAGCGATCTGACCTTGAGGCCGTTGCGCTGGCAGAACAACTCGACCAGTGCCTCGGTGAAATCTTCACCGCCCAGAAAATTGTCGCCGGTGCTCGCGCGCACCTCCATCACACTTTCGAAGAAGTCGAGCACGGAAACGTCGAAGGTGCCGCCGCCGAGATCGAAGATCAGAAACTTGCGCTCGCAATCGCGTTGATGCACGCCATACGCCAGCGAGGCCGCTGTCGGTTCGTTGACGAGACGCAGTACATTGAGACCGGCCAGTTCCCCGGCGATGCGCGTGGCTTTGCGTTGTGCATCGCTGAAATAGGCGGGCACGGCGATCACCGCGTCGCTGATCGCTTCGCCGAGAAAAGCTTCGGCATCGGCCTTCAATGATTTGAGTACGAGAGAAGACAGCTCTTCGGGGCGCAGCGTTTGCGCGCCGAGCGACACGGTGCGGCTCGTGCCCATGTAGCGTTTGAAGTTTGCAGCGGTACGTTGCGGATGCGTATGCAGGCGATCGTGGGCGGGGCGGCCGACGAGGATCGAGCCGTCGTCGTCGATGGAAACGCACGAGGGCGTGAGCGTCTCGCCTAACGCGTTCGGGATGAGGACAGCGTGGTTGTCGCGCCAGATTGCCGCGAGACTATGCGTGGTTCCAAGATCGATGCCGATGATCGAAGGCATTTACGGTTTCCGATTCGTTTGCGCCCCTCCATGAGGAGACCGCCCAGGTTTTCGCTGATGCATTGCGTGGAGCCGGGTGTAGCTCCGTCCAATGGCGATAACGGCAGACCGCACGCAAACTTGAGCGGCGCGGACAAAAGGTCGCTGAGGGAATCGGATCGTGGGATGCGCTGCGCATGGCGGCCGGATGATCGGCCGGACATGCGAAAGCGGCGAGCCGTGCGTGGCACACGGCGTGGAGAGAGGTACTCGAAGCGCGCTAGACGAGCGTGCTGCGCGATAGCGATCGCTATCGCAACGTCGACATCACAGCGCTTTGCGATAAACCACGAAACCCGAGCGGTCCGCGACCTGGTCATACAGCTTCATCGCCGTCTGATTGGTTTCGTGTGTCTGCCAGTAAACGCGCTGCGAACCATCGGCTTTGGCGCGTGCATATACCGCCTCGATCAATGCTCGGCCCACGCCTTTGCCGCGTTCGCTATCGAGCGTATAGAGGTCTTGCAGATAGCAGATGGGTCCCGCCATGGTGGTGTGACGGTGATACAGAAAATGCACGAGACCGAGCAACTGGCCGTTGCGTTCGGCGACCATGGCATGCATCGGCTCATAGCCGTCGAAGAAACGTCCCCAAGTGATTTGCGTGATTTCGCGCGGCAGCGCTGTTTCGCCCGAGCGGCCATAGAACGCGTTGTAGGCGTCCCATAGCGGCAACCACGCGTCGAAATCGGCGGGTGCGACAGGGCGGATCTGAATCGGGCCTGACATGTTTGATTCCTCGTTAAGTGAAGATTCTCAAACCGTCAGCATAAGAAATTTGTCGCACCATTGTTAGCTCCACAAAGCGGCCAGAACTTGGAGCCACGCGCAGGGTGATCGCCTCCGCCATGGCGCGCTAGACCGTTTCCGCCTTGAGCCATCGCGCGAGCAGCGCATCGTCGCCGGTTTCCAGCGACTCCGCGATTCGGCGTCCCACCGCCGCGCCGAATTTATACCCGTGTCCGGAGCAAGCCGACACCACTAGCGTGTTGCCAATCCGCTTCGAAAAGAACCGCTTGTCCGCCGTGAAGGTGTACGCGCAGGTTTTTACTTCGGATACCGTATATTCGTCTATGCGGCCGAACGGCGGCGAAAACATCCGGCGCAAACGGTCGCCCTCGCCAGGCGCGGCAACGCGATTGGCGTCGGGGTCCAGCGCAAGCGTTTTATTGACACCCGCACCGAACTTCAGACCGACGCCGTCGATTGGTGGCAGCACATAGCCGTCATTCTTGCCGCCAATGTCGACGATCGCGGGTGCCGTCGACCACGCGTCCTCCAGATCCGCCGGCGGCTCCAGGTAAGCGACGGTATTGCGATAAGTCATCAGGTTTTCGGCGAGGGCCGGGAACAGTTGCAACGTCCATGCGCCCGCGGCGACCACGAGCTTGTCGGCACGCACGAGAGTGTCGTCTTCGAGACGCACGGAAGCGGTGTGCGGATCGACCGCGAGCACCTTCGTTTGCATGCGAATATCGGCGCCGCGCATCTTGAGCCACGCTTTCATGTCGCGTGCAATGCGTTCGCTGAACAGCGCACCACCGTCGCGATCGAAGTAAGCATAACGAAAGGTGTTGGGGTCGAGAAAGGGAAACCGCGCGGCGGCATCGCGTGGCTCAAGCCTTTCATACTCGAAATTCATGCGGTCGAGTCCGGCGCGGAACTGCTCGGCGCCGTCGCCCGCGAATTGTGAAATGCCGAGTACTCCGCAGTTTGCATAGTGTGAAACGCCGAGGTCGTTCCACAGCAGGTCCCAGCTGTCGAACGCCTCGGCGATGGTGTGCGCGTAGCCGTCCGCATCGCTGTAGGCACGGCGAATCATGCGATGCCGGTCGCCTGAAGCGGCGAGTGGATTGGGAATCGAGCCTTGCTCGATCAGTGTGATGTCGTGTCCCTGTTTTGAGAGCGACCACGCCGTGCTCAAGCCGGTAATGCCCGCGCCTACGATTGTTATCCGCATGCCAACTCCCCCCAGTCAATGGTCCTGGGTCAGAGTCTAGCAGCGGGAAAAATAATCGGCGCGCGTTGCGTACGTTCGCGCGCGAGTCTATCCAGACGAAATGTTCAGCGAGCAGGGGGCTCCGCGCGCCGCGGTGTCAGTGTTTGCGGTCCGCGCTATGACGAAGCTGATTGCGGACTTTTTTCGCCGCAAAGAGCGGTACGTAATCGAATACACGCGCGTCCTGACGATAAACAGCCAGGATGTCCGCGTACAGCTTCGAGACCGTTTCCGTTGGCGTGTCGGTTTCCTCGGCGATGCTTCTCACCAATTCGTCTACGTTGGGCTCGGGTTGAGACATGGGCTTCTCCAAGGATGCCAGGCAGGTTGGACGGACACAGCGCGCACAGCAGGAGTTTCATTAGAGGATGCGATGCACGGGCATGCCAATTGAATCGATCTATCACATGATTCAATTCACAGAGATTTTTGTCTTGCGGTGCAGCAAGTCACCGTGTGGCGCGGCTAGCCGGAAAATCAATGCGTATGCCGGTGGTGAATATCTGGGAAATGCGCGTGCGCATGCGTGATGGGTGCATGTTGGTGCGGATGCGTGTGCGGCTCGGCGCCGTCCCACGCGAAGTCGTGCTCGTGCTGATGATGCGCGTCGTGCCGGTGACGGTGTGTATGTTCGAGCGGATCGTGCGTGTGAGGATGTTCGTGACGCTCGCGAATGTGCAGCCACACGCCCAGCGTCATCAGCGCGGCGGCGATCCAGAACAGCGGCGGCGGCATTTCCGGCCAGAGCAGCCACGACAAGGTCACGCCGAACAGCGGAGCGACGGAGAAGTAGGCGCCCGTTCGCGCCGTGCCGAGATTGCGCAACGCAACGACGAACAGCATGAGGCTGACGCCGTAGCCCGCAAAACCCGTGAGCATGGCGAGCGCGACGGTCGGCACGCTGGGCCATGCGGCACCGAGTACGAACGCGAGCGTCACGTTGACCGAACCGGCCACGAGCCCTTTTACGCAGGCGATGAACATGGCGTCGTGCGCCGACACCTTTCGCGTGAGGTTGTTGTCGACGGCCCAGCACGCGCACGCGCCAGCCAGCAGCAGCGTGCCGGGCGGCAGGCCCGCCGCGCCCGGCTGCCAGGAGAGCGCCACGCCGCCCGCGACGATCGCGGCCATGCCGAGGAACACCTGCACGTCGACATTTTCGCGAAACACGACCCAGGCGATCAGAGCGGTGAACACCCCTTCCAGATTGAGCAGCAGGGAACCGGTGGCGGCCGGCGTCGTTTTCAGACCCAGCATCAATAAAGCGGGCCCCACGACGCCGCCGGCCACGATCGCGCCGGCCAGCCACGGCACCTCGCGTAACGGGAAGCGGCTGTGGTCGGCCGGTTGCCCGGTGCGCCCGCCTTTGAGCCGGCGCGCCAGAATCAGGGCGGCAAGGCCCGCGCCGCTGCCGAGATAGAACAGCCCGGCAAGCAGGAACGGCGAGAGCGAGCCGAGCAGCGCTTTGGCGAGCGGGGTCGTCGCGCCGAACAGGGCGGCGGCGAGCAAGGCGGTAAACGCGGCATTGAAGCGGGAAGGCATGAGCGGGCGATTCAGGTAGGAGAGGGCGTTGCAGACACCTCAATGCTAACCGGATGGCGCGGCTTACGCTGCGCTGAACCGCCGTTTTGGATAGAAACTCCCCGAAGGCAGGATCGGCTAGCCTCGAAGGCACGGCGGTCAGATCGCCGGAAACTGTCCCGCACGCGCCGAGCGTCGCCCGAGCGTGCTTTGCAGTGTCGCCGCGCGGATTCGCGGTCGGCGCGCGCATCCATCCGGCCCCATCGAACGTAATACCTTTATATCCGCCACGTTCGAGGCCATTGCCATGCGCCGTGTTGTGCTTACCACCGTCGCCGCCGCTGTTGCGGCAGTTCTACTGTTCTCGCTCGCGGGCTGCTCCAACGATCCGCCCAATCCCAACCCGCGCGCGAGCGAACCGCTCTCCACGGTGCCGGTCGACTTGCCGCGCTATATGGGCCGCTGGTACATCATCGCGAACATTCCCTATTTCGCCGAGCGCGACATGGTGGGGAGCCGCGCGGAATGGAAATTGCGCGACGACGGCAAGATCGAGGACTCGTACTACGGCCGCAAAAAGAGTTTCGACGCCGAGGAAAAGCACTATCAGTTTCTCGACACGCCCGTGCCGGGCAAAGACGGTGGCGAGTGGAGCGTGCAACTGTTCTGGCCGGTCCACGTGACGCAACTGACGCTCTATGTCGATCCGGACTATCGCTACACGATCCTCGGCTATCCCGGCAAAAACCTCGGCTGGATTTTTTCCCGCGAGCCGGACATGAGCGATGAAACGTATCGTGCCCTGCTCGGCCGGCTCGACGCGATGGGTTACGACACGTCGCGCTTCAGACGCGTGCCGCAGCGGCCGGATCAGTTGGGCAAAGCAGGCTTCGCCTCGCCGGGCGACAAGGACTAGCGGGCGCGCCGGACGCATCCGATCGCGCTTTCGAAGCGTATAACCCGCATCGCCTTTGAACGAGGAATCCATGCCAGCACTTGCCGCCGCCGTGATTGCCCTGATTGGGCTCGTCGTGATTTTCAGCGCGGTCTGGGCATGGCAGTTGAAAACCGAAAACGCCGGCATGGTCGATCCCATCTGGGCGTATTCGCTCGGTCTCGTGGCCGTGCTCTACGCGGTGCTCGGCACAGGCGACCCGGTCGCGCGCGCTCTGACCGCGCTAGGTGGGTTGATCTGGGGTGTTCGGCTCGGCACGCATCTGTGGAAGCGCAATGCCGGCAAGCCCGAAGACGCGCGCTATCGCCGCTTCCGCGAAGAATGGGGCGACAAGGCGGCGAGCAGGATGTTCTGGTTTTTCCAGTTGCAAGTCGTGATTTCGATGCTGCTTTCGATCGCGTTTCTGGTGCCGTCGTATCGCGGCACCGCGCCGGCCACGGGATGGATCGTACTGGCCGTGGTGGTGTGGATCGTCTCCGTGGCCGGCGAGGGTATAGCGGACCGCCAGTTGCGAGACTTCAAGGCCAATCTGGCGAATCGCGATACCGTGTGCCGCGTCGGCTTATGGCGTTACTCGCGTCATCCGAATTACTTCTTCGAATGCGTGCATTGGCTCGCGTATATCGCACTCTCGATTGGCACGCCGTGGGGCTGGTTCACGCTGCTGCCGCCGGTACTCATGGCGTTTCTATTGCTGAAGCTCTCCGGCATCCCGCTGCTCGAAGAAAGCATGGCAAAGCGGCGGCCCGGTTACGCCGATTACATGCGCACCACCAGCGCATTGATTCCGTGGCCGCCGCGGCAGTGAACGCTCGCGCAGGGCGCCTGCACACCTTCAAAATAAAAATCGCGAAAAAACGATAGGGAGTCTGTTTCATGAGCCTTTCCACCACCGGTCACACCCTGCCGCCGTCACCCGCCGAGCCCGGCGACGGCTGGCTCATTCAGAGCTGCGAACGTGGCTGGCTGCCCGACGGCGTGATCCGTTTCGGCATGCGGCAGTTGATGCGCCAGCGCCTGCGCGACGAAGCGCTCAATAACGGCGAGGTGCGCGCGCAACGCCTCAACCGTCTGCTCGATGATCTGCGTGCGAGCCCGATCGCGATCGAAACGCAAGCCGCCAACACGCAGCATTACGAGGTGCCGGCTTCGTTCTTTCACGCGCATCTCGGGCCGCATCTGAAGTATTCGTGCTGCCTGTATCCGACCGGCAGCGAGACGCTTGCGCAAGCCGAGGCGGCCATGCTGGAACGCTACGCCGAGCGCGCGGAGCTGGCCGACGGTCAGCGGATTCTCGATCTCGGCTGCGGCTGGGGTTCGTTGTCGTTATGGCTGGCGGCTCGCTATCCGAATTCGCGGATCGTCGCGCTATCGAACTCGCACGGGCAGCGCGCGTTCATTGAAGCGCGCGCGGAGCAGGCGGGCTTGCGCAACCTCACGGTGGTCACGGGCAACATTGTCGATTTCGAATTCAATGACGAACAGCTTGGCCGCGGCTTTGATCGCGTGGTGTCGATCGAGATGTTCGAGCACATGAAAAACTACGGCTTGCTGCTCGCGAAAATTGCGCGCTGGATGCGCGAGGACGCCAAGCTGTTCGTGCACATCTTCGTGCACCGCACGCTCGCCTATCACTTTCAGGTGCAGGACGGCAGCGACTGGATGTCGAAGTATTTTTTCACCGGCGGCACCATGCCGTCCGAGGCGCTGCTGCTCAATTTCCAGGACGACCTGCGCATGGAGCGGCAGTGGTGGGTGAGCGGCACGCATTACGAGCGCACGGCGAATCATTGGCTCGCCGCGCTCGACGCGGCACGTGGCCGGGTAATGCCGATGCTCGTCGATACCTACGGCGCGCGCGATGCGGCCGTGTGGCTGCAACGCTGGCGCATGTTCTATATGGCCGTGGCCGAGCTGTTCGGCTACGCGAACGGGAACGAGTGGGGCGTCGGTCACTATCGGTTTGTGAAGCGCTTTGTGAAGCGTTGAACAACGGCCGGCGAGGTTTACCAACCCCCAAAGCGGGATACGGCGTGCCGGCCGCCTTTCATTGGGTTTGCGCGCGCGTCTTTCTGAGGGGCGCCGTCTCGTAGAAGCAGCACTGACGATTTGTCGTGTTGCTGGAAACTGCGCAGTGATATGGGTATCCAATCAGAATCGATCCTGAAGTATGGACGCCCGATCTGATCGAATTGCATGGCAACGTCGGCGGAAATGTGCCGCAGCAACGACAATGGCGTTCTGTTCGCTTGCCTGTTGCCGCAACCCACCTGCCAGGAACTGCCGATGACCGCTCCGATTCCCTTCGTCCCCGACCGCTTCAAGACCAACGCCGCGCATTACCTGGCGGGGCGTCAACCGTATTCGCCGCGCTTGATTCGCCGTGTCGCTCAGTCCTGCGAACTCGGCGGTTCGCACCGGCTGCTCGATCTCGGCTGCGGGCCGGGGCAGCTGTCGCTGGCGTTTTCCTCGTGGGTCGGTTCGGGTCTCGCGCTCGACCCCGAACCGGAAATGCTGCGCATCGCGGCAGGCCTGGGCGCTGGAATTGCTCCGAATATCGAATACCGCCAGGGCAGCTCTTATGACCTGTCGCCGGCATTCGGACGCTTTCGGTTGGCTGTCATCGGCCGCGCGTTTCACTGGATGGACCGGCCCGACACGCTCGCGAGGCTGGACGCGCTGATTGAGCCGGAAGGCGCGCTCGCACTGTTCTCGACGGCGATGGTCACCGACGCGCCGATTGCCTGGCTCGCGCCCTATCAGGCGTTGCTCGAAGAATACGCGCAGAGCGACCCGGCACGCGTGCAGCGCAAGTCGGACGACTGGGAGAGTCACGACACGGTGCTCGCAAAGTCGTCATTTTCGGCGCTGGAGCGCGTGTCGATTGTCGAAACACGGCGGACGTCGGTTGAATCGCTGATCGAGCGGCCCTTGTCGATGTCGAGTCTGTCGCGTGAGCGGCTCGGCGAGCGGCTGGACGAACTGCAAGCCCGCATCCGGCAGCTACTGGATGCGCATGCAACCAACGGCTGGGTCGAGGAGCGAATCGAGTCGATCGCGCTGATCGCACGGCGCGAGGCAAGGCTCGGCTAGGCTGCAATGGCGGCTTTGCGCCGCGCGCGCGAAATAATCTGAAACATACTAGAAACATACTATTAAGCGTGTGGCGGAATAAAGCCGCACACTGGGGCGTTCTCCTACCGTGCTGCGGTGCCATGCGCCTGAATCCGCCTCGGCATGACGGGAATATCAAACAGTTTTCGCAGCAATGAATCTGCGGACGGAACAATCATGAACACGCACGCCGACTCTTTGGCCGACTCGAGCGGCACGCCAGTGCCGTCCCGTTACACCCGCACGGCCATGGTGCTGCACTGGCTGATCGCGCTGCTGATGATCGGCAACGTGGTGCTCGGCCTGAGCGCGGATTCGCTGCCGGACGACTGGGTGCGCCCGGTGATCGACACCCACAAGTCGATCGGTATCACGGTGCTGGGTCTCGCGCTCATGCGCATCTTGTGGCGTGTGTCGCACAAGCCGCCGCCGTTGCCGCGCGAGTTTCCGTCGTGGGAGAAGATCGCCGCGCACGTCGCGCATTTTCTGCTGTATCTGCTGATGATTGCGCTGCCGCTGTCCGGCTGGCTGCACGATTCCGCATGGAAAGACGCGGCGACGCACCCCATGCGCCTGTTCGACCTGTTCCCCTGGCCGCGTATCGGCTATGTGATGAATCTCGATCCGACGCTCAAGGAAAGCTTGCACGACCGCTTCGGCGCGTTGCATACGTGGCTCGGCTACGCGCTCTATGCGCTGCTGGCAATGCATATCGGCGGGGCGTTGAAGCATCAGTGGATCGATCGCAAGTCGGTTCTGAAGCGCATGGTGCCGTAAGCGCCGCGTCCACTTATCAACCGCAGCACAGACTACCCGGCAGTCATTTTGAAGAAAACCCTGGAACAGGCTCTCGCGCTCGCGTCGCCGCGCATTGTGCCGCGTCGCTCGACGCCGTTGAGTACGTTCATTCACCTGAGCGTGGTCGTGCTGTGGCTGCTGCTGTTCGCGCGCGCCTTCTTTCTGCAGGGCGCGCTCGCGTGGTCGACGGGCATTGCCTATGTGGTGTACGACACCTTGCTGCTGGCGTTCGTCACCTGGAAGACGCTGCCGCTGATGCGGCGTACGCCGCCGCTCGAGCCTGAGTTCGAGCGGCGCAGCTTGCCGAGCATGGGCGTGATCGTCGCGTCCCATAACGAAGCGGCGGTGCTGCCGGTGACGCTTGCCGCGCTGTTGCGGCAGACGCATGGGCCGGCGCAGATCGTCATTGCCGACGACGGCTCTACCGACTCGACGCGCGAGCTTCTGATCGAGCGCTTCGGCCTCACGGCGGCCGCTGACGGCGCGCTGAGCGCACCCAGCGCGCTGTATCCGAACCTGTTCTGGCTGCGCGTGCCGCACGGCGGCAAGGCGCGCGCGCTGAACGCCGCGATCACCGTGATGACCACGGAAACCGTCATGACGGTCGACGCCGACACCCTGCTCGACGACGACGCCACCTACGCCATGCGCGCCGCTTTCGCGAGCGAACCGAGGCTCGTCGCCGCCGCCGGCATTCTGGTGCCGGTATGCGGCAAGTCGGTGTCGGGGCGCGTGTTCGAATGGTTCCAGACCTACGAGTACATGCGCAACTTCATCGCCCGTTTTGCGTGGATGCGCGCCGACAGCCTGCTGCTGATTTCGGGGGCCTTCGCGTCGTTCAGGCGCGACGCGCTGGTCGACGTGGGCGGCTTCGATCCGCAGTGCCTGGTTGAAGACTACGAGTTGATTCACCGGCTGCGCCGGTATTCGGTCGACCACGGCCTCGACTGGGACGTGCGCGTGGTCGGCGAGGCGCATGCCCACACCGACGCACCGGACAATCTCGCCAGTTTTCTGCGTCAACGGCGCCGCTGGTTCGCGGGCTTCCTGCAAACGCAGTACTGGAACCGCGACATGACCGGCAATCCACGCTACGGCACGCTCGGCATGCTGATGCTGCCGGTCAAGGCGATCGACACCATGCAGCCGATCTACGGCTTGACCGCCTTTGCGCTGCTGCTCGCTTTTCTGCTCGGTGGGCATGGCGCGATCGTCGTGTCGATCTTCAGCGTGATCGGCCTGAAAACGGCAATCGATCTCGCGTTCTATCTGTGGAGCATCCATCTGTATCGCCGCTGGACCGGCGAGCGCACCGGCTCCAGTTTATGGATGGCGGTGTTCGCGGCGATTGCCGAGCCGTTCACGTTTCAACTGGTGCGGCACGTGGGCGCCACGCTCGGCTGGCTGCATTTCCTGCGCGGCGGACGGTCGTGGGGCGTGCAGCGCCGCTCAGGGCTGGTGGCGCACGACGAAGGCTAACGCGGCGCCTTTTTTTAAGGCGGTGTTCCGGGTGACGGGACGGTGCGATTGCGCGGCAAGGCACGCGGTCCGCGAACCCATGTGGTGTCGGGTTCTAGTAGACTGGCGACGACGCCGCCCGCAACCTGCGGGGCGGCAACCTTCTATCCGCCCGTGCACGGAGACCCACCTATGCATGCTGTGCCCCCGCTAGAACAAGACACCGGCGATGCGACCGTCGATGTGTCGCCCCCCCAGACAGCATCGCAAAAAGCCGCTCACGCGCCCGGCCAGGCTGCCAACGACGCGCCGGTGCGCGATCTGCGCCGCGTCGGCATCCACCCAGACTACTGGTATCCGCTTGCGTGGTCGCATGAGGTGAAGCGGGGCAAGACGCATGGTGTCACGTTCGCGGGCGACCCGATCGTGCTGGCGCGCACGGAGGGCGGCAAGGTGTTCGCGCTCGAGGACCGCTGTGCGCATCGTCAGGTGCCATTGCATCAAGGCGTGGTGGATGGCGAATCGATCCGCTGCGGCTACCACGGCTGGACGTACGACTGCTCGGGCAAGTGCATCGACGTGCCCTATCTGGGCCGCGACCGTCTGCCGAATGGCGTGCGCTCCTATCCGTGCCGCGAAGTCGAAGGCCTGATCTTCGTTTTCCCCGGCGACGCCGCTCTGGCCGAACAACGGCCCATGCCGGATCTCGGCTCGGTGTCGGACACGAAGTACAAGACGCGCCGCTTCGGCCGTCCGGTGAATTGCCACTACTCGTTCATGCACGAGAACCTGATGGACATGAACCATCAGTTTTTGCATCGCAAGCAGATGGGGCAGATGCGGGCGCGCTCGCTCGGCCGGCGCCGTGGCGAAGGCTGGGTCGAAGTCGATTACACGTTTGCGCGCATGGCCGGTCAGCAGCCGATCGGCGAAGCGATCGTGTTTGGCCAGAGCCGCAAAACCGGCGGCGACAACGACAAGGACGTGATGACGATCCGCACCGAATATCCGTATCAGACGCTGCAGATCCGAACGTCGGAGCAGACGTTGGTGATGAATCTGTGGATCGTCTACGTGCCGCTCGATCGTGAGCAGCGCACCAACCGCACGTTCGGGCTGCTGTCGATTCGCAAACCGGGCATTCCCGGCGTGCTGAATCTCGCGTGGCCGTTGCTGGTGTGGTTCACCGAACGCATTTTCAAGGAAGACCGCGAAATCGTCGAAGCCGAACAGCGCGCCCATGATTCACAAGGCGCGGACTGGAATCACGAGGTGTTTCCGGTCATCAACGAACTGCGCGCGTTGCTGCGCGAGAGCGGCGCGCCGGATCAGGTCGTGGGCGCCGGCACGGGCGATACGGCGGTGATTCGCTTCTGGGATTCGCGTCAGGGCAGCCCGCTTGCGAAGAGCTGATAGGCCGGCCTCTTTGAAGCCGGACGCCTCGCGCCAGTGACAATATCGCGCGGATAATTCGTAAGAAAAACTTTCCCCTTCGAGGGGAATTAATCCATCTCCGGACGGTAGGGAATCCCGGGCGATCGAGCGGCGATAATGGCAGCTAATGCACGGCGGTTTGCGCTAATCGACATGCGCCGGCCGCGTACCCGTGTACCATTTCGCTTTTTCCGATCTTCAAGACTAGCCCGTGACTACGCAACACATCCCTACCGCAACCCGTAAATCCCTCACTCTGCTGCAATTGCTGGGCCTCATCGGCGCCGCCGGCCTGATCGCCGCCATCGTGCTGAACCAGTTCGTCTAATCTCTGCGCGAAGTCTCGGCGCAACGCTTCCGACCCCTGCCGGCACGTCCCGAAGAAAGTCTCTTTGGGGCGCGCTGCCGGCTTTATCGATATTCCGATTTGCCATGTACAAGAAGGGCGTAGCCGTAGAAATCCAGTTTTCCCCCGAGCGGCTCAACGACGGCGCCGGCGATCCCTACTGGATCGATCTGACGCAGGCCGAGGCAGAGCGGCTGCTGGAAAGCCTGCAGGCGCGTCTCGCGGCAACCGGCGAAGGCACGGCCGCGCCGTTGGTGGTGAGCCTGGATGAAACGCCGGCGTCGCACGCGGCCGAAGCGCCGCAGGCGTCCGCCGACGGTGCGGCCTGCGCGGACGATTTCAAGCAGTGGGTCTGCGTGATCTGCGGCTGGGTCTACGACGAAGCGGCGGGCTTGCCGGACGAAGGCATTGCGCCGGGCACCCGATGGGCGGACGTCCCGGCCGACTGGCGCTGCCCGCTTTGCGACGTGGGCAAGGAAGACTTCGCGCTGGTCGAGTTTTAACCCGGCCAACGGATAACTCGCGCGGCTGATTAACCCGCGCCCTCCGGAAAATCCGCGCCTACCGTGGTGGCTTCCCATGCATCGAAATCGCCACGCATGAAGTCCAGCTTCTTGCGCGCCAGTTCGAGTGCGACTTTGCCGAGCAGCAAACGCAGCGGCGGTTTGTCCGACAGCGCAGCGTCGATGATTGCCTGCGCCGCGCGCACCGGGTCGCCCGCCTGCTTGCCGCTGCGCGCCTCGGTCTGCTTGCGGCGTTCGCCGGCCGTGGCCGCGTAGTCGTCGATCACTGTCGCCGACTGTTTGATCGACGGACCCGCCCAGTTGGTGCGGAACGGTCCGGGCTCGACGATCAACACGTCGATGCCGAGCGGTTTCACCTCGGTCGCCAGCGACTCGGATAGACCCTCCACCGCGTATTTGGTGGCGTGGTAATAGCCGGTCGCCGCGAAGCTCGTAATGCCGCCAATCGACGACACGTTGACGATCAAGCCGCTGTGCTGCTCACGCATGATCGGCAGGACGGCCTTGGTCATGTCGACCAGACCGAACACGTTGGTTTCGAACATGGCGCGGACTTCGTCGTCTTCGCCTTCCTCGATCGCGGCCAGATAACCATAGCCCGCGTTGTTGACGAGCGCATCGACGCGGCCAAAACGTTGCCTGGTTTGCGTGACCACGTCTTCGATCTGCTTGGGGTTCGTCACGTCGAGCGGCAGAACCAGTGCGCGATCGGCGTGGCCTTCCACGATATCTTTTACTTTCGACGGGTCGCGGGCGGTGACCACGGCGCGCCAGCCGCGTTCCAGCACCAGCTTTGCCAGCTCGCGGCCGAATCCGGTGGAACATCCTGTGATCAGCCAGGCGGGATTATCTCGATTCATCATTTGGGAAACTCCTGTTGATGTCTACGACATAAGAGGACTCCATGCGGCGCGAGCGCGCTGTGCGCCGTTCGCGTGCGCAATCGGTTTGCTGCAGTGCTTAGCTTGAAGCGTGCCCGGACTTTTTTCGGTGGGTGCCGGCGGCCGTTCGCGTGCTTGGATGCGAGAACGACGCCGTTATTGCTGCTTGCGTCCGGTGTGGATCTTCAATTGTAGCCGGAGCGCGGCGGCTTCGCTTTGCAGCGCCTGAACGAACGCGCCGGCGAGCGGGTGGCCCGGACGATGTTCCGGATGAATCACGCTCACGCGAAACGGCAACGACACGGCGAGCGGCCGGATATGCAGGTTGCGGCCCGCGAAATCGAGAGCGGTTAGCGGATTGACGATCGCGACGCCAAGACCTTGCCGCACGAAACTGCACACCGAGACCGCCGTGGGCGTCTCGACGAGCTGGCGGCGCGCGATATTCGCTTGCGCGAAGGCTTCGTCGATCTGAATCCGGTACGGATCGTTCGACGACAGGCTGATGAAAGGCTGATTCGCGAAATCTTTCAACGCGATCACGCGCTTGTTGAGCAATGGATGCCCGTCAGGCAGCACGCACACTTCATCCACTTCGAGCAATGGCGTGAGGCGCGTGCCCGCTGGCGGCGCGCCATGTTCGGTCAAGCCGAGGTCATAGCGCTGGGCCGTCAGCCATTCTTCCAGAAACGGTGATTCCTGCGTTGCGATCGACAAACTCGCGCCGGGTTGGGCGTCGTGAAAGCGCTTCGCCGCGCCCGGCAGGATCGAATGCGAAAACGCGGGCAAAGCGATCACGGACAACTGGCCGCCCTGGAATTCACGCAGGCTGGCGGCGGTGGACGCCACACGTTCGAGCCCGACATACGCGCGCTTGATCTCGTCGAACAACATGAGCGCGGACAGCGTGGGGCGCAGCCGGCCGTTCGTGCGCTCGAACAAGGCAAAGCCGATGCTCTGTTCCATGCGCGCGAGTTCGCGGCTCACGGTGGGCTGCGAGGTGAAGAGCATCTCCGCCGCTTTGGTGACGCTGCCCGCTGTCATCAGCGCGCGGAAGACTTCGATATGCCGATGCGTGAGCGCCATGATGGGTATATCAGAAGTGAATGGAGTTGCCGAGAATTGGTATTTTACTGAATGCCATGTTTTTAGCATGATGTCGTTGACACCAACGTTCTGACATCGAGAGACGGAAACCGTGACGCCATTCAATCCGCAACAATTCGTCGGACTCGCGCAAGAGCATGGCACGCCGCTTTGGGTCTACAACGCAGACCTGATCCGCGAGCGCATTGCCGAATTGCGCAGCTTCGACGTGATCCGCTACGCGCAGAAGGCGTGTTCGAACCTGCATATCCTCAAACTGATGCGCGACGAAGGCGTCATGGTCGACGCCGTCTCGTTGGGCGAAATCGGTCGTAGTCTTGCGGCGGGTTTTGCACCAGAAGGCGATCCAGAAGGCGTCGTGTTCACGGCGGATCTGATCGATCATGCGACGCTTTCCACTGTTGTCGAACACCGCATCACAGTCAACGCGGGTTCGCTCGATATGCTCGAGCGGATAGGACGCCATGCGCCCGAAGGCCATCGCGTCTGGCTGCGGATCAATCCAGGCTTCGGCCACGGGCACAGCAACAAGACGAACACGGGCGGCGAGCATAGCAAGCATGGCATCTGGCTCGACGATGTGCCGCGCGCGATTGAACTGGTCCGGCGTTATCGTCTGAAGCTGGTCGGGTTGCACATGCATATCGGCTCGGGCGTCGATTATGGGCATCTGTCGCGCGTCTGCGAGGCGATGGTCGAAGCTGTGAAGGGACTGGGCCACGATATCGAAGCAATTTCCGCGGGCGGTGGTCTGTCGGTGCCGTACCGCGAAGGCGAGCCAGACATCGATGTCGAGCATTACTTCCGCCTCTGGGACGCGGCGCGGCGGCAGATCGAAGCGCACGTCGGGCATGGCGTGAGGCTGGAGATCGAACCGGGGCGCTTTCTGGTCGCGCAGGCGGGGGTGCTCGTGGCGGAAGTCCACGCGTTGAACTCGCGCCCCACGCAGCAGTTTGCTTTGGTGGATGCCGGATTCAACGACCTGGTGCGGCCGTCGTTTTACGGCAGCCATCATGAGATGACGGTGCTGAGACGTGATGGCTCGCCGAGTGACGCACCGGCTGATTCGTTCGCGGTGGCCGGGCCGCTGTGCGAAGCCGGCGATGTTTTCACCCAGGCCGCGGGCGGTGTCATGACGAGTCGCTCAATGCCGACGCCCGCAGTGGGCGACTTCATCGTGTTTCACGATGCGGGTGCGTACGGCGCGTCGATGTCTTCGAACTACAACAGCCGGCCGCTCGCGCCCGAGGTGTTGCTGGAGTGTGGCAAGCCTAGACTGATTCGTCGTCGTCAAACGCTCGATGAGTTGCTCGCGCTCGAAATAGCGGTTTGATTCCAGCGTCGCTCAACGCGCCCGCACCGTGCGCGTGTAGGAAGCGATCATGGTGGCGAGTTCCTGCGCAGCGGGCGTAAGCGGAATGGCGGCGCGCTGCAACAGGCAGACGTTCTGCTCGACCGCGCGCTCGCGCACGGGAATCGAGGTGAGCGTGCTCGCAAACGGCCCACGCTTCACAACGATCGACGACTCCAGCGAGAGGCAATCCGTTGCGCCCACCAGATGCAGCGTCTCGTACAAGCCTTCCACCGTCGCGACGATATTCGGCGGCGGCAAGCCGTGGCTCTCGAACAGATGGCTCAGTCGATTGATTTGCGGGTCGGCCGTGAGATTCGGCGAGCGCGTGGCGACCCACGTGCAATCGACCAGTTCGGCTAGCGACGTCGCGCCCGCTTTCGGATGCCCCTGGCGGCAGACGATCACCGGATCGGACGGATAAAGCGGCATGACCGAGAGATCGGCGGTATCCGTATGCTTCGATACCAGCGCAACCGCGAAATCCAGCGTGCCTTCGCGAATCCACGAAATCATCATGCGCGAGGTGCCGGTCCGCAGATGCACCGCGACCCGCTCGAAGCGCGTGCGAAATTCCATCAGCACCGGCGCGAACGCATCGACGAGCGGCTCGGTCGTCATGCCGAACGTGACCTCGCCGACATAGTCGCCTTGTAGTTGCTGCACTTCCTGCTCCGCGCGTTCGCATTCGCCAATGATCGCGCCGGCCCGCTGCAACAGCCGCTGGCCGAGCGCGGTCAGCGCAATGCCCCGATTCGTGCGGGTGAAGAGCGTGGCGCCGAGCATGGATTCGAGGTTCTGCAATTGCTGCGTGATGCCACTCTGCGCAATGCCGAGCGCCCGCGAGGCCGCGCGGATGCTGCCGTGCTCGGCGACGGCGGTGAATGCCCGGAGTTGGGAGATCGTCAACGCCATGGAGGCTGCCATCCGGTGATCGGGAAAAGTGATCATGATAGTCCGATCGGGACTTCTTTGAGGCGCGGGCGCCACATAGGATGGCACCGTAGTCAATCCGCCCACCTCACACTCCGTCCTCCCATGAAAATTTCGCTGATGATCTTGAGCGCCGCGCTGGCTTTCAGCAGTGGCGCGTTTGCCGCTGATTCCACCACGCTGCGCCTCGGCATCGATCCGACCTATCCGCCGATGGACTCCAAAGCGCCCGACGGCAGTTTCAAAGGCTTCGACGTCGATCTCGGCAATGAAATCTGCAAGCGCATTCACGCGCGCTGCCAGTGGGTGGAACTCGAATTCTCGGGGATGATTCCTGCGTTGCAGGCGCGCAAGATCGACGCGATCCTGTCTTCAATGGCGATCACGGAAAAGCGCGAGCGGCAGATTCTGTTTTCGTCGAAACTGTTCCAGTTCAAATCGCGGCTGATCGCGCGGCAGGGTTCCGCGCTTGCGGGCGGCTTGAGCGCGCTGGCAGGCAAGTCGATCGGCGTGCAGTCGGGCACGCAGTTCGAAGGGTATGCGTTGAAGAACTGGGCGCCGCTCGGCGTGCACGTGGTGGCGTACAAGAGCCAGGAAGAAGTCTTCGCCGACCTGGAGAACGGGCGACTCGACGGGGCGTTGCTCGGTTCGGTGGAGGCGGACTATGGATTCTTGCGCACGCCGGCGGGCAAGGGCTTTGCGTTCGTGGGCGAACCGCTCTCGATGGGCGATCGCGGCGTAGGCATCGGCTTGCGTAAGGACGAGACTGCGGTGCAGGCCTCGATCAACGAGGCGATCGCCTCGATGCGCAAGGACGGCACGTATGCGCAGATCGCGAAGAAGTACTTCGACTTCGATCCGTACGGAAACTGATTCTCCGACTCCCGACTTTCTTCTAAAGACTCACGCTCATGAACAGGCAATCGATTCCGCTTCTCTCGCCGGCTATCGGCACGCACCGTGAACTGGTGTCGTTTCACTTCGGACCCGCGAATAGCGGTCAGAAGATCTATATCCAGTCGTCGCTGCATGCCGATGAAACGCCCGCCATGCTGACGACGGTATTGCTCAAGCGCCGTTTGCTCGAACTTGAGAAGCAGGGTGCGCTGAACGCGGAAATCGTCCTGGTGCCGGTAGCGAATCCGGTCGGGCTCGGACAATATGTGCTCGGCCAGTTTCTTGGCCGCTTCGATCTGGGCAGCGGGAAGAACTTCAATCGCCACTTCCTGCAGTTTCCGAAGTTGGTGGCCCAAGCCAAAGAAGTGTTGGGTTCCGATGCCGCCGAGAATGTGCGGATTGTTCGCCAGTTGATTGGCGAAGAACTGGCCGCGCAGAAACCGTTGACGGAATTCGAATCGCTGCAACTGGCAATGCTGAAACTCTCGTTCGATGCGGATGTGATTATCGATCTGCACTGTTCGCTCGAAGCCGCGATGCATCTCTATACGAGCGAGGCCGCGTGGGCCGAGTTCGAGCCTTTGTCGCGCTATCTCGGGGCGCAGGCGTCGTTGCTCGCCACCAACTCGGGCGGCGAAGCATTCGACGAAACGCATAGCCTGTTGTGGTGGCAATTGCAGCAGGCGTTGCCGGCCGACAAGCCGGTGCCTACCGGTGCGATTGCCGTGACCGTGGAATGCCGCGGACAGCGCGACGTCTCCTACGAGGTCGCCCAGGAAGATGCCGACGCGCTGGTGGATTACCTCGTGTGGCGCAGAGCGATCCAGCTCGAAGCGAAGCCTTTACCGGAATTGCTGGCGCCGGCCACCCCGCTGGCCGGCAGCGAACAGTTCTATGCGCCTGTGAGCGGAATCCTCATTCATCGCGCGAAGATTGGCGACACGATTCGCGTCGGGCAACCGCTATTCGATATCGTCGATCCGCTGACGGACGAGACGACAACCATCGTCAGCAAAACGGAAGGTGTGTTCTACATGCGACGCGCGATTCGCTTTGTGACGGCCGGCGCACCGCTCGGGCGCGTAACGGGCACGCGCCCTTTCAGGACCGGGGTATTGCTGGGCGCCTGACAGTTCTCTTTCCATGGGCGCGGACTGTCTACCAGGCCGCGCCTTACTGCTTCCTGCCCACCAGATACGTCACGCCGTTCGGGCCATAGCGTTCCGAATGAGGCTTGTTCGCAGGCACGTGGAAAACGTCGCCGACGTGATACGCGCGCTCTTCGTCGCCCACGCGTATATTCATTTCGCCTTCAAGGATCAGTGCCTTGGCTTCGAAGGGATGCTCGTGAACTTCCATCTCTACGTTCGCCTCGCGCGTGACAACCACGGCGTCGGGGAAGCCTTCTTTCGTCAGGCTTTCGGTGAATGCGTTACGGTCCATAGCGTGT
The DNA here is from genome assembly GCF_046028085.1 of Paraburkholderia sp. RL17-380-BIE-A. Lineage (NCBI taxonomy): Bacteria > Pseudomonadati > Pseudomonadota > Betaproteobacteria > Burkholderiales > Burkholderiaceae > Paraburkholderia > Paraburkholderia sp. RL17-380-BIE-A. The sequence goes on from NZ_JARESQ010000002.1 coordinate 366,013, forward strand.
GCCTCGGCAAAGCGATAGTGGAGCTTCACTTTAACGCCGCGCGCGATTTTCTGCAGAGCGTGCTCGCGCAATTGGGCTTCGATCGAGCCTTCCAAACCAGCCACGTACCCGATTGAAGCCCAGCGCGCATGACCCGCTCTTAATTCGCCACCAACACCGGCGCGACCGCCGCCGGATCGCTAATGCTCGGCCGCCCATTCTCGACGTGACCCGCAAGGCGGCGCGAGAAGCTGGCGTCGTCGTTGCTCGTCACCGTCAAGTCGTACCAGTGATGGCTCGACGCCAGTATCCACGCTTCTTCGATATGCGCGCCTGCCGGCACCAGCACCGGACGGGCGCGCGCACCGTAGGCGTTGTCCGTCACCGTCAAACGCGCAATGCCGCCGCCCTTGTTGCTGAACTTGAGGAACACGTTACCGTTCGCGACGTCGTATTGCACCTTCACTTCCGGCTCCGCGCGCTTGTTGCTGCCGTGGCCGCCTGCGAACTGCGCGTTCTGCGCCGTCGCCTGCTGCGTGTTGCCCGCAAACTTGCGCACGAAACCATTCGGCCCGAACACTTCGAACGTGTACACGCCGTTGGTCACCGTCAGATCGAACGTTTCGTTGAGCGACTTGCCTGCTTCGACGGTGTAACGCCACGGGCCATCCGTGCGATTGGTCGAGTACAGATAGAAATGCGCGCCCTGATCGCCGGTGTTGCCGATCGAGATTTCGAACGTGTTCTTCTTCGCGTCTGCGTGCCCGTTCACATGCAACTCGTACGGCAACGGGCGCGCGAAGCGAATCCCGCTTTCCTGCGGGTCGATCGCGCCCGGCGTCGCGGGGACGGTCGGCTTCGGCTGCGTGGCGCACTGGTTGTCGGCGATGCTCTTGTAGTTGCTCGTGTCCGGCAGCGGCGGCACCTTCGAGTCCGGCGTGCGGAAGTCGAACGCCGTGGTCAGGTCGCCGCACACCGCGCGGCGCCATGCCGTGATGTTCGGCTCATACACGCCAAAGCGTGCTTCGATGAAGCGAATCACCGACGTGTGATCGAACACCTGCGAGCACACAAAGCCGCCCTTGCTCCACGGCGACACGATGGTCATCGGCACGCGCGGGCCGAGGCCGTAGGGCAGGCCGTCGGCGGTGTAGCTGCCGCCCCGTAACGGATTCACCACGTTGTGAATTTCGCCTTCGGTGCTGACCGTCGACTTGCCTTGCGCGCCGGTCGTGGCCGGTTGCGGCGGCACGAGATGATCGAAGAAGCCGTCGTTCTCGTCGTACATGATGAACAGCACGGTCTTGCTCCAGACTTCGGGATTCGACGTCAGCGCATCCAGAATCTGCGAGGTGTATTCCGCGCCGTATGCGGGCGTGTAGCTCGGGTGTTCCGAGTACGCAGCCGGCGGGCACAACCACGATACTTGCGGCAGCTTGTTGGCCAGCACGTCGGCCTTCAGGTCGGCGATGGTGCGCACGGTTTGCGCGCGCTCATACAACGGCGAACCCGGCTGCGCGTTGATGAAGTTCGTGAAGTTCTGCAGGATGTTGGTGCCGTAGTTGCCGTTCAGCGGATCGGCGCCAGTCAGGCCTTGCTGGTAGACCTGCCACGAAATGCCCGCGGCTTGCAGACGCTCCGGATACGTGGTCCACGAGAGCAACTGGTAATTCGGCGGCCCGTCGCCGTCGACGAAATCGTTGTTGTCGAGCAGCGGACCACCCAGCGTGCCGGTCGGATCGACCATGCCGGTCATCAGATACGAGCGGTTCGGGTGCGTCGGTCCCGGCAGCGAGCAGAAGTAAGCGTCACAGATGGTGAACGCATCGGCCAGCGCGTAATGGAACGGAATGTCGCTGCGCAGGTGATAACCCATCGTCATGTCGGTCTTGGTGGCCGGCCATTGGTCGTAGCGGCCGCCGTCGATTGCGGCATGGGTCTTGTACCAGGAGTGATCCAGATCGCCGACGCATTGCGCGCTGGTGGTCGCCGTGTTCAGATGGAACGGCAGGACCGGCCGGGTCGGATCTTCCTTCGACGGTTGATACCACACCGGCTTGCCGTTGGGCAGCGGAATCGGGAAGCGGTCGTTGTAGCCACGCACACCGCGCAGGTGGCCGAAGTAGTGGTCGAACGAGCGGTTCTCCTGCATGAACACGACGATGTGCTCGACATCGCGGATCGTGCCGGTGCGCGAAAACGCGGGAACGGCAAGTGCGTTGCGAATCGACTCGGGCAGTGCGGTCAGTGCGGCAGCAGCGCCCGCGGATGAAGCCACGGTCTGCAGGAAACGGCGACGGCTAGTTGATGTCATCGAATATCACCTTCTGCGTGGGAAAAGAATAGCGCGGCTCGCGCGCCGGTGGAATCGGGTCAGTTGCTGCTGCTGCTGCTGCTGCTGCTGCCGCTGTCGCCGGGCGCGTAATGCATGACGGGTGCGACTTGCTGGTTGTCCGCGGCGAGACTGGCTTGCATGTTCTGCGTGATCGGATCGGAGGCCGCGGTTGGGTTTGCCGCAAGCGTTGAAGATGCGTTGAGGATCGGCGTGGCGGGCGATATCGCCGCACCGGGCGCGGCATCGTTGCCGGCAACGGCTTGCGATGAAGACGCCGCGGAAGGCGCGGAATCATCCGCACCGCAACCGCTCAACGCTAAAGTTGCAAGCGCAACCAAAGCGGAAAACCGAGCGGCAACCCGAGCGTCACTCGTGAGGCCTTTGTCTCTTCTCATGTTTTGCATCCAGTTCGTGAAAGCGGATGCAGTCTCCAACCCTTTCAAGAAATAATTGTGAAACGTTTGCGAGTGGTAAAACTTGCGTCTGCGAGTCGGTTTTTCGAAAGGAAGCGGAAAGTGATAAGTAGGAGAATGGTCACCGCAGCGCCATGTGCCTGTCGTCCAGGCACACCGAATGATTGACGGCTTTGTTCAACCGGTAAGTTCATGACACACATCGAACGACCTTTCGACATCACGCGTCTCGAAGACGAATGGCTGGAAGCGGATGGCTTCGGCGGGTTCGCGTCAGGTACGGTCGGCATGCTGCGCACGCGCCGTTATCACGCGCTGCTGCTCTCGGCTACGCGTGCGCCAGGCGGGCGTGTCGTGCTTGTCAACGGCGTGGAGGCGTGGCTGGAGGCGAATGGCAAGCGTTATCCGTTGAGCATGCAGCGATACGTGCCGGATCTGATCTATCCGGACCTGACAGCGAGTCTGGTTACGTTCGACACCGCGCCGTGGCCGACGTGGCGTATGCAACTCGACACGCATCTCGTGTTGACCGCCGATGTGTTCGTTAGCAAGGCGACCCGCGAAACGGTTTTGCGCTGGCGTCTGGAGGGTGTCGGAAACAAAGCTGAAGCGATCCCTCTCACATTGAACGTCAGGCCGCTACTATCGGGCCGCGACTACCACGCACTGCATCATGAAAACGCCGCATTCAATTTCAATGCGCAGACGAGCGACGATCGGGCCTGCGTGAACTGGCAACCCTACGGCGATCTGCCGGTGATCCAGTGTGCGACGAACGGCGTCTACACCCACGCGCCGGATTGGTATCGCAACTTCTGCTACGTTCGCGAGCGAGAACGTGGGCTCGATTTCAGCGAGGATCTCGCGACGCCCGGCGTGCTCACCTTCAATCTCGCCGATGGTGAAGCCGTGATGATTCTCAGCGCTTCTCACACTGCGAGCGCAACGCAATCTCCAAACGCAATGGCGGCAGCCGCGCATGCGACAGAACTCGCGCGCATCGAACAACAGCGCCGCGACGCCCTTGGCTCTCGCCTGCAACGTTCTGCCGATACCTACGTGGTCGAGCGCAACGAAGGCCGCACGATCCTCGCGGGTTTTCCGTGGTTCACTGATTGGGGGCGCGACACCTTTATCGCAATGCGCGGCTTGCTGATCGCATCGGGCCGGTTCGACGACGCTGAAGCGATCCTGCTCGAATGGTCAGGCACGCTATCCGAAGGCATGCTGCCAAATCGCTTCCCCGACTATGGCGACACGCCGGAATACAACTCGGTGGATGCGTCGCTGTGGTTCATCGTCGCCGTGCACGACTATCTCGCGACCCATCACGCTAGCGTTGCGACGCAGCAGCGCCTGCAACAGGCGAGCGAATCCATCCTCGCGGGCTACACGAAAGGCACGCGCTTCAACATCCAGGCATCCGCCGACGACGGCCTGCTCAGCGCCGGCGTACCCGGCGTTCAACTCACGTGGATGGATGCGAAAGTCGGCGACTGGGTGGTGACGCCGCGCATCGGCAAGCCGGTCGAAGTGCAGGCGCTCTGGATCAACGCATTGCGCATTGCAGCAACGTGGAATTCGCAGTGGCAGCCTGCCGCCGACCGAGCGTTGCAAGCGTTTCATGAACGCTTCATCGATCCAGCCACGCAAGCGCTCTTCGACAACGTGGATGTCGATCACGTCAAAGGCGCGATCGACCGCTCGATCCGCCCCAACCAGATCTTCGCCATAGGCGGCCTGCCGTTTCCCTTGCTGCAAGGCGCGGCGGCGCGTGCGGTGCTCGATCAGGTCGAAGCGCTGTTGCTCACGCCGCTGGGGCTGAGGACGCTCGCACCGTCCGACCCGGCTTATCGCGGGCACTACGGCGGGCCTCCATTGGAGCGCGATGGCGCCTATCATCAAGGAACCGCGTGGCCGTGGCTGCTCGGTCCGTTTGTCGAAGCGTGGCTGCGAATCCACGGCGGCGAGGCGGACGCCCGCATGCAAGCGAAAACGCGCTTTCTCGACCCGCTCTACGCGCATCTCGATCATGCCGGCCTCGATCATCTCTCTGAAATCGCCGATGGCGACGCGCCGCACGCTCCGGCCGGCACGCCCTTTCAGGCCTGGTCGCTGGGCGAGTTGCTGCGCATGGAAACGCTGCTTGCCCGGTTGCCGACCGCCGGCGCCTAAACCGCGCTACGATGTGTGTCCCACCGCCAAGCCTGATGCAAGGACGTAGTCATGCCACCGCTGCGCGCTGCCAATCTGCTCGCCACCATTGAGGGTTCACGGCTCCATTCGGCCGACTGTGCGCATTGGCAGCGCTGGGGACCGTATCTCAGCGAGCGTCAATGGGGCACCGTGCGCGAGGATTACAGCGCGGACGGTACAGCGTGGGACTCGTTTCCGCACGACCATGCGCGCAGCCGCGCTTACCGCTGGGGCGAAGACGGCATTGCCGGATTCGGCGACGACAAGCTGAGCTGGTGCATTTCGCTCGCGCTCTGGAATCGCAAGGACGCGATCCTGAAGGAGCGCCTGTTCGGTCTCACGAATGCTCAAGGTAATCACGGCGAAGATGTGAAAGAGCTGTACTTTTACGTCGACGGCACACCGACGCATTCGTACATGCGCATGCTGTACAAATACCCGCATGCCGCCTATCCCTACGAAGACCTCGTGCAGGAAAACGCGCGACGCGGCGGCGACATGCCGGAGTACGAAATTCTCGACACGGGCGTGTTCGACGATTTACGCTACTTCGACGTGCAGGTGGAATACGCGAAACACGCGCCGGACGATATCCTCATGCGCGTGACCATCGAGAACCGCGCGGACCAGGCGGCCTCACTGGATGTGCTGCCGCAAATCTGGGCGCGCAATTCCTGGTCGTGGAAGGAGAACAAGGACAAGCCCTCGCTCGTTGCCGGCGCGGACCACAATGGCGACGCGCATGTGGTCGGGCATCAGCATGGCCAGGAGCCGATCGTCGTCACGGCATGGTCGAAAGACGCGCCGGTGACATGGCTCTTCTGCGAGAACGACACCAACGTCAAGCGTCTCTTCAATACGGACGGCGCGGGTCCGTTCAAAGACGGTTTCAACGATTATCTCGTGCACGGCGATGAACACGCGATTCGCCGAGACGCTGGCACCAAGGCCGGCGCGCATGCTGCGATCGAGCTCGGACCCCGTGGACGTGCGGTCGTGTACATGCGCTGGCGTCCGCAGTCGAGTCCCGACGACGTGCAACTCGACGCCGACGCGATATTCGCGCACCGCATTGCCGAGGCCGACGAGTTCTATGGCGCGTTGCAGCACGATATTACCGACCCCGACGCGCGCCTGGTGCAGCGTCAGGCGCTCGCCGGCATGCTGTGGTCGAAGCAGTACTACCAGTACGACGTGCAACGCTGGCTCGAGGGCGACCCGCTTCAGCCTGCGCCGCCTGCAAGCCGCAAGCATGGCCGCAATATGGACTGGCGGCACTTGTGCAACGCGGACATCGTGTCGATGCCCGACAAGTGGGAATACCCGTGGTACGCGTCGTGGGACCTGGCGTTTCATGCCGCCGCGTTCGCGCTGATCGACCCGGCGTTCGCGAAGCGGCAATTGCTGTTGCTGGTGAAGGACCGCTATCAGCATCCGAACGGTCAGATTCCTGCGTATGAGTGGGCGCTCGGCGACGCCAATCCGCCGGTGCATGCGTGGGCCGCGTGGCGCGTGTACGAAATCGACCGCGCGCTCACGGGCAAGGGCGATCGCGATTTTCTCGAACTCGTTTTCCACAAGCTGCTGCTGAACTTCTCCTGGTGGGTGAACCGTAAGGACGCCGACGGCCACAACATTTTTCAAGGCGGCTTTCTTGGGCTGGACAACGTCGGTATTTTCGACCGCTCGTCGCCGCTGCCGACCGGCGGCCACATCGACCAGGCCGACGGTACCGCATGGATGGCCGCGTACGCGCTCGACCTGATGCGTATCGCGCTGGAACTCGCGTACGCCAATCATGTTTTCGTCGACATCGGCGTGAAGTTCTTCGAGCACTTTCTGTATATCGCGCAAGCCGTGAGTTGCGACGACGGCTGCGATACCGGCTTGTGGGACAGCGAGGACGAGTTCTTCTACGACAAGCTGCGTTTGCCGGACGGCAGCAGCGTTCCCATGCGCCTGCGCTCGATCGTAGGGCTGATTCCGCTGTTCGCCGTGCATGTGCTCGAAGAGCGTCTGCATGGCGGCTTGCCGTGTTTGCGTGAGCGGCTTGTCTGGTTCCTCGAACATCGTCCGGATCTGGCGAAGCTGGTTTCGCGCTGGAACGAGCCGGGCAAGGGTAACTCGCTGTTGCTCTCGCTATTGCGCGGGCATCGGATGAAAGCATTGCTGCGCCGTGCGCTCGACGAAAGCGAATTTCTCTCCGATCACGGCGTGCGAGCGCTCTCGCGCGTTCATCGCGATCAGCCGTTCGTGTTCAATCACAACGGCGACAGTTTCACCGTGAAGTATTTGCCGGCCGAATCCGATACGCGCGTGTTCGGCGGTAATTCGAACTGGCGCGGACCAGTGTGGATGCCGGTGAACTATCTGCTGATCGAATCGCTGTATGAATTTCATCGCTACTATGGCGACAATTTTAAAGTCGAGTATCCGACCGGCTCGGGCCAGGCGTTTACGCTGAGCGAAATTGCAGACGAACTGGCGCGCCGGTGTACCACGCTGTTTCTCAAGAACAAGGATGGCGAGCGTCCGGTCATGGGCGCGTATCCGTTATTGCAGGCCGACCCGCGTTCGCGCGATCTGATCCTGTTCCATGAGTATTTTCATGGCGATACTGGGCGCGGCGTGGGCGCTTCGCATCAAACCGGCTGGACCGGTCTGGTCGCGTTGCTGTTGCAACCGCGCGTGATGGGCGCATCGGGCAACGTGCCGTTGCCGGGCGAAACGGATCGGGAGCCTGTGCCAGCTTCACCGTCGGCGCAAGCCGCAGCAGCGGCGCGGTCGCCCGAGCCCGCGCCGGCATCCGCACCCGAGCCCGCGCACGCATCGGCGAAGTAGTGCGCGGCGGCGCCGAGTCTATGAGGTGAGTGAGGTTACATAAGCCCTACAACATTGCACGGCGAACAGGGGCGCGCGGCGGTTTTTGAACTGTGTGGGTTCAAGCGTGGTCTTTCATGTATCACCACGTTCGTTCCATTGGTTTCCAAAAGTGAATCCCATGTCGACTACACCGAATAACCGAACATCCGCTCGCCCCGCCGCCAGTCAACAGCCGAGTTGCAAAGTCAGCGCGAGCCCGCAGCAAGCGCCGGCTTCGCCGGCTGGCAAGCGGCCCGCGCCACCTTGTACGCTGGTGATCTTCGGCGCGGGCGGCGACCTGACGAAACGGCTCCTCATGCCGGCGCTCTACAACCTGGCGGTGGACAGCCTGCTCGACGGCGGGATGAAAATCATCGGGGTGAATCATGGCGAACGCGAGACGAGCGAGTGGCGCGAAGACCTGCACAAGTCGCTCGAACAGTTTGCCGCCGACAAAGCCAGCACCTTCCACGCCGGCAAGCTCGACGACCAGGCGTGGGACTGGGTCGCGCAACGGCTCGAATACATGGCCGGCGAATTCGAAACTGACGATGTCTTCGCGAAGCTCAAGCAAAAGATCGAGCAAGCGCCGGGCGCTAACGTGATCTTCTATCTCGCGGTCAGTTCGCGCTTTTTCAAACCGATCGTCGAGCGTCTCGGCAATGCTGGCCTGCTGAAAGAGGGCGACAGCGGCGGCTTCCGCCGGCTTGTGATCGAAAAACCGTTCGGCACCGATCTCGCTTCGGCACGCGATCTGAACGCGCATATCCTGTCGTACGCAAAGGAATCGCAGGTCTATCGCATCGATCACTTTCTCGGCAAGGACACCGTGCAGAGCATTCTCGCGGTGCGCTTCGCCAATGCGCTGTTCGAACCGATGTGGCGGCGAGAATATATCGACTGTGTGCAGATCACCGCCGCGGAAACGATCGGCGTGGAAGGGCGCGGCAAGTTCTACGAACAGACCGGTGCGTTCCGCGACATGGTGCCGAACCATCTGTTCCAGTTGCTCGGCATGGTCGCCATGGAGCCGCCCAATTCGTTCGATGCCGAGGCCGTGCGCGACAAGAAGGCTGAGATCTTCGACGCCATCCAGCCGCTGACTCCGGACGACGTCGTGTTCGGTCAATATGCAAAGGGCCCGGCGGGTGTCGGCTACCGCGAGGAGCCGGACGTCGCGCCGGACAGCACGACGGAAACCTACGCAGCGGCACGCGTGTTCGTCGAGAACTGGCGTTGGGCCGGCGTGCCGTTCTATCTGCGCACCGGCAAGCGCTTGGCCGCGCGTCGCACGGAAATCTCGGTGCAACTGAAACCGGTGCCGTTCCGCCTGTTTCGTGACACTCCAGTGGACGCACTTACGCCTAACGTGCTGACCTTGCGCATCGATCCCGCGCATGGCACGAGCTTCGACTTCAACGTGAAGACGCCGGGGCCGGTCATGCAAGTCGGGCCAGTGCAGTCGTCGTTCGACTATGGCGACTTTTTCGCGGAGCGGGCGAACGTCGGCTACGAGACCTTGCTCTACGACTGCATGCTCGGCGACGAGACGCTATTTCAGCGTGCCGACAGTATCGAAACGAGTTGGTGCGCGGTGGACGACGTGCTGCATCCGAAATCGGGCGGTGCGATGCCGGTGCATGGTTATGCGGCCGGCAGCGAAGGTCCCGCGGAAGCAGACGCGCTATTGGCGCGCGACGGTCACAAATGGCGGCCGTTGAAACAGGACGCCGTTCAGAAGAAGTAATTCAACGAGCCGCACTAACGCAATCGGGGGACACCGTGGCGACACGTAAGACGAAAGTGACAAGCAGTACCGAGCGAATTCTGGCGATCGACGTTGGTGGCACGGGTTTGAAAGCCGCGATCATCGACGCGGACGGCAAGATGAAAACGGAGCGCGTGCGAGTGGCGACACCGCATCCGTGTACGCCGGATCAACTCGTGGACGCGCTGGCGACGCTGGTCGCACCGCTCGTCGAACAGGAGCCGCCTACGCTGATGTCGATCGGCTTTCCGGGCGTGGTGCGCAACAACCGTATTCTGACCGCGCCGCACTTTGGCGTCGAAGGCTGGCACGATATTCCACTGGCTGATTCACTGGCACAGCGCCTGGGCGGATTGCCGGTTCGTATGATCAACGACGCCGAGATGCAGGGTTTCGCTGCGATCCAGGGCCAAGGCCTCGAATTCGTGCTGACGCTCGGCACGGGCGCGGGGACGGCGATGTTTCGCGACGGTGAGCTGATGCCCCATCTGGAGCTTGCGCATCACCCGGTCAGCAAGAAGGGCGTGGCTTACGACGAATACATCGGCGAGGCGGCGCGTGAGAAAGTCGGAAACAAACGCTGGAACCGGCGCGTTCAGAAGGTGATCGGGATCCTGAGCGCGCTGGTGAACTACGACAAACTGTGGATCGGTGGCGGCAACGCTGAGCGACTCAAGTTCGATCTGCCGGCAAACGTGGCGACCGTTTCGAACGATGCGGGCATTGAAGGCGGCGCGCGTCTGTGGCATGCAAAGTCCATGCGTGAATCGCGGCAATTGCCGGAAGCCAATCAACGGGCGGGCCGCTTCAAGTGATCTTCGCGCGGCGCCTGCCGCCCTCGCGGCAGGCGGTTGCGCTTAACGCGCCGCGTCGCCCCAACGATATTCCACGCTCGCTTCGTCGAGTTGCGTCTTGATCTGCGAATCGAGCACGAACTCGGACGCCGCGAGCGTATCGCTCAATTGCTCGGCGCGGCTCGCACCGATAATCGCGGATGTGACGAGCGGGTTCGCCAGCACCCAGGCGAGCGAAATCCGCGTCAGCGATTCACCGGTCGGCGCCACGATGGCTTTCAATTGCTCGATCGTCTCGAACTCGCGTTTGTGCCAATACCGCTGCTGATACATCGCGCCGGCCTTGCCGACGGTTTCGGTGAAACGCCCGGACGTCGGCGTCGCATCCAGTTGATGCTTGCCCGTGAGCAGCCCACCCGCGAGCGGGTTGTATGGCATTACGGCCAGTTGCTCTTCGTCTGCGAGAGGCAGCAACTCGCGCTCGATCTGCCGGAACAGCAAGTTATAGCGAGGCTGAACGGAGACGAAGCGCGCCACACGCAAAACATCGGCGCGGCCCAAGGCGCGGGCGAGCCGATACGCGAGAAAATTCGACACGCCGATATAACGCGCCTTGCCTGATCGCACGATCACGTCCAGCGCTTCGAGGGTTTCGTCGAGCGGCGTATTCGCGTCGTCGGAGTGAAGCTGGTAGAGGTCGACGTAATCGGTGCCGAGGCGCTGCAACGAGGCGTCGATGGCATCCAGCAGATGTTTACGCGACGCGCCTTGATCCCACGCCGCCGGTCCCATCTTGCCGACCGCTTTCGTCGCCAGAATGAAGCGGTCGCGTTTGCCCTTCAGCCAGCGCCCGACGATCTCCTCCGTGCGACCGGCAATACTCTCGCCGCCGCCGAGCGGATACACGTTGGCCGTATCGATGAAGTTCACGCCGGCATCCGCCGCCGTGTCGAGTATGCGATGCGAGTCATCTTCTTCGGTCTGCAGGCCGAAGGTCATCGTGCCGAGACACAGGCGCGAAACGGTCAGGCCGGTGCGGCCGAATTTGCGATATTGCATGGTCAACTCCGGGGGATGAACGGAACAGTTCAAGATGCAGTGTTGCAAAAAGGATAAACCGTGTCGGGAATTGATGCCGGCTGCGATCGCTGTAAACCGTTAGTAAGTTGAAAGCTTCGGTTCGGTGTGTTTTGAACTTACAAGCAAGAAAGCCTTTTATTTCAATGCAAGTAACATTACTGAAATGTAATATTCAGGCATAACTCGAGCGCCTTAAATTACATATGCCTTTCAATAGTAAAAAATAGAAACAATTCCGTTACGAGGGGTAAGCGACGCTGCGATTGATGCGGTTTTATGCGTGTGGAATGATAGCGATTCTCATTTAACAGCAGCCAGCCATCCCGTCATCGGTGCCGTGCGCACGAGACCGGCAGCCAGCCAATTGCGAATTTGTCATTGATTCCATCTCAGGTATGCGAGTCGGGCAAGCGCATCTCTGACGGGATTTCCATGTTCAACCACACGCCGCTTGCGACAGCGTTAGCGCTAGCTTTTGCCGTTCCCTTTGCGACTCCGGCGGTCGCGCAGACCGCTCCGCAAACCGCGTCGCCAGCCGCCTCGCCGGCCGCGACGACCACCGCCGACAGCCATACCTTGCCGACCATCGGCGTCTCGGCGCAGGCTGAACAACAGGACTTCCAGGCAGAGCGGTCGACGGTCGGTGCAAAGACGCCCACGGCGCTGCGCGATATTCCGCAGACCGTCACGGTTATCAACAAGGCCGTGCTGCAATCGCAAGGCGCGACCTCGTTCCAGGACGCGCTGCGCAACGCGCCGGGCGTGACGATCGGCGCGGCCGAAGGCGGTCAGATCGGCAACAACATCAACCTGCGCGGCTTCACCGCACAGAACGACATCTATCTGGACGGTTTCCGCGATCGCAACCAGTACTATCGCGACACGTTCGACCTCGAAGAAATCGAAGTGCTGTACGGTCCTTCGTCGATGCTGTTCGGTCGCGGTTCGACGGGCGGCGTGATCAACCAGGTCAGCAAGAAGGCGAACCTGAAGGACTCGGCGGAAGTCACGGGCATGATCGGCACCGACGCCAAATATCGCAGCACCGTCGACGTGAACCATAAGCTGACGGAGACCTCGGCGATTCGCCTGAACGCATTCGGCCAAAGCCTCGGTTCGACGCGCGACGAGATGAAGAACAAGGACTACGGCATCGCGCCGGAAGTGCGCTTCGGGATCGGCACGCCGACCGAAGTCACGATCTCCGCGCTGATCCAGCACAACTACGACATGCCTGACTACGGCGTGCAGGCGTTGAACGGCCACCCGTCGCCGGTGCCGAAGAACACCTTCTACGGCTTGACCACCGACCGCACGATTCAGGACGTGCAGACGGTCACGGCCGCGCTCAAGCACAAGTTTTCGGACAACCTGATCCTGACCAACCAGACGCAGTTCTCGCACTCGATGACCGACGCGCGCGAAACCGCGCCGCAAGCGGTGCTGACGGGGCCGCTCGCGAGCAGCACCGCGTTGACCAACGGCAACTACACGACGTTGTCGCCGTCGCAACTGTTCATCAAGTTGCAAAGCCACGACCGTGTGATCGAGAACCACTCGCTGTACAACGACACGATGCTGCAATACAAATTCGTGACCGGCCCGATCAAGCACGACCTGATCGCCGGTGTCAGCCTCAGTCACGACAGCTATTCGAACCAGGCGTACACGCGTAACAATCTGCCGGTCGTTTCGATGGTGAATCCCGCGTATCTGTCCACGCCCGCAGGTGTGACGACGACGGTCGGCAACTACGCAGACTCCGGATCGAACGAAATCGGCGCCTACCTGAACGACACCGTATCGATCGGCCAGCAATGGAAGGTGATTGGCGGCTTGCGTTGGGATCGCTTCCAGGCGCAGATCCACAACACGATCAGCCTGCCGGCCTACGCCACGCAAACCAATTTCTTCACCAGCGTGCGCGCCGGGGTGATCTATCAGCCGACCGACTGGCAGTCGTACTACGTCTCTTACGGCACGTCGTTCAATCCGTCCCTCGAAGCGCTGACGGTAACCAACCTTACGCAGAACCTCGCGCCCGAGTCGACGAGATCGTACGAAGTCGGCGCGAAATGGGATCTGCTCGGCGGCAATCTCTCGGTGACGTCGTCATTCTTCCGCCAGGAAAAAACCAACGCGCGCACCCAGGTGTCGCCGACGGAATACGAGCTGGACGGCGACGTTCGCGTCGACGGATTCCAGGCCGGAGTGACGGGCCACATTACGGACAAATGGCAAGTGTTCGGCGGCTACACCTACATGGACGCCATCATCCTGAAGGCGCGCGACGGCACGCAAGGTCACGTGCCGGCCAACACGCCGCGTAACACGCTGACGTTCTGGACTACCTACGCGTTCACGCCGCATTGGGAAATCGGCGGCGGTCCGACGTATATGTCGCCGCGTTACGCATCGAACACGAATTACGTGCAGGTGCCGGGCTACACGCGCTGGGATGCGACCGCGGCGTATCACGCAAAGAAATACGACGTCCGCCTGAACCTGCTGAACCTGACCAACAAGACGTACTACGACGCGTTGATTCCGTCGGACGGCGGCCGTTCCGTACCGGGTATCGGACGCACGTTGCTGGCGACGTTCGATTACCGCTTTTGATGCACGTTGAACGGGTGCGTTAGGCTTGCCGTTTTCGAAGACGGCAAGTCGACGCAAAGGAACCATCATGTTGCTGCACATTCCGAATGTACTGAGCGCCGAGCAGTTGCGCGTCGTGCGCGAGCGGCTCGACAATGCCGGCGACGCGTGGGTCGACGGCCGCGCGACCGCGGGCTATCAGGGCGCACCGGTCAAGCGTAACCAGCAGATTGCCGAACACACGCCCATTGCGCGCCAACTCGGCGACGTGATTCTCGCGTCGATCGAACGCAATCCTCTGTTCATCAGCTCGGTGCTGCCGAACCAGGTGTATCCGCCGCTCTTCAATCGTTACGAAGGCGGCATGCAGTTCGGCAGTCATGTCGACGGCGCCGTGCGAGTGCTGCCCAACGGCGTGAAGCTGCGCACCGACGTCTCCGTGACGCTGTTCATTTCAGACCCCGCCGACTACGACGGCGGCGAACTCGTGATCGAAGACACGTACGGCGTGCAGCAGGTCAAGCTGCCGGCGGGCGACATGATCGTCTATCCGGCGACGAGTTTGCATCAGGTCACGCCGGTCACGCGCGGCGTGCGCGTCGCGAGTTTCTTCTGGGTGCAAAGCCTCGTGCGCAGCGATACGCAGCGTGCGATGTTGTTCGACATGGACAACGCCATTCAACGGCTCAATGCCACCAACGCCGACGACGCCGCACGCCGCAGCCTCGTCGGCATCTATCACAACCTGTTGCGTAACTGGAGCGAACCGTGAGCGCACCCGAGGCATTCGACATTCAAGCGCCCAGGGGCATCGACCGCGCGGCCCGCGAGCCGCAGCGCCTTGACGGCGGCGAGTTGAAGGCGCGCCAGCAGCGCTCGCGCCGCGCCACCTTCATCAAGTGGCTGCGCAAGGTGCATGGCTGGGTCGGTTTGTGGGGCGCGGCGCTGGGTTTGCTGTTCGGCACCACGGGGTTTCTGCTGAATCATCGCGGCGGTCCGCTCAAGGTATCGACCGGCGAGCCGCAGGTCGCGGTGTTGCAGGTGCCGTTGCCGCAACCGGCGCCCGAGACGCCACGCGATCTGGGCAAGTGGCTCAAGCATGAACTGAAACTGGCGGGCACGCCGGGGCGTGTTCAGAAAGAGCCTGCGCATCCGGTCGCTTGGGGCGAGCGCAGCGTAGTCCAGCCGGAGCACTGGCAGCTCAATTTCGCGTCGCCCCGAGAGAACACGTCCGCCGAATATTGGGTGGGCAACGGTTACGTGACGGTCAAGCGCAGCGAGAACACGTTCCTCGCGGTGCTGACTAATCTGCACAAGGGGGTGGGCTTGAGCGTCGGCTGGGTGCTGCTGATCGACACGCTGGCCGGTAGCATCATTCTCTTGTCCCTTACCGGCGTTCTGCTCTGGACGGAGTTGAACAAACGCAAGACCGTCGGCGCGGTGTTGGTGCTGGGATCGATCGTCGCCGCAGTATGCGTCGGGTTGCTGTAAATGCCGCTGCGGGCAGGGCGTAATCCCGGAGAAATCCGCCGCCTTGCCTGACTCGCGCTCGGGAAGATCGTCTTTCCCGAGCGTTGCACCGAGGTACGTTTTACCGGCAGTTCAAGCTCCCCTCGCAGTATCCCTTCCACGCTGCCAGCGTTCCGTTCGGCACACGCTCTCCGGCGCGGCGAAAGGCCCGCTCCGCGCGTCGTCTCAACTTCCTCCGGCATCCGTCTACGTGCGAGAATCGCGCTACATCAATTGCGCGTTAACGTTGGCTATCCATTGGATCAGGCACCGCTTTTGCAATCGCGGTCCGCACGACTATGAGCCACCGCGTCGAGGAGATCGCGTTGAACGAGCCGGACCGCTTCTTATCGGATGCATTGCCCGCCGACCTCGCCGCGCCGTCATTCCTTGCCGGCGGCGGCGAACTGGGCGCGCTCATCCGCGCCTACGACTGGACGCAGACGGCGCTCGGCGCGCCCGACACCTGGCCGCAAGGGCTGAAGATCGCGATCCGCATCATGCTCACATCGCGTCAGCCGATCTGGATTGGTTGGGGCGACGAGCTGATCTATTTTTACAACGACCCGTACAAATCGATCATCGGCGGCAAGCATCCGGTCGCGCTCGGTCAACCGACCAAGGTCGTCTGGCGCGAAATCTGGACCGATATCGAGCCGCTTCTGAATACCGCGCTGGCCGGCGCGGAAGGCATCTTCGTCGAACAGAAGCTGCTTATCATGGAGCGCAACGGCTTTCCCGAGGAGACGTATTACACCTTCTCGTACAGCCCCATTCCCGGCGATGACGGCGAACCCGGCGGCATTATCTGCGCCAACAGCGACGGCACCGCACAGGTGGTCGGAGAGCGGCAGTTGGCGCTTCTGAAGGAACTCGCGGCGGTCAGCCCCGACGGCCGCGACTGGCGCGAAGCGTGCAAGCTCAGCGCGCGTGCCTTGCGGTCCAATCCGCAGGATCTTCCATTCGCCTTGCTGTACGCCGCCGAACCCGGCGGCGACACGGCCACGCTGGTCGGTTCGAGCGGCATCGAGCCGGATCACCCGGCGGCGCCGCGGACAATCAAGCTCGACGGCGACTCGCTCTGGCCGGTCGGCGACGTGATGGAGATGCAGGCGCCGCAGCTGGTGCGTGATTTGACGCAGCGATTCGGCACCGAGATGCCGCGCGGGCCGTGGCATCTCGCGCCGCAGCAGGCGGTCGTTCTGCCGGTGTCGCCCGGCGGCGAGGCGACGCAAGCCGTGGTTCTGATCGCCGGCCTGAATCCTTGCCGCCTTTTCGACGACGCCTATCGCAGCTTCCTGAATCTGAGCGCCGGCCAGATCGGCGCGGCGATCGGCTACGCGCGCGCTTATGAGGAAGAGCGGCGGCGCGCGGAGGCGCTGGCTGAAATCGACCGCGCGAAAACCACGTTCTTTTCCAACATCAGCCACGAATTTCGTACGCCGTTGACGCTGATGCTCGGCCCTCTCGAAGAACTGCTCGCCAAGCCGCAACTTGCCGCGAGCGGCGACAACGCGCGGATGGGCAGCGATATCGAGGACCGCGCGCTGATCGAGATCACGCATCGCAACGGCTTGCGGCTGCTCAAGCTCGTTAACGCGCTGCTGGATTTTTCGCGCATCGAAGCGGGACGCATGCAGAGCCACCCGCAACCCACGGATATCGCGTCGTTCACGGCCGAACTCGCGTCGCTGTTCCAGTCCGCGATCGAAACAGCGGGCCTGCGGCTCGAGGTGGAGATTCCGGCCACGCCCGTGGTCGTGCAACTCGACCGCGAGATGTGGGAAAAGGTCGTGATGAACCTGCTGTCCAACGCCTACAAGTTCACGTTCTTCGGCACGATTCGTGTCGCGGTTCGTGAGGTCGTTGGCGGTGGCGTCGAGGTTAGCGTGACGGATAGCGGGATCGGTATTGCCGAAGAAGAAGCGCCGCGCCTCTTCGAGCGCTTTCATCGCGTGGCGGGCGCGCCAGGACGCTCGGTCGAAGGCAGTGGCATTGGGCTCGCGATGGTGCAGGAACTGGTGAAGCTGCACGGCGGTACGGTGCGGGTCGACAGTGCGCTGGGCCAGGGGGCGTGCTTCACCGTCTCGCTGCCGCGTGGCGCCGTGCAGCCCCAGTCCGAAGACTCAGCCGTGCATGCCGCCATGAGCAAACACGCGCGCACCTATGTCGATGCCGCGTTGCGCTGGAGTCCGGAGAACGAAATCCTCACCGATGCGCCAATCGATGCGACGCCGGCCGGCGAGGTGTCGCCCGACGCCGCGCCGGTCTCTGCCGCGCGGCTCCTGGTCGTCGACGACAATGCGGACTTGCGTGAGTACATGAGCCGCATCTTGCGTGCGGCAGGGCACGACGTGCGTCTTGCGACCGACGGCCAGGCCGCGCTCGAAGCCGCGCGCGAGGAGCGTCCCGATCTGGTGCTCTCCGACATAATGATGCCGCGCCTTGACGGCTTTGGCCTGCTGCGTGCACTGCGCGCCGATCCGGACCTGCGCGACACGCCGGTGCTGATGCTGTCCGCCCGCGCGGGCGAGGAAGCGCGCGTGGACGGCATCGAGCACGGGGCCGACGACTATCTGACCAAACCCTTCTCGGCGCGCGAACTGCTGGCCCGCGTGTCGGGCAACCTGCAACTCGCCCGCTTGCGCCGCGAGACCGAGATGAAGCTGCGCGAGGAATCGCGCACGCTGGAGATTCTCAATCGCGTGGGCTCGACGGTGGCGGCCGAACTCGATCTGAACCGCGCAGTGCAGATCGTGACGGACGCGGCTACCGAACTGACCGGCGCCGCGTTCGGTTCGTTCTTCTATAACGTGCTCGACGACAAGGGCGGCAGCTACATGCTGTACACGCTGTCCGGTGTGCCGAAGGAAGCGTTCGCGGGCTTTCCGATGCCGCGCAACACGGCGGTGTTCGCGCCGACGTTCAAGGGCGAAGGCATCGTTCGCGTCGACGACATTACTCAGGATCCGCGTTATGGCCATAACGTGCCGCATCGTGGCATGCCGGAAGGCCACCTGAAGGTGCGCAGCTATCTGGCCACGCCCGTGCAGTCGCGTAGCGGGGAGGTGGTCGGCGGCCTGTTCTTCGGCCATCCGGAGCCTGGCGTGTTCACCGAACGCGCCGAGCGGATCGTGGCCGGTATCGCCGCGCAAGCGGCCATTGCCATCGACAACGCGCGTCTGTACCAGGCCGCGCAAAGCGAAATCGCCGAGCGCGCCAAAGCGCAAAGCGCGCTGCACGATCTGAACGAAACGCTGGAGCGCCGTGTGATCGAGACGGTGGCGGACCGCGACCGTCTGTGGGAGTTGAGCGAAGATCTACTGGTGGTGGCCGATATCGAAGGCCGTTTGCAGCGCGTGAGTCCATCGTGGAGCAATGCGCTCGGCCATAACATGCATTGGCTCATGTCACGTTCCTACGTCGACCTGGTTCACCCGGACGATGTCGCGGTCGTCAGCACGCATCTCGCCGAATTGCGTCGCACGGGCGTGCCGGTGCGCTATGAAAACCGCTTCAAGCGGATCGACGGTACGTGGCGCTGGGTCGCGTGGACGCTCGCGCTCGATCCCGACACGGCGCGCATTCACGGCGTGGGCCGCGACGTCACCGCCGACAAGGAAACCACCGAGGCGCTGCGCCACGCCGAAGAAGCGCTGCGCATGGCGCAGAAGATGGAAGCGATCGGCAAGCTCACGGGCGGCGTCGCGCACGACTTCAACAATCTGCTGCAAGTGATAGGCGGCAATCTGCAACTGCTGGCGAAAGACGTCGCCGGTTCCGAGAAGCCCGAGCAGCGCGTGCGCAATGCGCTGGCGGGCGTGGCCCGCGGCGCGAACCTCGCCTCGCAGTTGCTGGCGTTCGGGCGGCGTCAGCCGCTCGCGCCGAAGGTCGTCAATCTCGGCCGCTTCGTGCGCGGGCTCGACGACATGTTGCGACGCGCGCTCGGCGACGGCGTCGAAATCGAAACGATCGTGTCGGGCGGCTTGTGGAATACGCTGGTCGATCCCTTCCAGGTCGAGAACGCGCTGCTGAACCTCGCGATCAACGCGCGCGACGCGATGAACGGCCACGGCAAGCTCACGATCGAAGCCGGCAACGCCGCGCTCGACGACGCCTACGCCAAGCGCAACGCGGAGGTCACGCCGGGCCAGTACGTGATGCTGGCCGTCACCGACACGGGCGCCGGGATGCCGCCGGAAGTCCGTGAACGCGTGTTCGAGCCGTTCTTCACGACCAAGCCCGAAGGTCAGGGCACCGGCCTCGGCTTGAGCATGGTGTATGGCTTCGTCAAGCAGTCG
Source organism: Paraburkholderia sp. RL17-380-BIE-A (assembly GCF_046028085.1). NCBI lineage: Bacteria > Pseudomonadati > Pseudomonadota > Betaproteobacteria > Burkholderiales > Burkholderiaceae > Paraburkholderia > Paraburkholderia sp. RL17-380-BIE-A. The sequence goes on from NZ_JARESQ010000002.1 coordinate 385,848, forward strand.
GGCGGGCATGTGAAGATCTACAGCGAGGAGGGGCACGGTACGACGATTCGCATCTATCTGCCGCGGGTGCGCCAGCAGGAAGACCTCGAAACGAATATCGACGCCGGTCCCGCAAAGGGCGGCGCGGAAACGGTTCTGGTGGTGGAGGACGACGAGGAAGTGCGCACGACGGTGGTCGAAATGCTGTCCGATCTCGGCTATCGCGTGCTGAAAGCGAAAGACGCGCAAAGCGCGCTCGCGATCGTCGAAAGCGGCGTGCCGATCGACTTGCTGTTCACCGATGTGGTAATGCCCGGCCCGCTGCGCAGCACCGAACTCGCCCGCAAGGCGCGCGAACGGTTGCCCGCGATCGCGGTGCTGTTCACGTCGGGCTATACGGACAACGCGATCGTGCATTCCGGGCGGCTCGATGAAGGCATCGAATTGCTCAGCAAGCCCTACACGCACGAAGCATTGGCGCGCAAAGTCCGATACGTGCTGCAAACGCAGAATCCACTGGCGGCCGAAATCGCCGAGGCCGAGCAGCATCTTCTCGAGGTCGATCCGCCTGCCATGCCGGATAGCGCCGGCAGTTTCGCGGCTCAGACGCGGCCAAGGATTCTGCTGGTGGAAGACGACGAACTGATTCGCGCGAGCACCGCCGAATTGCTGCGCACGTTCGACTTCGACATTCTGGAGGCCGAAGGCGAGCACGACGCCAGGCAGATTCTCAGCGAACATGCGATCAGCGTGATGCTCACCGACGTAGGGCTGGCGGGCAAGTCGGGCATCGATCTGGCGCTGGAGGTGTGTGGCGAGCGGCCCGATCTGCGCGTGATCTTTCTGACCGGCTACGACCTCGTGCTGACGCCGGAGCAGCGCAAGGTCTTGCCGCAGGCCATCTTGTTGCGCAAGCCCTATGATCTGCTCGATCTCATCGATGCGCTGAAAACGCCGCTCGGCTGAGGCCGCCGCGTTAGACCTGTTGAAGCAGGCCGGCAGTTGCCGGCCTGTCAGCGGAGAAGGCGGCGCTCGCGCTAGAATTCCCGCAGACCGCCACAACCGTTGGCTCTGCCGGAATCCGCCGATGACCACATCCGATAACGCCGTCGACACCGCGCTCATCACGCGGCGTTCCATTCGCGCCTTTCTGCCTACACCGGTGCCACGCGGCGAGATCGAAGCCATTCTCGAAGCCGCCAGCCGCGCGCCGTCGGGCACCAATACGCAACCGTGGAAAGTCTATGTGGTGACGGGCGAGTCGCTCGCGCGCCTCTCGCGGGCCTTGCTCGCCGCCCACGACGACCCGCAGCGCGACGCGCTGTACCAGGAAGAGTATCCGTACTACCCGCATCAATGGGTGTCACCGTACATCGACCGGCGCCGCAAAATCGGCTGGGATCTGTATGGCCTGCTCGGTATCGGGAAGGGCGACAAGGCGCGCATGCATGAGCAGCATGCGCAGAACTACCGCTTCTTCGGCGCACCGGTGGGCTTGTTCTTCACCATCGACCGGGTATTGGAGCGCGGCAGCTGGCTCGACTATGGCATGTTCCTGCAGGCGATCATGACGGCCGCGCGCGGACGTGGTCTCGATACCTGTCCGCAGGCTGCGTTTACGCCGTTTCATCGCGTGATTGCGGCACACCTCGGCCTGCCGCCCGAAGAACAACTGGTGTGCGGCATGTCCCTCGGTTTCGCCGACGAAAGCGCGCTGGTCAACACGTTGCGCACCGAGCGTGAACCGGTTGAGCGGTTCACGCGATTTCTCGATTGACGGCGCTTGATCCCACTTGATTGCACTTGATCGCGATCGAGGCACGCCTCCCACTTTCCATCGGACCCATATGAAAACATCGCGCCGCCATTTTCTGCTGCTGGGCGTGAGCGCGGGCTCAGCGCTCGCACTCGCCCGTACCGCTTTCGCCGAGACCGCGAATACGCTCAGCGAAGCCGATCCGAAGGCGCAAGCCGTCGGCTATAAGGAGGACGCTTCCAAGGTCGACAAGGCGAAATTCCCCGGCTACACCGCCGGACAGAATTGCGGCAACTGCTCGCTGTTCCAGGGCAAAGCCACCGATACATACGGCGGCTGCACGCTGTTCGGCGACAAACAGGTCGCCGCGCGCGGCTGGTGCAGTTCGTATTCGAATATGTGAACCGCAAGCGGCGGCGCGTCGTGCGATTCGCTGCGCGCCGCGTTCGAGGCGGTTAGCCGAGCGCGCTCAGCACCAGTTCGTGCGAATGGCCGATCCATACGGCGGCGTCGCGGTGATCGCGCAGTGCGTCGCCGGTGTTGGGGTGCAGGAAGATATCCAGCGAGCCGTGATTCAGCGTGAGCCAGCCGACCAGATCGGCGAACTGGTCCTGCGTAAATGCAAGCTGATACGACCACATGGGATGCGGTCCGACCGGGCGCTCGTGAAAGCGGCCCATTTGCAGCTTGCCGCTCCAGTGCGCTTCGATCTGCTCGCGGAAGGTCCACGCGGCGTCGCGGGTGCTCGCATCGAAATACACATGGGCGTGCCAGCTAGCGATGGCGGAAGTGTCGCGAAAGGTCATGGCAGGTCCGTTACGTATCAGTCTTTATCCGACATTCATTCTGCTTCAATTTCCGCCGACGCGCGCGGCGCGCGCCTCATGTAAAACTGTCTCCCATCTTTGCCGACGATCTCGAAGCCGAGCCGCTCGTAGAGCCGCATCGCGGGATTGCCTTTGAGCACCTTGAGGGTGACCGGCAATGCGTCGGCCTGCGCGGCGCGCAACACCCAATGCAGCGCGCGTTCGCCGATGCCGCGCCCCTGAAGTGCCGGCGTGATCTGCAATTGCACGACGACCCATTCGGCGCCGGTGCGATGCGCCTTGAGCAAACCGGCCGGTTCGCCGTCGATGCAAATGACGCGCGCCGTGTCATAACGATGCAGCAGACGCGCGCGATGCTCGGTATCGTCCGACGGTTCGCCAACGCGCGCGAGGTGCTCAGTCATGGTCGCCTTGCGCAGTTCGAACAGGAAGGGTATGTCCGAGTCCAGCGCCGGGCGCAGGGTGAAGCCGGGTTCTTGAGCGGGCATGTTGGTCACGTTGCCGGTGTGCCGGCGGCTAGTAAGAATGGTCGTGAATTGTCGCGCCAGCAGCGCTTTTTTACCACGCGGTTATGTGTGTGCCTCTCGACTTTGCCGTGCGCCAGTCGCGCCGATGCCGCCAGTTGGCGGTCCGCGCCGCCGCGCAATCGCATGCTGTCGCGTGGCGTGCCTCAGGCGCGATCGGCATTTGCGGCGCGCCAGAGGCACGCTGTCGTCAGGTCGCGTTGCAGTCGCCTCGGTTCACGCGACGCGTTGTGCCCTCATTGGCATGCGCTTTGCTTTTGCCTCATGCGCGAATTGCTGGCGCGGGCGGCCTCGAAGCCGGACCGTCAACAAAAATACGCCAACCTGGCATAACAAACGAAAATGCTGAATACGAAACCACACATGGTCACGCACGGGGTCGACGGCGACGCGATGACGCTCGTCTTTTATCCCGACACCGGTTGCCTGCGCTTTGTCGATGCGCGCGGCATTTGCCACGAGCTTCGGCCGCCGCATTCCTGGTTTGCGATTTCGTCCGCATCGCGCGGCGTGCGCAGTAGCACGCAAGCCATGACGGAAGGGTTGAATGCATTGCTGCATGAGTTCTGCGCGAAACGTCCGCGCTGGTTGATCGGTTCAGCGCGCCGACCGTCGCATATGCCGTTGACGCTGTCGACGCACGCGCCGGTTCACGCGACAATGGCTCAGCTCACAACGAGCGCGGCCGTGGCGCGATAGGGTGCATTTGATCAGCCGAAAAACTCAGCGCGTGGCTTTGCGTGTGTATTCAGTTTCTTTCGGTGTCGTTCGTTCAACTCGGCGAGCGGCTTAACGAACTTTGCGAGGTGGGCTATGGAGATTATCGAGCTTGAGCCAAGCGTCTCGGCAGACGGACGCGCGGTGATTTTCCAGCTTTCGACGCGAGGACGGGACCTTGAGTGCGCCGTCACGCGTGAGGCCTTGGAGCAGCATTTCTGGCTGCAACGCGACGCCGGCGAGGAGCGCGTATTGAAGACTTTCGCGGACGGGCGCAAACGCATCACCGCCGTGGCGGAGAGAAAGATGCTGGCGCGGCCGGGCGAAAAAGTGCTGCTGACGATCAGCGACTTCGTCGCTCGAGGTTGATGACCCGGCCCGACGGGAGCGCGAGAGTTGTCCGCGCGGTGTCGCGTCGGTTAATCGCACCCACTCAAAAATGAACTAGCGACGGCGAAGGCGCCGTCGCTCATGTCTGAGGAAATCGGCCTGTTACGCCGATTCGCCAAACTGGCCTGCCAATTCCCCTCGCTTCGCGCAATTGCATTCGCAAGTGCCGGCATACACTGTTTTCCATGGCGCGACAAATCACCGAGCCCATCGACGCGGTCTTCCCCCGCGTTGTTTTGAACCGTACCGTTGATGGCAGTTTGCCGCGGTTGTGGTACGCGGCAGGGCAGTAAAGCAGTAGGTAAGAGAAGCAATGCAAACGGCGCGCGATCCATGAAGTAGCGCGTGAATCAGCAGGGGGTTGCAGTCAGGCGATGTTGAAGGCGAAGGACCCGGCTGTGATGCAGCAGTAGTTCAAGAAACAACAGCTTTTCGCAGATGTAGTTCAAGTAGCAACTCTGTTAGTTTGTGGTGGTGAAGGTCGGCAAGCATCCACGCGCGAGTACGACTGTTCCATCCTGTCCGACCCTGTTCCTTCGCGGGAACAGGGTTTTTTTTCGTCTCGTTGCGCGGCAAGGCTTGCAATCGGCGGGTTCGAACCGATATGCCGGCGTTGCACTGCGTTTTTTGCGGCGGCACCGGACAAGCGGCCGGCTGCGCGCTGTGACGCACGCTGCATCTAAACAGGACTTGAGGTCGTTTAAGTCTGTCTTAATAGTTGCTTGCCATGATGGCCACACAGACTCGCTTCGGGCCTGTCGAGCCGCCGGCGTATCGGCGGCGATTGCCGCCGTTGAACGCAAGAATCCGGTGGCGAAGCCGAGAGTTAGAGAAGGAGGTTGAACCGATATGTCCAGTAAATCGCGAGTCCGCAAGCACAACCAGCCGGCCATGTCCCCGCTGTTGCGTGCGCTGACCTATAGCCGCACCGCTCATGAGCCGGTCACCGCGGCGATGCTTCTGCAGTGCTACACCGCCCTCGATGCATTTCGCCACGGCCACGGCTCGCGGAATCTGCACATGACCTTGAGCCGGCATTTACTGGTGTCGCAAGAGCTTGCGCGGCTCGGTCTCGGCGAGGACGCGCTTGCCGACATTGAAAGCGCACATGCCGCGATGGTTCAGCTCGACGCGCGTGACATCGGCGAAGGCGCATGGGCTTTGGAAGACGTCGAATACGCCCGCTTGTGCACGGCGCTGGAGATTCTCGACGCGCAACTGTCCGTGGCATCGTTGAGCGAGATTGCGAGCGCGGAAGCGAAAATGATTGAAGGACTGATGAGGTCCGCGCAGGTTCAGGCGATTGCAGAAGCTGCTGCCTGAGGAGCAGGGTGGCCTGGTTAGGCTCTTTCCTTTCTAGTTCGCGCAAATGAAACGCCCCCATGGGGCGTTTTTTTTCAAACCTCGCATCGACGTGCGGATATTACGAGTCTCCGTAAGGCGCCCTTTGCGCAGCCATGACAGCGCCGCATCTGGTTTGCTGGAGTCATCCGCGCTTGTTAGACTGCCTCTCGCCAACCGGCCGTGAGCGCGATTTCTCCTCTTACGCTTCCAGGGCGTTCACGTTTGCGACGCGATCAATCGGAGACGCCATGTCCTATATGCTGCTCATCGTCGAACCCCCGAATCAACGCATTGAACGCGGTGAAGCTGCGGGCCGCGAAGTCTACGACCAGATGGTCCGTTTCGCCGCCGATCTGAAAGAGCGCGGCAAACTGGTCGCGGTCGAGTCGCTCACGTCCGCAAGCGACGCGGTCCGCGTGCAGGTCCGCGACGGCCAGCCGAAACTGCTCGACGGCCCGTTCGCCGAAGCCAAAGAGATGATCGGCGGGTTCTTCCTCCTCAACTGCGATACCCGTGAAGAAGCCGTGGCTATCGCCCAAGCCTGCCCGGCGGCCACGTGGTGCACCGTCGAAGTCCGCAAGCTCGGACCTTGTTTCGCCTAGGCGATACGCGCATCGATAGCGTTGTCTCGGGGTTTTCCCTGGTGGGTCGGCAGGCGTGTCGATCCGGCCGCGCGTTGCTCGTCGTGTGAGTAAGAAGCCTCCCAGTTTGTGCGGCTTTCCCTCTTACAACGAATTGGAGTAACGGCGATGCGATTCATGATCCTCGTAAAAGCGACGGCCGCGAGCGAAGCCGGCGAGATGCCGGAAGCGTCCCTCATGGCCGCAATGGGCGCGTACCACGAAGAACTGGCGAAAGCCGGCGTGCTGCTCGACGCCACCGGTCTGCAACCGAGTTCTAAAGGCTGGCGCATACGCTACAGCGGCGGCAAGCGTTCGGTGGTCGACGGCCCGTTTGCGGAAACCAAGGAACTCGTTGCCGGCTACACGCTGATCCAGGTGCGCTCGCGTGAAGAAGCCATGGAATGGGCGCGGCGTTTTCCGGCGCCGTTCGGCGAGCAAGCCGACGGCGAAATCGAAGTGCGTCAGTTATTCGAACTCGACGACTTTGAGCCCGGCCCCGAGCTGGACCGGTTCCGCGAACTGGAAGCCGGCAAACGCTGAGGCGGGAACGGAAACGCGCTGAACGCGGCGCAGGGCTGCTGACGCGGCGCAACTGGCGCAACGGGCGCACTGAGCGTAGTGCGTGGTGAGAGCCGTGCGACCGCCACCTCATCAATGGACTCCAACATGCATAAGCAGATCTACGTCAATCTCGCGGTGAATGACCTCGAACGGTCGAAGGCCTTTTTCAGCGCGATCGGTTTGAAGTTCGAGCCGCAATTCACGAATGAGCAGGCGGCCTGTCTGATCCTCGGCGAAAACATCTACGCGATGTTGCTGGTCAAGGACCTGTTCAAGTCGTTCACGCGCAAATCGCTGTGCGACGCGAAGGAGAGCACGGAGGCGCTGGTGGGCCTGTCTTGTGAAAGCCGGGAAGAGGTGGATGCGCTGGTCGCGCGAGCGCTCGCCGCGGGCGGCGCGATACCGCGCGCGCCGCAGGATTATGGTTTCATGTATGGGCATGGCTTCGAAGATATCGACGGCCACATTTGGGAGCTCATCTACATGGACCCGAACGCCAAGGCGGCGGGCTGACGCGTGACCACGGCAGCCACTCACCGTGCCATCGAGGCAGTCTGGCGGATCGAATCCGCCAAGGTCATCGCCCACGTCGCGCGAATCGTGCGTGACGTGGGGCTCGCCGAAGAACTGGCGCAAGACGCCCTGGTGGCCGCGCTCGAACATTGGCCCGACGCGGGCGTGCCCGACAATCCTGGAGCGTGGCTGATGGCGACCGCAAAGAACCGCGCCCTCGACCGCTTGCGGCAGGAAGCGCTGCATGCCCGCAAGCATCAGGAGCTGGGTCACGATCTCGACGCGCTGGAGGCTCATCTCGTGCCCGATTTCGTCGATGCCCTCGATGCCGCTCGCGCCGACGATATTGGCGACGACCTGCTGCGGCTGGTGTTCACCGCGTGCCATCCGGTGCTGTCCACCGACGCGCGCGTCGCGCTCACCCTGCGCCTGCTCGGCGGCCTCACCACGGACGAAATCGCGCGCGCGTTTCTCGTGCCGGAGCCGACCATCGCGCAGCGTATCGTGCGGGCCAAGCGCACGCTCTCGGCCGCCAAAGTGCCGTTCGAAGTGCCCCAGGCGGACGCGCGCGCGCCGCGGCTCGCCTCGGTGCTGCAAGTCATCTATCTGATTTTCAACGAAGGCTATTCGGCCACTGCCGGCGACGACTGGATGCGTCCGGCGCTATGCGAGGAAGCGCTGCGGCTTGGCCGCGTGCTGAGCGGTCTCGTGCCGGATGAGAGCGAAGTGCATGGCCTTGTCGCGCTGATGGAAATTCAGGCGTCGCGCACGCATGCACGCACGGATGCGCGAGGCCGCCCCGTGCTGCTGCTCGATCAGGATCGCAGCCGCTGGGATCCACTGCTGATCCGTCGCGGGCTCGCCGCGCTCGACAGCGCGCATGCGTTGGGCGGCGCGAGCGGCCCCTACGCGCTGCAGGCGGCGCTTGCAGCGTGTCATGCGCGTGCGCGTCGCGCGGACGATACCGACTGGGTGCAGATCGTCTCGTTGTATGACGCGCTGTCACAGGTGGCGCCGTCGCCGGTGGTCGAGTTGAATCGCGCGGTGGCGGTCGGCATGGCGTTCGGCCCGGCTGCCGGACTGGAGATCGTCGACGTGCTGGCAACCGATGCCGCGCTCGCGAACTACCACTGGTTGCCGAGCGTGCGTGGCGATCTGCTGGCGAAACTCGGCCGCGTGGATGAGGCGCGTGCCGAATTCGAACGTGCGGCCGGTATGACGCGCAATGCGCGTGAGCGCGAATTGTTGCTCGAGCGTGCGCGCGGCATTGCACATTGAGTCTTGCCGCGTAAAGCGCCGATGCAAGCCGCCGTATCAGACGGCGCACGCCCTAAGCAGATAGAACTCCCGCGGGCCATACTGCTGCGGCGGGTCGCTGAGCGGTTCGACGAAGCGGGTGATGCCGATCCGATCGAAACCCGCGGCCACGCAGGCGGCCTCCAGCGCCGTTGCGTCATGCACCGTGAAGCCGTACTCGGCAAACGGCATCTCAATCGCGGCACCCGGCGTGATGGCCGCGATCACCAGCGTGCCGTCCACTTGCAACACGCGGCGAATCTCCGCCAGGCCGGCGGTCAGGTCGGGCCAGAAGTACGTACTGTTGATCGTAACGGCCTTGTCGAACGAAGCGGCGGCGAACGGCATGGCGGTGACGTCGGCGGTTTCGAGCCTGACCTGGCCGTCGCGCACGAAAGCCGCGTTGCGGCAACGAGCGACGGCGATCATGGTAGGCGATAGATCGATACCGGTGAAACGCAGCCTCGCGGCCTGATCGAGCACGTAGGCGATATGCCCGCCGTTGCCGAGGCCAACTTCGAGCACGCGCTCGTTTGCGTGCAGATCGAGCAGATCGAATGCCGTTTCGATAACCGCGCGATTCAAGCGTTCCAGCATGTCGCCGACCGCTATGCCGATCTTGCCTGCCGGGCAGCCGAGCTGGGGAAGGAGAATGTTTGCTTCGAGGTTGGCGGTCGTCACCTCGTCTGACGGATCAATAGTTTCTCTCACAGCGATTCCTCCATGACAGATCGTGCCGGATGTGACGTTCGCTGTAGGGGTGCGAACAGTAATACGGCATCCTTAATTTATGTCATGAAGCTGCGCCGTGCTTATCTCTTTATTGCTGGCGCTGATGGAGGCGAGACTGCGTGCAAAACAGTATTTAACACGCGTCTCGAGATTAGGGACTGCTGAAGCTATCGTATCAATTGACGCACACCCAACGCGACGATCAGCCCGCCGCAAATGCGGTCGATCCATGCCTTGCAGCGGCGATAGGCGCTGGCAATCCGCGCGTGCGACAAGGTGAGCGCAACGAACCCGTACCAGCTGCTTGCCACCACGCACACCATGCCGAGCATCGCGGCAAACGTGCCGACGCCGACGTGCGCCGGCATGGCGGAGGAGAACACCGCGGCGAAGAACGCCATCGACTTCGGATTCGCGATGTTGGTGGCAAAGCCTTGCGCGAATGCCTGACGGAAACCGCCAGTCGTCGCATGCATGCTGCCAGCCGGCTTGCCCGCCGATGCATTGACGATCAGACGTCCGCCGAACCAGATCAGGTAGCCGGCGCCGGCCACCTTGACTGCCAGCGCGAGCCACGGAAAAGCCGTGAACACGATGCCGACGCCGAGAATCGCACAGCTTGCCCAGAACAGATTGACCAGCACGATGCCGGCGACCATCGCGAGCGCTTCGACTCGCGTCGCCGATGCGGCCTTATGCGCGACCGCGACGAAGTTCGGGCCGGGGATCACCACGCCGGCCACATACACCGAAAAAACGCCTAGAACGGCGGACCCATCAATCACGCTTCACTCCCTTCATTTGCGCCGCGCAGCCAACCACGGCGGCTGTGCGGTCCTTGATCCATCAAGCCGAGAAAAACGCCAGGGCGCCGGTGATCACGCCCGCTCCCGCCACCACGAACGAGAGATTGCGCAGCCACTTCTTGCGGGTCAGCAACGTGATGGCGCACAGGGCGATCGCCACCTGGATCAGCGTGGTAGCCTGTGCCCAACGATGATGGCCGTGCAGAAGCGTTTCACTCTTCACGTCGTTATCGACGACTTCCTTTTCTATGGCTTCAGCCTTCGCGCGGATCGGCTCTTTCTGCTGCTTGTATTTATCGACGTCGGCGAGGAATTTCGCATGCGCGTCGGTATTCGCGGCGGAGAGCGCCGCGCCGAGTTCGGCGAGGTTCTGCTTCTCGCCCTTCGCCTGGTAATAGTTCCACTGGTTCGACGCTTCGGTCTTTTTGATCGCGGCTTCGTTCTTGTAGTACAGCGCGAGGTTTTCGCTGTTGCCGCTCTGATAGGCGCACAGCGCACCAATCGTTGCGAGGATGGCCGTGATCACGGCCATGCGGCTTGCGAACGGGTCCGCGTCGTGATGGCCGGCGTGTTCCACGGCATGGTCGTGCGGACCATGTACTTCGTATTCTTCAGGCATCTGATTCTCCGAGGCGAAGCTTTTCTTGTCATATCCGGGCAGCGCACCGGCCCGTTGGGCCTCAATCTTAGCGTGTGACGCACGGTGACGGAAAAGGGGATGGCCTGGCGAGCCTGAAGAAGTGTCCGGGTTGGCTTGACTCGATCGATGCGCTGACTTCAGCGCAAGCAACGCGCGGCGGCTTGAAGCAGGTCAGTGAACGCCCGCGGCCAGCCAGGTGCGGACGAACGGAATCACATGTTCGCCGCCCAGCATGCCGAGCAGTCCGACCAGCGCGACGGTCGGCGGCGCGGGCGACTTCACTTCCATTACGCTGTAGAGGAGGCCGACCACCGCTCCGGCGGCCAGCGAGATCAAATACGCTTTCATGACTGTTGTACCCAGGTGAGAAGCCGCGTGACAGACCACTCGAAAAACCACGTGAAAAGCCACGTGAAAAGCCACGTGAAAACGGGCCGCCACGCCCGCCGGCCGCGACGGCGACTACATCGTGATGACGACCCGGCCGCGCGTGCCGCTGGCGACGGCGTCGTACGCTTCGCGCGCGCGCTCGAGCGGGAAGGCCTGCGCGATCACCGGCCCGGTCAGCTTGCCGGTTTCGAAACCCTCGACCAGCGCTGTCATCAACGGCGCCGAGTCGGCGACGCCGAGCTTCGCGCTATCCACACCGAGCAACTGGGTCTCGTTGTGATAGAAGTCGATCAGATCGAACTCGACGCGGCGCTTGCCCGTCGCGCTGATTTCCAGCACGCGGCCGCGTCGCTTGACGAGGTTCAATGCGGTCTCGAAGGCCACGCCGCCGACCGTGTCGTACACCACGTCCGCGCCCGCGCCGCCGGTCAGCGCTCTCAAGCGATCGGTGACGTTTTCGTCGAGCGGCACGTAGTCGTCGATCAGGCGGCCCGCCGGCGTATCCGCGTCGAGTGGATGACGGTCCACGGCGATCACCCGCGCGCCGTGTGCTTTCGCGATCTGCACCACCGCGCCGCCCACGCCGCCACCCGCGCCGATCACCGCGATGGTTTCGCCCCCTTGCAGATGCGCGTACTCGACCGTGCCGAGCCATGCGACCACGAAGTTCACGCCGATGGCGGACGCTTCGGCGTGGCTCAGTGTTTTGGGTTTGCGCGACAGTGCCGCGAGCGGCACCTTGATGAATTCGGCATGCGTGCCGTCGCGCGTGAAGCCGATATCGCCGCCGGTGCCCCACACTTCGGCGCCGAGCCAGTTTTGCGGGCCGTCCACCACCACGCCGCTGAAGTCACGCCCTGGCGTACGGGGCAAAACCGTGTGCCCGAAATGTCCGGAGACGTTCTTAACGTCGCTCGGATTCACCGAGGCCGCCTTGACCTGCACGACGACGTTGTCCGCATCGGCTTGCGGCGTGGGCAGATCGACGTATTCGAGCACTTCGGGGCTGCCGAAGGATTTGAACTGGACGGCTTTCATCGTGTGTCGCTCCATGCAAGAGGGGGCTGCTGGATTGCGGGCTATTTCGCGCAGCAGATTGAACGTAGTCTAGGTGACCGGCACAAAGGCGTTGAGACAAAGACTTTCGAATATCGGACAAGGCGTTGGGTCTGCATGCGCACGATGCGCAGAAGATACGCGCGACGAGTAATCAGCCGGGACGTGTGTTCGCCGGTTCGGGTTGGGGTTCGGGTTTGCGTTCGGGTGAGACAACGGAAGCCGCTTCGCTCAATGTGCCGCTCGGATCGAAGCCGGTGGGCGGCGCGCCGAGTTCGCGGCGGAACATGTCGCTGAAGCTGCTCGGCTGAAAACCGAGCGAGCGCGCGACGCTGCTGACCGGCCGCCCTTCGGCGAGCCAGGAGACGGCCACCGCCAGTTGCACCTGGCGGCGCCATTCGGCAAAGCCGATACCCAGTTCCCGCGTGAAGAGCCGCGCCAGCGTCCGCACGCTCGCTCCGACCGAAGCCGCATGCTGCTCGAAACTGATGGCGATCGACGGGTTGTCGATCACCGCGCGGCATAGCGCCTCGAGCCGCCGGTCCGAAGCATCGGGCAGCGCGATGCGCAGCGACGAGCGCGGCGCGTGTCCGAGTTCCAGCATGGCGAGACGGTACGCGGCGTCGAGATAGGTTTGATCGCGTGCGCCGGTGCCCTCGTGTTCCGCGATCGAGGTGATCAGTTCGCGCAGCAGGCCGTTCACTTCGAACACGTCGCTGCGCCGGCTCAGGTGACCGACGTTGCGCTCGTGAAGGTAGAGGTTGCGCATTTCCACTTCGCTCATCATGTGGATGGAATGCAGCGTGCCGGCCGGCAGCCAGACCGCCCGTTGCGGCGGCACGACCAGTGCTTCGCGGCCGACTTCCACCCACATCACGCCCGATACCGCGTACAGCACCTGCGCCCACGTGTGCGAGTGCGGGTCGATGCGCAGCCCGCGCGGATAGTGCCGCGCGAGCGAACGGGCGTCGGCGTCGTCATGCAGTTCGGGTGGGCGGGCTTTCGGCACGGCGGGTCGGTTCGGGTCGGCTTCGCGCAAGCGGATCGCGGACCGCGGCGGTCCGTGTTCGAAGCATAACGCGAGGCGCGGGCCTACGTATGTTTGCGTGCCGGCCGGCGCGTTCAGCTGCGCTTAGGTCCGATGGCCCATCAACATCAACAGCAAGGACAGGGTCGCGACGGAGCCGACGGTGGACAGCAGGATTGTCCGTGAGGTGATGTGCGCTTCACGTTCGTAGAACTCGGCGAGCATGAACGGGCCGGTGCCGGTGGGCAGCGCGGCCAGCACGACGGCCATCTCGACCAGCGTGGGCGAGAGTCCGAACACGCGCGCCGCGAACCACCACGTCAGCGCCGGCTGCACCAGCAGCTTGACCCCGGTCAGTAACCAGGAAATGCCGCGTGTGCCGGCTTCGGATGAGCGTTTTTCCGCGAGGAACAAGCCGAGGCTCACCAGCGCGCACGGGCTCGCCGCGCCGCCCAATAGTTTCAGGAAGGTCTCGACGCTTGCCGGCAACGCGACATGCAGGCTGGCGAACAGCACGCCCACAATCGGCGACACGATCAGCGGATTGCGCGCCAGCGAGCCCAGCACTTTCAACGCCAGCTTATGCGGCGTGCGCTCGCTCTGCAGCCCCACCTCGATCAGCACGATCGCAAGTGCGAACAGCACACAGGCGACGAGGATCGTGGCGATCGTGGTCGGCGTCTGGCTGGCCGGGCCGAACGCGATCAGTCCCAGGGGGAAGCCAATGTAACCGGTGTTCGGATACGACGCCGCGATTGCATCGACGCTTGCATCGGCGAGGTGCCGGCCGCTCAGCAAGCGTATCGCGAGAATCAGCACGAACACGCTGACGCACGCAATCGAAAAAGTAGCGACGAAGGCCGGCTGATAGAGCTGCTGCCAGGTGGCGTGCGCCATGATGTCGAACAGCAACGCCGGCAGCGCCAGCCAGACCACGAAGCGGTTCAGTTCCGAGGCCGAGTTCGGCCCGAGCACGTTGCGCCGGCGACATGCAAAACCCGCGAAAATCAGTCCGAAGACAGGAAGCAGGATTTCGAGGGTGGCTAACATCGGCGAAAAAATCTCGGGAAGACATGGCGATCCGCCAGCGTAGTGGCTAGCGTTGATACAATCCAATACCGTTTTTTGTGCCCGACAATACCTTTTTTGCATTGTCATTTCGCGCGAGAGCATCGTGATCGATATCAAGCCGCTGCGCTACTTCGTGACGCTTGCCGAAACGCGCCATTTTGGCCGGGCGGCGGCGCGTCTGAACCTGTCGCAGCCGCCGTTGAGCCGGCAACTGGCGGCGCTGGAGGCGAGCCTCGGCGTCACGCTGGTGGAGCGCAGTCCGCGCAGCGTCACCTTGACCGCCGCGGGCGAGCGTTTTTACGCCGACGCGAAGGCGATCCTCGCCGCCGTGGAGCAAGCCGTCAGCAACGCACAAGCTGCCGCGCAGGGCGATGCGGGCAAGCTCGCTATCGGCTTCACGATGTGCGCGGCCTATAACGTCGTGCCCGGCTATGCGCGGGCTTTTGGCGCGGCATTTCCCGAGGTCGCGCTGCACCTGCGTGAAGTCGTCTCGAACGACCTCGCCGAGCAGGTGCTCGCCGGCCATATCGACGCGGCCATCATGTTCCCGACTATCCCGGACAAGGGGCTCGCCACACGCACGATTCTCAGCGAGCCTTTGTGCGTTGCGCTGTCGCGCAGTCATCCACGATCGCGCGCGCGGCGTCTGAAGATCGCGCAACTGGCGGGCGAGCCGTTCGTGCTCGCGTCCGAGGACGTGGCGCCCACTTTGCGCGCGACGATCGTCGAGCATTGCCGCTCTGGCGGCTTCGAACCCGACATACGCTTCGAAGTGCAGTTGCAGCAAACAGTGCTGAGCCTCGTCGACGAAGGGGTGGGCGTGGCGCTGGTGCCGGCGTCGATGCGCAAGGCGCAACTCGCGGGTGTGGTGTTCCGGCCGCTGGTCGATGCGCCGCTGATCGAACAGGTGTTGGCGTGGTCGCCGGCCAATCGCAATCCGTGTCTGGCGCGCTTTCTCGAACTGGCGTGAACGCGGCGCTTATCGACTCGCGAGCGGGGTTGCCTGGTCCACGGCGTCGTCCGGATAGCGCAGCGCATCGCGTTTGATGAGCCGGCGGCACCAGAAAGTCCAGGCCGTCAGGCCGGCGTAGACGCCGTACCTCAGCACGTTGGAGGCGATGGCCGAGCGCGGGTCGTCTGCCCATTGCCAGACGATCAGACTGCGCAGGAGATTCTCGCCCGTCATGCCGATGCCCCACACGAGCGTCATCAAGCGGATATAGGCGACGAGCGTGGGACGCTCGCGCCAATGCCGCTCGAAGCTCTCGACGCTGCGATGATCCTCGCGCGACATGGTCGAGCGGCCGAGATAAAACACCAACGGCCGCGGCAGCGCGAGCGATATCAGGAATGACACGCCAATCATGCCGGACACCATGGGTTCTTCGATCGCGCGCTGCCGGGCGTTGCTGGCGAGGCCCGCGCCCGTGGCCAGTATGGAAAGCACGATGCCGACCAGCACGATCGCGCTGAGCGCGTCGAAATGGCGATAGCGCAGCAGGTCGAGGCTCATCCACGCGAGCAGCGGCAATGCCGAGGCGGCTAGCGCGCCGAGGTGGCCCCAGTGCGGGAGGGCGAGCCGGTAGGCGAGCCAGGGCAAGGCGACGTTCACGATCAGCGCGGTGAGGTAGCGCAGGCGATGTTTCATCGACAGACCGGTGGTGAGCGGGGCGATGCAGCGCATGCCGTTGTCGATGTGTTTATCGCGTCGACTCGTGTGCGCGGACGTATCGGGGAGTGTATGGCGAAGTCTCTTCTCCTGCCATAGCTTGCGGCGCGCTCGGTCCGGATTTTGGCCACGCCCCTCGCGCGGAAAAAATCTGCGATGATCGAGCGCACTGCCTGCCGAGCCACTTCAACCACGATCCGCTCTTACGCAATGTCTACCCGTCCGACGCTTCTCACTACCTCCCGCCTATCCCTACGCCCGCACACGCGCGACGATTTTCTCGATAGCTTTGCGATGTGGTCCGATCCCGAAGTGATTCGCTACATCGGCGGCAAACCGTTCACGCGCGAAGAGGTCTGGGCGCGTCTGCTGCGCTACGCCGGACACTGGGCGATGCTCGGCTACGGCTATTGGGTCGTGCGGGACAAGCAGAGCGGCCGGTTTCTCGGCGAAGTCGGCTTTGCCGACTACCATCGTGAGATCGAGCCGTCATTGATCGGCACGCCTGAAGTCGGCTGGGCGTTGGATCCGGCCGTACACGGCCACGGCTACGCAACGGAAGCCGTGCTTGCCGCTCTGGAGTGGGCCGATCAGCAGTGGCCCGGCGGCGAAACGGCCTGCATCGTCGCGCCGGAGAATCTGCCGTCGCTGCGCGTTGCTCACAAGTGCGGTTATCGCGAGCAACTTCGCACCACGTACAAAGGCAAACCGACCATCGTGCTGCGTCGCGGCGCACACGAACTCTGAACCGGCGCACGACGCGCGTCGCCGCCGGGTGTGTCGCGCTAGCCGCGTGCCGGCCGGCGCGACACGCGCTTCATTGCGGGTCGTTGCCCGCCGCCTCCCGCTGCTTTGCGATCAGATCCGCGAGCCGTTCAACCTGCTGGCCTTGCGGGTCGAAGTTGCCGGCGTCGAGCCAGCGCGCATAGGCGGAGCGCAGCGCGGGCCATTCGCTGTCGATAACTGAAAACCACGCGGTATCGCGATTGCGTTCGCGATACACGATCGCCTGGCGGAAGATGCCCTCGAACGTAAAACCATAGCGCAATGCCGCCGTGCGCGACGGACCGTTCAGCGAATCGCACTTCCATTCGAAGCGCCGGTAGCCCAGCTTGTCGAACACCTGGGACATCAGCAGGAACATCGCCTCGGTGGCGATGCGCGTGCGCTTCAGACGCGGCGAATACGTGACGTGGCCGACTTCGATCACGCCGTTGGCACGGTCGATCCGCATGAGCGCCAGCGTGCCGACCGCCTTGCCGGTCGCCAGATCGATCACCGCATGGTGCAGCGGATCGGCAGATGCGGCGGCGCGCGTCAGATGCTCGCGATAAGCCGCAAGACTCTCGAATGGACCCACCGTCAGGTAGGTCCAGTCGCTGCCGTCGGTGGCCGAGCGGTACGCCTCGTACAAGTCCTCGGAGTGGCGCTCCACGTCCACCGGCTCGATCCGGCAATAGCGGCCCACCAGCGGCTCGCGGCCGGGCGCCTGAGCGCCGTTCCAGCCCGGCACGGGGGCGCCGATTGGCTGATCGAACGCGTTGCGTCTGGGTTCCATGGATCTTCTCCTGTTCGGTTACGAATGATCGTCGTTGATGAAGAACGATACGGCAAACGTGGTATGTTAAAAAGATCCACGACAAACTCATTTGATAGGTCCAGCAGCGATGATCGAAATCATTGGGCCGCTTGCATCCGCGAGTGATGGCAGAGGAGCGAAGCCGGAACCGCTGCAAAAACAGTTGATCGAGCGCTTGCAGCAGGCGATTCTCGCGGGGCGCTTGCCGGCGGGATCGCTGCTGCCGGCGTCGCGTCTGCTCGCGGAGGAAATGGGGGTGTCGCGCAACACCGTGGTGATCGCGTACGAGCATCTGGCCGCGGTCGGTTACGTGGTCGCCGACAAGCGAGGCACACGCGTGAGCCCGCTCTCCAGCCCGTCCGCGCGCGGCGAGCCGCGCACACACCCTGCCGCGCCGGAGGTGGCCTACGCGGCGCGCGTCGGGCAGTTCGCGGCCACGCTCACCCACACGGACAACACCTTGCCGCTAACGCCGGGCACGCCCGCACTGGACCGGTTTCCGGTGACCGCGTGGCGGCGCGCGCTCGAACGGTCCATGGAGCGCGCGTTGCCGCTTGCGCTCGGCTACGGCACGCCGGCTGGCGAGCCGGCATTGCGCGACGCCATCGCCGCTCACCTGCGCATGGCGCGTGGGGTGCGTTGCGACGGCTCGCAGGTGGTGATCACCGAGGGCGCGCAGGAGGCGCTGAACCTGTGCGTGCGGCTCTTCACCAATCCGGGCGATGTCGCGTGGGTCGAGGATCCCGGTTATCGCGGCGCGAAGGCGGCCTTCAATCAGGGCGACCTGATCACGGTGCCGATCCCGGTCGACTCGGAAGGCATGGCGGCACCCGCCGACGCATGGCGCACCCGGCCGCCCAAGCTGATCTACACGTCGCCGGCGCACCAGTATCCGACGGGTTCGGTGCTCTCGGTGGCGCGCCGTCTGGAACTGATCGCTCAGGCGCGGCAAAGCGGCGCGTGGCTGATCGAAGACGATTACGACGGTGAATTCCGCCACACCGGCGAGCCGATCGCCAGCATGCAAGGGCTGGTCGACGACGCGCCGGTTTTGTACGTGGGCTCGTTCAGCAAGACGATGTTTCCCGCGCTGCGCATCGGCTTCGTGGTGCTGCCGCGCCCGATCGCCGCGCATACCGCCGTCGCGTTGCAGGAGATGCTGCGCGGCGGGCACCGGCTGGAGCAACTGGCGCTCGCACATTTCATTGAGAGCGGCGAGTTCGGGCGGCATCTGGGGCGCATGCGGCGTCTCTATCGCGAGCGACAGCAGGCGTTGCGCGACGCGCTCACCGCGCATTTCGCGCCGTCGCAAATCCTCGGCGGCAATTGCGGCATGCATTTGACGCTGCGCTTGCCGGCGCGCCTAAGCGATCAAACTCTCAGTGAACAAGCGCTTGCGAAAGGGCTCAATCCGCGCGCGCTATCGGGGTTCGCGCTCCAGCCGCGCGCTGAGACGAACGGGTTGGTGATCGGCTATGGCAGCACGCCCGCGGAGCAACTGGCGCCCGCCGTCGGCGTGGTGGCCGGGCTGGCGGCCAAGATGGACGGCAAGCCGAAGCGCCTGTCCAGCGAGGCCTCGAGCGCGAAGCTTCGCGTGTAACTTTTTGAGTTTGTCCACGTGGGCCATGTCGCGCTATCGTGTCGTTTATGCGAGGCGATTTCGATCGGTTTGAAATCGACCGATCGCCCGCAAATCATGCCGCGCGCGCCGCACTGCAACATCGTGTGACAGGCAATGCCTGCAAGGCGGATTGCCTTCAGGGCGTGGGCCGGCCGGGCCGCTGTCGGCCCGGGCATGAAGAATGCCTTTGCTGTGGTTATCTATGACGATTTATCCGACCGGAGACGACATGAAGGAAATCGAACCGACCGCGTGGTTTGAGCTTGCGGCCCACACGCCCGTCCGTGAAGGCTGGTACGAGGTGCAATTGACGAGCGGGGACACGGCTTTCGCGAAGTATGGCGACGGCGTATGGACCGAGAAACCGCTGCTCGTGTTTACGCATTGGCGCGGGCTATCCGCTGATCCATCGAAAGCCGCCGATGGCGAAGCCGAGTCGATCGCCGCCGAGGCCACCGCGGCCCAAGGCGTGCGCGCCGCATGGAATGCGTTCTTCCCCGGACTCGGTGAAGAACAGCACAAACCACTGGACGCCGTGCCCAACGGCAAAGCGCCCCACTGACTGACGCCGGGGCGGCGGCTCGTGAGTTGCCGCCCTGATTCGCCTTACGCGCGTTCGAGCGCTTCGGCAGCCAGTTTGCCGATCTTCATATCGATTTCCGGTGTCTCGCCCGTTTCGAGAATCCACGCTGCGGACAAACCGGACCACGCCAGTATCCATGCCAGCAAGCGGCGCCGCTCGAGGCCCGCCAGTCGCGCGACCCGTTCGACGCGACGCTCGAACCATCCAGGTCGCAACGCCGACGCTTCGTCCGGATTGCAGAAAATGTTCGCGTAGTCGAAACCGCGTTCGCCGTAGAGACCTTTGGGGTCTATAGCGAGCCAGCCGCGTGGGCCGAAATCGAGCACGTTCCCGTGATGGATGTCGCCATGTAACACCACCGGATTTTGCGGAGCCGCGAGCAGCGCTCGGGCGACGGCCGCGCTGTCCTGCAACCAGCTGCCGTGGTTTTGCGCAGCGGACCACAGGCTTTCGAACCAGCGTGGCAAACCGATCAGATCGGGCAGCGGCTTGTTCCGCGGCCTGTGGAGCCGCGCGGCGGTCGCGCAGAGAATGTCGATCGCGCGGTCGTCCGCGTCGCTGTTGCCGGTGCGCGCCATGTCCGCCAGCGCGTGGCTGCTTTGCGCGCGCTCGAGCAGTAGTGCGTCCGCATCGTGGGCGAGTACGCGGGCCGCGCCTTCGCCGTCCCACCACACCATTAACCGCGCGCCGAATTTCTCTTCCGGCTCCTGGGCGACTTTCAGCATTGCCGGTACGCCGTGGTGGCGCACGGGGAGAAGCCGGCTGCTGTGCGTGCGAATCGGCTCGCCGTCCTGCTTTAAGTCCCATTTGACGATGTACTCGGTGAACATCGAACGTCACCTTCCTCGCGCGGCGGCGCGAACTGCTTCGTCGAATATAACGATGTTGCTGTCAGCGGGATACGGGCAGACGGCGAGCACGGTTTCTCCAACGGTTTGATGGTGTTTCATTCTCACCCGAATCGACCCGCAATGGCACGCGCAGCACGCATCGAGCCCCGACGCTACAATCGCTCTCATTCATTCGACGCGGAACCTATGTATGAAAGTCACCCGAGAACCTGTGGCGTTGTCGCGGGCCACGCAATTACTCAATCACGGTCCGGTCACGATCATCACCAGCGCGCACGGCGGCCGCTCGAATGTCATGGCGGCCTCCTGGGCGATGCCGCTCGACTTCAATCCGCCGAAGGTGGTCGTGGTCGTGGATAGCCGCACGCTCACGCGGCAACTGATCGAGGCAAGCGGCGTGTTCGGTCTGCAGTTGCCGAGCGTTGGCTTCGCGGCACAAACGCTGGCGGTGGGTTCGAACGCCGGCACTGAACTCGACAAGTTCTCAGCTTTCGATCTTGAGACATTCCCCGCGCAAGAAATCGACGTGCCGATGCTCGCAGGTTGCATCACGTGGATGGAGTGCAAGGTCATTCCGGACGATAGCCAGCGCCACGACCTGATCATTGGCGAGGTTGTCGCGGCGTATGCGGATAGCCGCGTGTACTCGAATAACCGCTGGCACTTCGGCGACGATCCCGATCTGCGCACCTGTCACTACGTGGCCGGCGGAACGTTCTTTGCGACGGGCGATGCGTTCGAGGTGGACGCGGTGGCGAATGGCGCGGCGCAGTGACGTCGGGGGTTGCGCATATAGACACACCGCTCAAACGTCACCCTCGGCAAATTTCTTGAGCGCATCCCCCGCCAGGCGATACCGCACCCATTCGCTTTGCGCGCTGGCACCGATCGATTCGTAGAAGCCGATCGCCGGTTCGTTCCAGTCGAGCACGCTCCATTCGAAGCGGCCGCAGCCGGTGTCGCAGGCAATGTTTGCGAGGTGACGCAGCATCTGTTTGCCCGCGCCGCTGCCGCGCGATGCCGGCGACACATACAGGTCTTCCAGATAAAGCCCTTGCTTGCCGAGCCAGGTCGAATACGAGAAAAAGTAAACGCAGAAGCCAATTGGCTCACCGTTCATTTCGCAGATCAATGCCTTCGCGCTGGACTCGGCGGAAAACAGGCTCGCTTCGATGTCGTGGACGCTTGCGACGACTTCATGCTCGGCCTTTTCGTACACCGCGAGTTCAGTGATGAAGCGAAGAATCAACGCGGCGTCGGTTGCGTGAGCGGGACGGATATGGATGGTCAAGGTTGGAGGCTCGATGGATCAGTTGAGTTGCAGACCGGCGTGTTGCGAATCGCGCGCCGGTTTCGGATCAGACATACATCGTAGCGTTTAACTTGCTGTTCTGACCAGAGCGCGTCGAGAATGCGATTGACGTAGCGTCGCCGAATCGTTTACTGTCGAGCCATGGCCTTCCACTCGATTCCCTTCGCTGCCGTCACCACCACGACGACCACCTTCACAGGCGGGTCGTCTGGAGGTTGCACGCGCTAGGAGCAGAAGCAGTGGCAAACCACCAAAGGCCCCGCCGGAAACGGACGGGGCCTTTGGCGTTTCTGGACCTCCGTTTGCGGCATCCACCAGCGCTAAGCGATCAAACGGAGCAAGACTGTGAACGACATCGACCACCGTGTATTGGGCAATAAACTCGACCTCTTCCATCAACAGGAAGAAGGCGCCGGCATGGTGTTCTGGCACCCGCGCGGCTGGGAACTGTATCGCGTGCTCGAAGATTATGTGCGTGCCCGCATGCGTCGCGCGGGTTTTCGGGAGATTCGCACGCCGCAATTGCTGGCGCGCTCGCTGTGGGAAAAAAGCGGGCATTGGGAGAAGTTCGGCGCGGCGATGTATTCGTTGGCCGACGCCGAAGAAGGCCGCGCGCTGTCGCTGAAGCCGATGAGCTGTCCCTGTCATGTGCAGGTGTTCAACCAGCGCGTGCGTTCGTATCGCGAGTTGCCGATGCGTTATAGCGAGTTTGGCGCGTGTCACCGCGATGAGCCTTCCGGCTCGCTCGAAGGACTCAAACGTACGCGAGCCTTCGTGCAGGACGATGCGCACGTGTTCTGCATGCCGGTGCATATCGAGGCGGAAGTCGGCCGCTTCTGTTCGCTATTGCGCGCGGTCTATGCGGACCTCGGTTTTCCCGAGTTCAAGGTCGCGCTCGCGACGCGCCCGGCGATGCGTGCGGGCAGCGATGAAACGTGGGATCGGGCGGAAGAGGCGTTGGCGAATGCGGCGCGCGCGGCCGGGTTGGAGTTTGATGTGCTCGAAGGAGAGGGCGCTTTTTACGGACCGAAACTCGAGTTTCATCTGACGGACAGCCGCGCGCGGAGTTGGCAGTGCGGCACGATTCAGCTCGACTTCGTGTTGCCCGAGCGGCTCGATGCCGAGTTCGTCAACGAGCGCAATGAGCGTGAGCGGCCGGTGATGATCCATCATGCCGTGCTCGGCAGCATGGAGCGGTTCATCGCGATGCTGCTCGAACATCATGAGGGATGGTTGCCGGTGTGGCTGGCGCCTGAACAGGTCGTGGTGGCGACGATCAGCGACGCGAATCTGGCTTACGCGCAAGAGGTGACGCGTGCGCTCGACGCTGCCGGTGTCAGAGCGGTGCAGGACAGCCGGCCTGAGCGGTTGGAGAAAAAGATCGTCGATGCACGGGAAAAGCAGGTGCCGATTCTGGTCGTGGTGGGCTCGCGTGATGAGCGTGACGGGACGATCAGCATTCGCATGCGGGATGGACAGCAGTCGACGGTTGCATTGGCCGACGGCGTCGAGCATTTGCGGTTGGCAGCGTTGCCGCCTTCGGTGCCTCTAGTGATCTGACGCCGCGGTGGCTGAAGGGCGCATTGAATGAGGCCCTTCAGCCTTTCAATCTGGCGCAACGCTCGAACGCAAAGCTATCGCAGTTCGCCAAACAACCGCCCCCAACTCATCAACGGCTTCGTATCCACATCCACCAATCTCAACGCCTTCCACACCACTGTCGCCACCGTGTCGTACGCGGGAATATCCGTCGCCATCTCGAACGCGCGCACCAGATGCGCTGCATGCAGATTCGTGCAGAAGGTCGTCACCGCGTCTGGTCTCGCGAACGCGGCCTCGCGCATCATGATCGCGAGTTGTGTGTCGGGCACTTCGGCAAAGCTGAAATTATCCTGTAGCCCCAAATGCCGCTCCGCCACGCATTTAATACCGAGCGTCTCGTAGTTACGCACGATCCGCTGCTGAACGTCATCGGTATAAGGCGACACCAGACCGAACCGCCTTACCCCAGTTTTCTCGAAGATTTCGTTGAGCGCCAGCACCGAGGTGGTCGCGGGAATACCGGTCGCCTCGGTGATCTGCCTGCATAGCGCCTGATCGCGCTGGAACCCCAGCCAACCCGCCGACGTGCCGCTCCAGCCGATCACGTCCACCCGCGCATCGGCGAGTTGACGCGCGGCGGCCAGAATCCGGCTCGCGTCGAATTGACCGAGCGCCGCCTCGGATAACGCGATCTCCGTCACCGTGAAGCGGGCGAAGTGCGCGCTGACGTGCGGCAGTTCGCTCAGCATCGCAGCGGTAATCGGCTCTAGCGCCGTGTTCGACGACGGCGTGAGCATGCCGAGCCGGATTCGTTTGCTTTGCATCCTGAAGCGTCCCCTGTCCTTTAGTCAGCGAGCAACAGTTTCACCCCCTCGGCGGCTTCGTAACGAAGTTCGTCGAGATCGAGACCCGGAATCACGCCGTTATCCACCACCACGCGGCCGTTCACCACGTTATAGCGAACGCGCGCCGGTTCGCCCGCCGTCACCGGCGCCACCGCGACATCGTGAAAGCCGTTGAAACGCAGATCGCTAATGTCGTACAGCACGAAGTCCGCCGCCTTGCCCACTTCGAGCGTGCCGACCGCATCGAGACCGAGCACGCCGGCCCCGCCCGCGCTGCCCCAATGGATCGTCTCTTCGACGGTGGTCGCCGACGCGCCCTGCGCCGCACGATGCACGAGCCACGCGAAATGCGCTTCGTTGGTCATGCTGCCGGATTCGTTCGACGCCACGCCATCCACCGCGAGCGACATCGGCACGCCGGCGGCCGCCATTTGCGGCGCCGGCGCGATGCCGCTGCCTAAGCGCGCATTACTGACCGGACAATGCGAGCAACCGCTGCCCGTTTCGGCGAGCATGGCGATTTCGCTGGCTTGCAGATGCACGAGGTGCGCGAACCAGACGTCCGGTCCAAGCCACTCGTGATCGGCGACGAACTCGACCGGCAGCTGGTTGAAACGCTCCTTGCAGAAATCGACATAACGGGTCGTTTCGGACAGATGCGTATGCATCCGCAGACCCATCCGCCGAGCCGCGCGCGCGACTTCGGGCAGGAGTTCGGGCGGCAGGGAGAACGTCGGCGTGGTGGGCGCGACGACCACGCGGCGCATCGAGGCCGCGCCGCTGTCGTGATAGCGCGACTTCAAACGTTCGATGTCGGCCAGCATCTGATCGAGCGTCTCGGGCTTCAGTGCGACTTTCGAAAAGCCCGGATGATCGCCGGCCGCCTGCAAGGCGCCGCCCCGGCACAACACGAAGCGCATGCCGAACGAAGCCGCTTCGTCGAATAGCAGATCACCGGTTTCGGTGCTGCCGTCGGCGTGATAGAGATAGTGATGATCCGCGCAAGTCGTCACGCCGGAAAGCAGCAGTTCGGCGAGACCCAGACGCGCCGCGACACGCGCGAGGTCCGGCGTAAACCGCGCAAGCCGCGGATAGGGCACGGCGGCCAGCCAGTCCTGCAAGTCCGCATTGATACCGGAAGGCACGGCCTTCAGCAGATTCTGGAACAGATGGTGGTGCGTATTCACCCAGCCCGGATAGACGACGCAAGACCGCGCGTCGATCACGCGCTCGTCGGCGCGCGGTTCAAGGTTCGGGGCGATGGCTTCGATACGGCCGTTGCGAATGCGCAGATCGACCTGACCGAGCCGCGCGCGCTCGCCGCTCATTCCGCTCATCACCGCAACAGGGTTCTTGATCAGCAACGCTTCAGTTTGCATGCTCACGATTCAATGTCCTTTCAGTTACTGCGAAGCGGCCGGCGATCCACACAGGCGTGCCGGCCGCGCTCGTCATGCCGCGTCCGTTATTCGCGGACCATGTTGTGCGCCGGCACGAGGTCTTCTTCATGCGCGCCGTTGAGCACCGCGTTCAGCACCACGGAAACCAGGCACGCCAGCACCACACCGCTATGCAGGAACGGCTGCGTCCAGTCGGGCATATGCTTGAATACTTGCGGCGCCATCACTGGAATCAACGCGGTGGCGATCGTAAAGCCGACGATCAGCACGTTGTAGCGATTGCGCTCGAAGTCCACCTTCGCCAGCGTCTGCACACCGGCCGCGACCACGACGCCGAACATCGCGATGCCTGCGCCGCCGAGCGCCGCCGAAGGCGTCGAAGCCACCACCGCGCCGATCTTCGGCACCAGCGCCACCACGCACATCAGGACACCGCTGATCGCCACCACCCAGCGGCTGCGCACGCCCGTCAGAATCACGAGCCCGACGTTCTCCATGAAAGCGATGAACGGAAACGCCGCGAACATGCCGGCAATCGCGCTGGCCAGCCCGTTGGCGCGCATGCCGCGCACCACGTCTTCCTCGCTCACGTCCTTATCGACAATGTCGCCGATCGCGACAAAGAGGCCCATGGATTCGACCATCTGCACGACCATGACGACGATCATCGTCAGCACCGGCACCAGCGAAAACACGGGCGTGCCGAAGTGAAACGGCAGCGGCAAGGTGAACCACGGCGCTTGTGCCACGCTCGCGAAATTGCCCATGCCGAGCGAACACGCCAGAATGCCGCCCGCCACCAGGCCGATGAGCACCGACAGGTTGCGCAGGAACGCATTGGCAAATCGGTTGATCGCGAGAATGACCAATGCGACGAACAGCGTGACGCTCAGGAAGGGCAGGGCGCCAAACTGGTGTTGCGCGGCCTCGCCGCCACCGGCCCACTGATACGCGACGGGAAACAGTTGCAAGCCGATCACGGTTACGATGCAGCCGGTCACGACGGGTGGAAAGAACCTTCGTAAGCGCCCGACCAGCGGCGCGGCGAACATCGTGAAGAGACCCGCGCCAATCACCGCGCCACATACGCCGGCGAAGCCGACGCCCGGACTTGTGCCGATCGCGATCACCGGCCCGACGCTGCTGAATGCGACGCCTTGCAGAATCGGCAGACGCACACCGAACTTCCAGAAGCCGACGGTCTGCAGGATCGTCGAAATACCCGAGCAAAACAGTGCCGTGCTGATGAGCACGGTGGTGTCGGCCGGCGACATCTTCAGTGCCGACGCGACGATCAGTGGAACAGCGATCGCGCCGATGTAAGCCACTAGCATGTGCTGCAAACCGAGCGTGATCATCTGGCGCTTCGGCAGAATCCGATCGACGGGGTGTATGGCGGTGTTCATGACGTGTCTCCTATGTCGACCGGAATTAACGCTTCAGCGCTTACTCCGGTCGCATGCAAGGTACTTGCATTTTGTTTTCGATCGGAACGCGCCGCACGGGCCTCGCCGTGCGGCATCACTTCGCGCGCCGACCGGGTCTCCCGTCAGGCCGCAACCGGCACGGCAAGACAGGCATGGAAGCGGTCGGTCAGCGCGGCGCGATCGAGATCGCGTCCGATGAAAACAATGCGGCACGAGCGCGGTTCACTACCCCACACTTGCGCCGCGCGCAATTCGATGACGTTGTGCACGCCCTGCAACACATAGCGATGCGACTGGCCTTGCACGGCGAGAATGCCCTTCATGCGGAACAGGTTCGCCGCGTCCGAGTCGCGCAGTTCCGCGAGCCACGCTTGTAGTGCGTGGAGGTCGATATCCGCGTCGACTTCGATCCCGACGGAGGACACGCTTTCGTCGTGTTGATGGTCGGCGTGATCGTCGCCGAGATGAGCGTGATCGTGCTCATGTTCGTGGTCGTGATTGGCTTGATGTTCTTCGTGGCCGTGCGCGTGTTCTCCCTCGTGCAAGCCATCGGTTTCGACGAGAATCTGCGAGAACTCGTTCGCGCCCACGCCGAGAATCCTGTCGAGGTCGATCCGCGCATAGCTCGATTCCACGATCTCTGCGGTGGCATTGAGCCCGCGAATACGCTGCGTGAGCGACGCGATATCGTCCGGCCCGACCAGATCGACTTTGTTGATGACGATGCGGTCCGCACACACAATCTGATCGACCGCCTGGTTGTCGCTACCGTCCAGCACCAGATCGTCCAGATGCGCCGCGATATGCTTCGCGTCCACCATCGTGACGACGGCGTCGAGCGTGACCTGCTTCGCAATCGGATCGTCGAGGAAGAACGTCTGCGCCACCGGATACGGATCGGCGAGACCGCTCGTCTCCACAATGATGTGATCGAGCCGGTCCGGCCTTTCCACCAGCATGCGTACGATCCGCACCAGATCCTCGCGCACCGCGCCGACGCAGCAGACGCAGCCGTTGGTCATTTCGTAGATCTCTTCGGTCGATTCGAGCACGAGGCCACCATCGATGCCGATCTCGCCGAACTCGTTTTCGATCACCGCGATCTTGCGGCCGTGCTTCTCACGCAGGATGTAGTTGAGCAGCGTCGTTTTGCCGGCGCCAAGAAACCCGGTCAGCACCGTGACGGGGATTTTCTCGATTTCATTGTGGGTGGTGTGAATGTGATTCATGGCTCGTCTCCGTTTCTTCGTTCGTACTGCGGTTCGGCTATCAGGCGATTTGCGGTGCGGGTATTTCCACGTCTCGCCAGCGTTTGACGGTGCCCGCTTCGAGACCGAACAGATCGAGCACGCGGCCTAGCGTGTGATCGATCATCTGGTCGAGTGAAGCCGGGCGCGCGTAAAACGCCGGCACGGGTGGCGCGACGATCGCGCCCATTTCGGTTACGGCAATCATGTTGCGCAGATGCGCCAACGTGTATGGCGTTTCGCGCGCCAGTAGCACCAGCGGGCGGCGTTCTTTCAACGTGACATCGGCGGCGCGTGAAATCAGGCTCGACGACATGCCGCTGGCAATTTCAGCAAGCGTCTTCATCGAACAGGGCGCGACGATCATGCCCAGCGAGCGGAATGAGCCGCTCGAAATGGCCGCGGCCATGTCGTCGCAACGGTAGGTGGCGCTGGCGAGCGCGCTGACTTCGGCGAACTTGTAGTCGGTCTCGTGCGTCATCGTGAGCAGCGCGCTGCGCGAGACGGTCAGATGCGTTTCGATATCGAGTTGACGCAGCAGTTGCAGCAGGCGCACGCCATACGTAAAGCCGGAAGCGCCGCTGATGCCGACTACGAGTCGCCGCGCGCTCATCGCTGTGCTCCGGCGGCGCGGGTCAGAATGTCCACGGCCTGTTGCGAAGCACGTTCGCAAATCCGTGCGCGGATGCCGTCGAAATGCGCGCCGCGTGTCGCGTCGATTCCCATACGCGACGTGGTGCCCGCCGCGGACGACGAAGGATCGAGCGGACTGCCTGGCAAGCCGTCGACGATAAACACGTCCTCGTGCGGCTGAAAGTGCGTGGCGATCGCCCACAAGACCTGCGAGTCGTTGGTGATGTCGATGTCGCTGTCCACCGCCACGACGTTCTTCAGATACGGGTCCCAGCCGAGGAGCGCAAGCATGATCTGGCGCGCTTCGCCGTCTCGCGTCTGATTCAGCGCGACATAGCAGTGAAAATGCGTGCCGGAGTTGGGATAGTGCAAGGCGGTGACCGACGGGAAACGCGCCTTCAGCTTCTCGCTCATTTCCGCTTCGCGCGGCAAACGGGCTAACGTCAAATGTTCCGCGCAGGGACCGCCGACCACATCGACGAGCCACGCATCGTGACGGCGCATCATCGTGTCGACGCGTAGCACGTTGTTGGTCGAGCGGTCCGATGAATAACCGGTGAACTCGCCGAACGGGCCTTCTTCGGCGTGCGCGGAAGGATCGATCGTGCCTTCCAGCACGAACTCCGCGGAAGCGGGCACGCCGATGCCGTAGCGCGGCGTGCGCACCAGTTCCAACGGAGCACCGAATAGACCGCCTGCAATTGAGCGCTCGTCTGTGCCGAACGGTACGCGTGCGGCTGCGGCCAGCATGAAGAGCGGATGCGCGCCGATCACCATCGCGACTTTCAACGTGTCGCCGCGCGCTTGCGCGGTTTGCAGCATGCGCCAGAGATGGCCGCGCGAATGCAGGCTGGTGGCCAACGCGTTCTTCGCGTGCCGCATGGAGCGGTGATAGCTGAGGTTCGCGACGCCCGTGACCGGATCTTCGGCGACGATCACCGCATTGGTGATATACGGGCCGCGGTCGGTATCGAAGTGGCGGATCATCGGCAACTGCGCGAGATCGACGGCGTCGCCTTCTATCACCTGGTCCAGCACGGGACCGTTCGCCACGTACACGGGCGCGATGGGTGCATTGGCGCGTCGTTGATACGCTTCGAAGAGGCCGGACGCATCGACATCGAACAGGCGTCCAATGCGTGTGCGTGAAGCGAAAAAGTTGGTGACGAGAGGTGTCGCGATGCCGTCGACCTTCTCGCAGATCAGCATGGGATGCTGGCCGCGCGCGGCGAGTTCCGCGACGACTGCTGTGACATCCTGGTCCGCGGACAGCGGCTGAGTCAGCGTCAATACATCGTCCGAATAGTGCTCGCGATACGCCTGCGCGAAGCGATGAAAATCCTGTGTAGCGCGGAAGAGGTTATCCGCCATAGTGAACTCCGTCGAAAGCGATAACGAAAGCGGACCGCTGGTTGAGTCGAAACGCGTGAGACGAAAGAAGCAGGCGCGGCGCTAACCGCGCCTGCTTTCAAACCATCGGGCAGTCAGCGTTAAGCCGGCTGCGTCACATCATTCACGTACGTCGCCTTCAAACGCTTTTCCGCTTCGGCGAGATCCTTCGGCGGCTTGGTCGGCTCGATTCCGACCAGACGGGCGATGTTGTTGCCCATGTAGTCTTCGAGGCCGTCCTCATCCAGATTCATGCCTTGCGGTGCGGGACCGCACAGCATTTCGAGTTCGCGCAACCACATGCCCGGCTCGTTCGGCGGCGAATCCGTGCCGAACACGATCTTGTTGCGCGGCAGCTCGCGAGCGAATTCGACGATGCGCGACTGATAGCACCAGCCCGATTCGCAGTACACGTTCGGCGTGTCCATCGCCATCCAGAAGGCTTCGAACGAATAGTTGCCGCCCGTCTGAATCCCGAAGTGACCGATGATGAAATTCACCATCGGGAATTCGCGGATGATCGGATAGAACTGCGTGGGGATCGTGTACGGTCCGTCGCCGGTGTGGATCAGCACGACCACGCCGAGCTCCGCGCACTTCTTCATCGCGGGACGCAACCAGTCGAGCGCGCGATCCGGCCGGTAGCCGTGCATGTTCGCGTGCAGCTTGAGCATCTTGAAGCCGTATTCCTTCACGTGGAATTCGAGCTCGGCCGCGCCGTTTTCCGGGCCCCAGCGCGGGTTGTACGTAAAGTTGCCGATAAAACGATCCGGGTACTTCTGCGTCAATTCGGCGATATATGACATGTAGTCGCGAATGCCTTCGCGGCCGCGTCGATTGCCGTCGCGATAGCCGGTGTTGCCGGGCGGCGGCTGAATGAAGCCCATGTCGATCCGGCGCGGCTTGCCGTTGATGATGTAGGGACCGTCCATCATCTTCAGCAGGCGTTCGCCGGTGAACGGCTCGCCGGTGTGGCGCCACGCTTCGTCGACGAGGTTCGTGGGGTGCAGATGGGTATCGATGATCATCAGCGGGCTCCTGCGTAGTGGGCCTCGCCCGCGTGTTTCTTCGCGGTGCCGGCATGGTGTTTCAGATAGGCTTGCGCTTCTTCGACGCTCCTCGGCGGCGCGCTCGGCTCAAGGCCGATCATGCGGGCGAGGTTGTTGCCGAGATAATCCTCGAGCGTGTCTTCGTCGAGATTCAGGCCTTGCGGCGGTTCGTGGCACAACACTTCGAGCAAACGCAGCCACATGCCCGGCTCGTTCGGCGGCGTGTCGGAACCGTAGAGAATCTTGTGCGTGGGCAGCACCTTCGCGAATTCGACGATGCGCGATTGCAGGCACCAGCTCGATTCGCAATACACGTTCGGTGTATCGAGCGCCATCTGATACGGCTCGAAGCAATACACGCCGCCCGTCTGCACACCGAAGTGCGCCATGATGAAATTCACCGACGGGAATTCGCGAATCAGCGGATACCATTCACTCGGAATGCTGTACGGGCCGTCGCCGGTGTGCAGCTTCACGAGCAGGCCGAGGTCTGCGCATTTACGCAACGCGGGGCGCAGCCAGTCGAGCGCGCGGTCGGGGCGATACGCATGCATGTTGGCCTGCAACTGCACCATCTTGAAGCCGTGTTCCTTCGCATAGAACTCGATCGCCTCGGCGCCGTTCTCCGGACCACAACGCGGGTTGTAGACGAAGCAGCCGAGCAGACGGTCCGGGTACTTCTGGACGCATTCCACGGTGTACGCCATGTAGTCGTCGATCGACTCGCGGCCCGAGCGTTCGCCGTCGGTCCACGTATAGATGGTGTTGCCTTGCGGCGGCTGAATGAACGCCTTGTCGATGCGGCGAGGCTTACCGTTGATGATGTAGGGGCCGTCCATCACCTCGATCAGACGCTCGCCGGAAAATGGCTCGCCGTCATGGCGCCACGCGAGGTCGACCAGGTTGGTCGGGTAACAGCTAGTGTCGATGATCATGTACTCGATCTCCTTGAGAGGAACTGGTGTATCCAGTTGCCGGATCGCGGGCAGGCGCATCGATGGACTCAGCCCGTTGGGCTTGCCCATGCGGCCCTTTGCAAGACGCAGTGTTTGTGCGCCTTCCCCTCGCCGGCATCGAGTGTCACACTGATGTGCACTGCTGCTTGCGATGCAGTCTCACAAGATAAAAACGCTCTGTACAATATTTTTTAACCACGATCTTGATACGTTTGCGATATGGACATCCGGCTGTTGCGTTACTTCGCGGTGCTTGCCGACGAACTGCATTTCGGCCGGGCAGCCGCGCGGCTGCACATTTCCCAGCCGCCGCTGAGCCAGCAGATTCGCATCCTCGAAGAGGAGATGGGCACCGCGTTGTTCACGCGCTCGCAGCACCGTGTCGAACTCACCGAGGCAGGGAAAACACTTAAAGAACAGGTGCCGTTGATCTTCGCGCAGTTCGAACGCGCGATCGATCTGACGCGCTGCGCGGGGCGCGGCGAAGTGGGGAGTCTCGAGATCGGCATCATCAGCTCGGCGATGGTCGAGCCGATTCCGCGCGCTCTACGGGTATTCGCGCAGAAGCATCCGCAAGTGCGGTGGACGCTGCATGAGATGACGCCGGCCGCGCAGATTCTCGCGTTGAAGGAGCGCCGGCTCGATGTGTGTTTCTTCCGCGTCTCGCATGAGGATCCGGAGATTCGCAGCGAAGTGGTGATGCGCGAATCTGCGGTGATTGCGCTGCCGTTGGGGCATGCGCTGGCCTCGCGTGAAGAGATTGCGTTGCGCGAGTTGGAGAGCGAGCGCTTCGTGTCGTTCGGGCTGCGGCAGTCGCAATTGGCGCGGTTTCTACAGGACTGTTGCGTCGAGGCGGGGTTTACACCGCGAATCGATCAGGAAGTGGTCGAGGTGCATACGCTGTTGTGCCTCGTGCGGGAAGGGCTGGGCGTGGCCTTGCTGCCTTCTTCCGCGCGACAATTGTCGACGGGTGGTGTCGCGTTTGTGCCGGTGGCGGCGCCGCGTCCCGAGGTGTCGCTGTATGCGCGTTATCGCGCGGAGACGCCTTCGCCGGTGCTGTCGCTCTTTCTCGATACTGTGCGGGAAGTGGCGGCTAGCGTGTGCTGACCGTTTTTGCTACCAGGTCGCGTATCACGTCGATCAGCGGCGCCACGCGCTCGGCTTTCTCGCGCGGCCATACCGCGTAGAGGTTGTAGTGCGTGGGAATTTCCACCTGCGTGAGTTCGATCAGATTGCCGTTGCGTTGCGCGTCGGCGGCGAGCAGGCCGCGCGCCAAACCCGCGCCCACGCCTGCACTCGCGGCGGCGATCAAGCCGGCGGCGTTGTCGAAGACCGCTACCGCATCGGGCTCGACTTCGGGCAGACCCGCGGCGGCGAGCCAGGGAATCCACGAACGCTTCGTATAGCCGAGCAACGGCAATTCCAGCAGCTGCTCCGGCGTGAGCGGCACGGTAAGCCCGCGTTCCTCCAGCAGCGATGGCGAGCCCACGGCCGTTAGACGGTCGCCGCAGATTAGCGTGTTTTCGAAGCCGTCCCATTCGCCATATCCGTACCGCAACGCAATATCCACACGCTCGAACGCGCTGCGGTCATGGCGCGGCGTGGACAACACCGTGAGGGATGTGCCGCTCAACGCGCCGAGCAAGACCGGCAAGCGCGCGACCAGCCAGCTTTGCGCGAGTTCGGGATCGACGTCGAGCGTGATCGACTGTTTGACCGGGCGTTCTTTCACCGACGACAACGCGCGATCGATCTGCTCGAAGCCATCGGCCAACTGATTGGCGAACAGCACACCGGCATCCGTCAGCACCACGCGGCCGCTTTCGCGCACAAAAAGTGGCTGGCCGACGAATTCTTCGAGCGTGCGGATCTGCTGGCTGATCGCGCTATGCGTGAGCGACAACTGCCGCGCCGCGCTCGAAAAACTGCCGAGGCGCGCTGCCAGCAGGAAGGCCTGCATCGACTGGATGGACGGATAGCGCTTCAACATGGTGTTAGCCGGACTTACGGGTGATGGAAGAAATCGTCGCTGGCGTTGTGCTTTACGGCTTTCAATAATGGCCGCAAGCACGCGGTCTTTCACGCTCTCGTTCATGCATGCGCCGCGCTGCACAACACCATTCAGGAGACAGCGCATGATCGATATCGTGGTCAACGATACGCGGCACTCGCTCGACAATGTACCGGAAGACATGCCCCTGTTGTGGGTGTTGCGCGACCGGCTCAAATTGACCGGCACCAAATTCGGCTGCGGCGGCGGCTTTTGCGGTGCGTGTACGGTGCATCTGGAAGGCGAGGCGGTTCGCTCGTGTTTGCTGCCGATAGCCGCGGTGACGGGCAAGCGCATCACGACGATCGAAGGATTGTCGAAGGACGGCCGGCATCCGCTGCAACTCGCGTGGGTCGCCGAGGATGTACCGCAATGCGGCTACTGCCAGTCCGGTCAATTGATGCAGGCGGCCTCGTTTCTCAAGGACAAGCCGACCGTCAACGACGAAACCATCACGGCGGCGATGTCGGGCAACATCTGTCGATGCGGCACGTACTCGCGGATTCGCAAGGCGATCAAGCGGGCGGCTTCGGGTGATACGGCGCTGGCGGCGGTAGAGATGCCTGCTTGCGCGTCCGCCTGCTCGCTTCATGCTACGAACGAGGAGGCTTGAATGCGCAACGACAAAGACGCGCTGACCAGCGCTCGCGGCGCCGCGCGCCGTCGCTTCATCAAGCAGAGTTCGGCGCTGTTGGCCTCGGGGCTTGCGATCGGCTTCCAGTTGCCTGAAGCGTTCGCCAACGGTAATAGCCCAAGCGGCGACCCCAAACCGCAAGCCGGCGAATTCGAACCGAATGCATGGGTGCGCGTACTGCCGGACGATACGATCAAGCTCGTCGTCCATAAACACGACTCCGGCACGGGAACGCGTACCGCGCTCGCTGCGCTGGTTGCGGAAGAGCTGGACGTCGATCCGTTTCGCGTGGATGTGATTACGCCGGAGAATCCGTTTTACGGCGATTACATTCATCCGTTGTGGAAGGTGTTTTCGACGGGCGGGAGTACGAGCGTCTCGCTGGAATACGACCGCTTGCGACGTGCAGGCGCGACAGCGCGGGCGATGTTGATCGCTGCCGCGGCAATGCAATGGAATGTGGCGCCATCGGCATGTTCGACGGAAAACGGCTTCGTAATCGACAAGGCTGGCGGCAAGCGTGCGGACTATGGCTCGCTGGCGCAGGTCGCCGCGCGATTGCCCGCGCCTAAAGACGTCGTGTTGAAAGACCCGTCGCAGTTCAAATATATCGGCAAATTGCAGAAGAAACGCGGCGCGGCGGAGAAGGCGAGAGGCGCGTTTCCGTACAGCATCGACGTGTCGTTGCCGGGCATGCTGGTCGCGGTCGTCACGCGTGCGCCGGTGATCGATGCGCGCGTGCGCAGCGTGGATGCCAAAGCCGCGCTGGCCGTGCCCGGTGTGCGGCAGGTCGTGCAGATTCCTGGGAGGCCGGACATTCTCGGCGGCAATCAGGCGGGCGTGGCCGTATTGGCTGATGACTACTGGTCGGCGCATAAGGGGCAGGTCGCGCTGCATGTGGAGTGGGAAGACAGTCCGCTTGAAACTTTCGATAGCAGCACGCTTGCCGCGTGTCAGGCGGCGTGGCTCGACGATCCTGCGGCAAGGGTGGTGCCGACCATTCAGAGCGGCGATGTGAAGGCTGCGTGGCCGCATGGTGCGCGGGTGATCGAGGCTGCTTATTCGATGCCTTATAAGGCGCAGAATCCGCTCGAACCGATCAACGTCACTGCGTGGGCGAAGGATGGAGGGATCGAGTATTGGGGTGGTCTGCAGGTGCCTTCGACGGTGCAGGAGGCGGCCGAGGTGATCGGCGGTATTCCGTCGGATCGTGTGGTGCTGCATGAGCTGGTTTCAGGCGGAAGCTTTGGGTCGCGTGAATCGAAGTACTGGCTTTTTGAAGTGACGTGGCTTGCGTTGAAGGTTGGGCAGCCGGTCAAGCTGATGAACAGCCGCGAGGACGAAATGCGCGCGCTTTACTATCACTCGGCGAGCTATCACCGGGCGAGGGCCGTGCTCGATGCGCGCGGCAATCTGGCGACACTGCAATTGCGCGCGGTCATGCCTGCTTCGCCGGAACAATGGGAGCCGGGGTACTTCGATCGGCCGGATCGGATGGATTACAGCACGACCGAAGCGATCAGCAAGTATGAGTTCGCTTATGGCGCGCCGCATGTGGATATCGGTTGGGTGCGGCATGAGACGGGGGTGCCGACCGGGTGGTATCGGGCGGTGAGTTATATCCCGAATGTGTTCGCGGTCGAGTCGTTCATGGATGAGGCGGCGCATGCGGGGCATCAGGACCCGGTCGAGTTTCGGCTCGCGCATATGAAGGATCTGAGGCATCAGGCTGTTTTGCGTGAGGCGGCGAAACGGGCCGGGTGGGGAAAGGCGTTGCCTGCCGGGACTGCTTTGGGTGTGGCGACGAATCAGGCGTATAGCAGTTATGTGGCGGTCGTGGCGCGGGTGGCTCGCAAGGGCGATGGGGTTGTAGTCGAGAAGCTCACCTGTGTCGCGGATTGTGGGTTGGCTGTCTCGCCTGGTGGTGTAGAGGAACAGCTTTATGGTGGATTGATGTGGGGGCTCGGGCATGCGACAGCGGATCGCATTGATATTCGGCATGGGCAGATTCAGCAGAAGAACTTCGATAGTTATCGGGTCATGCGGATGAGTGATATGCCCGAGGTCGACGTTCTGATTGTGCAGGGGAATACGTCGAAACCGGGTGGCGTGGGGGAGTTGTCGAGTCCTTCGGTGGCGCCGGCGGTTGCTAATGCGGTGTTCAGGCTAACGGGGAATCGGTTGCGCGATACGCCGTTTGAGTTGGAGAAAGTGGGCCGGAAGGCGTAGGCTTGAGGCGGGGTTGCGCGATTCGATCTGGCTATTGCATCGACCGGTTGAATCCGCGACCGATTAAGCCGCTGTTAGAATGGCTGCCCTTTCCTTGGGAGCTGCACATGTCTTGGTTCATCTATGAAGTGCCCGAATACAAC
The DNA here is from genome assembly GCF_046028085.1 of Paraburkholderia sp. RL17-380-BIE-A. Taxonomy (NCBI): domain Bacteria; kingdom Pseudomonadati; phylum Pseudomonadota; class Betaproteobacteria; order Burkholderiales; family Burkholderiaceae; genus Paraburkholderia; species Paraburkholderia sp. RL17-380-BIE-A. Next base: position 423,259 of record NZ_JARESQ010000002.1, read on the forward strand.
GAAGATGCGGCACGTATCGAACCCTTCAGCGACCTGCGTAGCCGTGTCGTGAAACTCAGTGGTCAGGCCATGGCTGACGAGCTGGAAAGCGTCCGCGAGAATGCTGCGGTGACGGCGGACACGCCGGCTCGGCCGCTGCGCGCTGCGGAAAATCCGCACGTGTTTCCGATCCCTTATGCCGATTCTATGATTCTGGTGGGGTTTATCTTCGAACTGAAGCGCGATGGTAGGCAGTTGGTGGTGTCGCCTGTGGAAATGCCTTGGTTGAAAGAGGCGTAAGGAAGAGGGGCAATGCATCGCATAGTCACGCGATTTGCTGAACCCATTGACTCCGCCAACTCGGCGCTTCAAATGGATCGGAAAAATACTGCGTCTCGTGAATAACCTTGCCGTTGCAGAACTCCATAATGCTGACCGTGTACGCCAGCCGCCCGTTATAGTTGATGGCGTATTCCGTTATCCATAGATTGCCTTCCCCTTGAATGCGCCTGACATCGAAACCTGCTGGCTTGCCTGGATGATGACTCCGCAGTGCCTGCAAATTCGTTCGCCCGAGGATTCGCTCGCCTGACTGCGGATAGTCACAGATGGCATCGTCATCGTAAATATCGTGTTCCGCGTCGAGATCGCCGGCCGCCGACGCTTGCCAGTGCGCATTCAGTGCCTCACGTATTGTCTCGTCCTGCATGGCGTGCCTCCGGATAACGTCTACGTTCAACAGTTACGTGCGTCGAGGAATAACCCCCGTCGTCGCGGCAATGCGGGTTTTTTCAGCGACGAGTTGGTCATCATTGGTCGCCACCAGCCAAAGACGTGCGTGCTCCGCGATCTGGCGGTTGTGGTCCTTCAACGGGCCCATCGCCGCAGCGGCTTTCCAGACCACCGATCCGATTCGGCTTTGCCTCCCAGACGGCGCACCTACGAGCAGGCAGTAAGGTCCCAGCGGAAGCGATACAAACGGAAGTGCCGGACTGGCGCGCACACGCCAGTCGATGAACGGCGCCTCGTTGATCAGCAGCGGCGTGGGCAAGCCGTAAAGCACGCTGAAATCGTATAGCGCCAGTTGTTCTGGCATGCCAGCGTACATACGCCTGATGTCGTCGACAACCGCTGCGCGAATCTCGTCGTCGAACATGGGTTCTTGCGCGTAGCGGCCAAATGCTTCTCGAGCCTGTGATTGATAGGCGCTGAACAGGCCGAGTTCGACGCAGTCCTGCACGGCGCGTTGAACCTCGGCGACAGAACCTGCTTCCTCTGGCGTGCCCAATTGCGCGGCTCGCAGAAAGCGGGCGAGTCCCGCTTCCTGGATCGCGGGACCATCTTTGGACACGTCGTCTTGAGCGTCCTTGCCGAGGGGTACGTAGGTGTATTTCTCGGCTGCGAAATGCGATTTCTTGCCTTCATCAAACTTGATCTCGGCATCCGCGTAGTCAAGATAGCGAGTGCCGATCCGTCCATGCTCCCAAATCCAATTTTTCAGGAACGGGCGGAGTGGATGCGGTTTGTCGTGGTCGGGCATGGGGACCTCCAAGTGTCCTAGTATAGTTCCAAGTAGGAAGCGGGTCTGCGGAGGGCGAGGCGACGGTTCAAACCGACGGAGTGGCTCGTTCTATCAAGCCAGGCGGATGCCCCGCTGGCCTGGCAGCGACCGGCGCCACGGGCCGGCAGCAGCAATGCAAAATGCTTTTTGCCGCAGCCGCACATAGCTTTCGCTAGAATCTGTTTCACGTACAAATATTCATCTATAACCGGAGACAAACGTGCCAGGCTTACTTCCCGATGTCGACCGCGAGGGGCTCCTCGAATATTCAGTCGTTTACACCGACCGATCAATCAATCATATGTCGCAGCTCTTTCAAGGAGTGATGCGCGATATTTCCGATTCTCTGAAGAAGGTCTACAACGCGAACTCGGTCGTTGTTGTACCTGGCAGTGGGACGTTTGGCATGGAAGCCGTCGCCCGGCAGTTCGCAACGAACAGGAAGTGTCTTGTCATCCGGAATGGCTGGTTCAGTTTCCGCTGGACGCAGATTTTCGACATGGGCGGCATTCCGTCTGAATCGATCGTGCTGAAGGCGCGCCCGGTCGAAGAACGGAGACAGGCTGCCTATGCACCGCCACCTATCGAAGACGTGGTCGCCGCAATCAGGGAACACAAGCCGGATCTGGTCTTTGCGCCGCATGTCGAAACCGCATCCGGGATCATGCTGCCGGACGCTTATTTGCGCGCGGTGGCCGACGCTGTGCATGCCGTCGACGGCATGTTCGTACTGGATTGCATTGCCTCCGGTACGGTCTGGGTCGACATGAAGGCGAGCGGCGTTGACGTCCTGATCAGCGCACCGCAAAAGGGATGGAGCGCGTCACCGTGCTGCGGTCTGGTCATGCTGAGTGAGCTTGCCCGCGAAAGAATCAACGGGACGACGAGTACCAGTTTCGCTTGTGACCTTCGCAAGTGGCTGCAGATCATGGAAGCCTACGAGAACGGTGGGTTCGCGTATCACGCGACGATGCCTACGGACGGTCTCGCGACGTTGCGTGACGTTATGAAGGAGACCGAGGCTTACGGCTTCGATAAAGTGAGAGCGGAGCAGCTTGAGCTTGGGAAGCGTGTTCGGTCACTTCTTGCGGATAAGGGGTTTAGAAGCGTGGCGGCTGAAGGGTTTGAGGCACCGGGCGTTGTCGTCAGCTACACCGACGATGATGGAATTCGATCGGGTAAGAAGTTTGCCGATGCGGGTTTGCAGATTGCGGCTGGCGTTCCGCTTCAATGCGACGAGCCTGAGGATTTTAAGACCTTCCGCATTGGATTGTTTGGGTTGGACAAGCTGCATGACGTCGAAGCTGCGGTAGCGAGGCTTGCGAAGGCGTTGGATAGTATTGTTTAAAGCGATTTTTCTTTTTTGCGGCGTACGTGCGTATCGCTCGTCATCGCAACCACGTCGGCAGGAGGAACTGCGAAGCTTGGTGGTGATCCTAATACGCATTGTTCGGCCAATGCCGACATTGAAACGTGCTAGATCCGGCGTGAGCAAGGTGTCCCGTTGCTCACGCCGGTGGCATCAAGCAACTGGACGCCCGCTATTTGAATCGATGAACTGGCACTCCCAACCCACTGCGGCTCGTGATCGCATTAAGCGACGAATGTCGCGTTCCGCGGGCTCTGCCGCGTTGATCCAACGCCCTGCCACCAGCGCCTTTCTACGGGGAGCGACGCTCCTCGAAAACGTCTTGCGCACTACTTGGATTTCGACGCGCCGCGGCCACCCAGTCTTCCGCGAATTCGACGCATGAGCGCCTGCTGCAATTGCTGTGCGAATCCGCTTGTTGCTCGCTGACGTGAACGCCGGACTTTGCGAGCGACCTCGATCAACACGCCCCCTCGTATCAGCCATTGCCGACGGCGTTGTGAAGCTGCCTCGGCGGGACGCTGCAGCCAGCTGAATTCCCGTGGTACATGCTCCACAGCGCCGGGCGCAGCGAAGACGACGATGTAGGCAAGACGTGCACTAGTCGTCTGGTTCGGACCAGCGCCGTGCAGCGTGCGTCCGCTATGAATCACGATTCCGCCAGCCTCGACAGGGCAGTAGTTCACGTCGTCTGGATTGAATGCGTCGATGCATTCGAGCCCATGAACCCGCTCGTCTCCTTGGTAGGGACGATGTGTCAGGACTTCGCCCAGATGCGAGCCCGCCACGTAACGCATGCACCCGTTCTCGAGCGTTGCCGCCGAGGTTGCCATCCACACCGCGATCTGCCGGCGCCCCTGCTCCGGGCCCGACTGATATGCCTCGTCCTGATGCCACGGCGTTTGTGCGCCATGCAGTGCGGGCTTGAGAATGGCATGGTCGAAGGCAAACTCGGCTTCGGGTCCAAGGATGGCGCGCGCGAGCCGAAGGGCGTCGGCAAAATAGCGTGTCTGATGAAGCTCGGGCGCATAGTTATGCGGCAACACCAGTTCGGTCAAGCTATCGGAGCCTAGGGAATCGTTGGGATCAACCAGGTCGCGCCGAGCGCCTTCCTTGAAACCCGTCCCGTCGCGCAGGAGCTTCTGCAGTGTGGCATTGATGAACTGTACGTCGTCAGCCGATGCAAAGTCCGGTACGCAAAGAAAACCGTTGCGTTCTAACGAAGAGAGATATTCCGGAAACCGGCTAGGGGACCCGATGAATGCGTTGCCGCCAAGATCAGGAGCATGTTGGGTCGCCATATCCATTCGGTTTCCTGATTTATGTTCCGAGTTATATGTGCACTCTGCAGCATTGTTCGCAGCCAGCTGATTGGTTGCGAACGAAAGCAGACTGTAATTTATATAACTGACAGTTGCTCATGGCAGACGATGCTCCGCAGCGGTTAGATCATATTTGCTCTGTATGCGTTGTTCTGTTAGATCCCGAACATAGCGAGAACGGTTAATCGCAATGAGGGATGGGTAGAGGAAATCGCCGATGTTAAGGATTCCTTTTACTATCTCGTTACAGCTGCGGTTGTTTGGCAGCCTAGAGACCACATACTTTTAAAAGATTGGGACGATTGAGATTACGGCGCGCCCACTAAGCGTGCAGTGGTGCGACCGTTAGGAAAATGTCAGGAAAAGACGAGGGAGCGCTGTCCGACCGGGCAGCGGCCCTTCATGCGACCAATGGCGAATGACCGACCCGAATTTCTCCGCGATGGACTTCGACGAAAATCGTCAGCTACGAGTCGAGCCTTGACTCGTGATGACCTTCTCCACCGAGGCGTGAATCGGTTAGACCCTCATCGATACTCACGCATCCGTCACCGCGCGTGCTGTGGCGAAGTCCTCAATGTCTGCAATGCTCGGCAGTGTGCGCCGGTGGAGGCCGGTCGTATTGACTCATTCCTGCTGCTGCGGAAGTGGGGCGCAAGTCGAAATTACTTACGCTCATATTCGCGGTTGGTCTTGAGCTTTACATCTCTCATTGGCCAGCGGCAGGCGAAACGACACTTGGCCTTGCCAACGTGTTGTTGCTTTTAGGAGCGCTGGTCCCAGATGTAGAGCTACTGTTCGTGCCACTCGGCAAACCCGAATTCGGCGCCTTGGCAGCCATCCCGCTATCCGAATTCGTAGCGCCAGGCGTGCCATAACCACTCATTCCACTGCTCGGCTGATTCACCTGATTCGCGGGACTTGCCGTGCTACCCGCTGAACCGGTGCCGTTCGAACCTCCCGCTGTCTGTGCATAAGCGCCACCCGACAGCGTAAGTGCGGCGATGGCCGCGATCAATGTGCTGATTGCCTTGCTCATGATCCATCCCTCCTTATCGGACTGAATAAAGAAACAGACGGTCGTCGCCTGCCCGACCAAAAGCGCAGCAATCGCTGTGCCGCCGACTCTTATTCATGCCGAAAAGGATACGTGCCGTTTTCAATAGGAGCTGCGCCAGCCACACCGCATACACCCGAACTTATGCTTCAAGAAAGCGCATCGAGCAGTCCATACCACGCCACGCCTGCACTGATATAAAACCGCTGCAACGCATGAAACGGCACAGGTTCGATAGAGGTCGGCGGAAGCGGCAAGCCACGTGTCGTCCCGCCGATCAAAGCGGCCAGATGTTTTCCTAACGTCGTCGCCATTGCAATGCCGCGTCCGTTGTAACCCAGCGCGATCGTCATCCCTTCTGCCGGCACATGCACGTGCGGCAAAAAGTTGCGGGTGATGGCGATACGACCCGCCCATCGGTATTCGTATTCGATGTCCTTCAGTTGTGGAAACATCAACCGGGCGGCACGTTCGAGATGCGCCCAATCCGCGGCATTGCGAGGCTCGCGAAAGGGGCCGCGTCCGCCCATCAGCAAACGTCCATGTGCGTCCTTGCGGAAATAGAGCAGCAGTCGCCGTGAATCGGAAGCCACTTCGCCACCGGGCAGAATCGTTGCGCCGACATCATCAGGTAGCGGCCTCGTTGCGACGATAAAGCTATTTGCGGCGATCACGGATTGAGCGAGTTGCGGCCAAAGCCCATCCGTATAACCGTTGGTCGCCAGCAGCACCTGCTTCGAATCGATGAGCGAACCCTGTGCCGTGCGAATCCTCCATCCTTTCGGACCACGCTCGACGCTCGCAGCACGGGTTCCGCTGTGTATCGCCGCGCCCGCCGTTTGCGCCGCGCGCGCGAGGCCGCGCGCATAGCTCAACGGATGCACGCTGCCCGCGCGCAGGTCGACCCAACCGCCGACGAATGCGTCCGTGCCGAGCCGCTTCGATATCTGCGCACGGTCGAGCAGTTCAACCGGCGCGCCGCGCGACGCCCACTGCTGCGCCCGGTTGTGTAGTGTGCCGAGCAGCTTGCTCGAATGGGTCGGCTGAATCCAGCCGGCGCGAGTCGCGTTGCATTGAATGCCATGGCGCTCGATCAGCGTGAAAACCGAATCGGCGCCGCCGCCTGCCATTTGCACGAGCGCATCGCCATCGCGTGGGCCGTAGCGTCGGATGAGTTCGTCGGGATCGTATTTCAGGCCGGGAATCACCTGGCCGCCATTACGGCCGGACGCGCCCCAACCGGGCTCGTTGGCGTCGATTACACAGACGCGTATGCCTTGTTCCGCGAGATGCAAGGCCGTCGACAAACCCGTGTAACCGGCGCCGACAATCGCCACGTCCGCTGTGACCGAGCCGTCTAGCGGCGGTGTATCGACCGCGGGTTCCGCCGTTGCCGCCCACAAAGAGGGAGGCAACGGCTTTGCAACTTCAACCAGGCTCATGATGTTTTCAAATCCGGGGGGCGTCGGTAAGCGTGGGCATCCTGCCGAGAAACTCGCGAGTGCGAGGATTGCGCGGACGTTCGAACAGATCGGCGGCGGAGCCTTCCTCGTGGATCGTGCCGTCATGAAGAAAGCACACGCGATCGGCCACTTCGCGCGCAAAGCCCATCTCATGCGTGACGACGATCATGGTCATGCCGTCGTCGGCGAGTTGGCGCATCACGCCCAGTACTTCGCCGACCAGTTCCGGATCAAGTGCCGAAGTCGGCTCGTCGAAGAGGATCGCTTTAGGTTCCATGGCCAGTGCGCGCGCAATGGCCACGCGCTGTTGTTGTCCGCCCGACATTTCGGCGGGGTACGCGTCCATGCGATGCGCGAGGCCGACCTTCTCGAGCAGATGGCGGGCCCGCTCGCGTGCCTGTGCACGCGCTTCTTTTCTCACGAATACCGGACCTTCGAACACGTTTTCCACCGCTGTACGGTGCGGAAACAGATTGAAGCGCTGGAACACCATGCCGACCTGCGCGCGCAGGTCGTGGATCTGTTTCGAAGCTGCGTCGACGGCCTGGCCTTCCACCGTGATCGTGCCGGCGTCGTGCCGCTCCAGTCCGTTGATGCATCGAAGCAGCGTCGATTTGCCTGATCCGGACGGACCGATCAGACACACGACCTGACCGCGTTCGACTCTCAGACTGACGCCTTTGAGCACGTGCTGATCGTGAAAGCGCTTGTGAATCGAGTCGACCTTGATCATCGTTTTCCCTTCAGTCCGAGACGGCGTTCGAGCCGCCGCAATCCATAGACGAGCGGCAGGCTGAGTCCGAGGTAAAGCAACGCGACCAGCGTGAAGACCGTCATGTTCTGAAACGTGGACGATGCGATGAGCTGTCCGGCGCGCGTCATTTCGGCGACGGTGATAGTCGATGCGAGCGACGAGTCCTTGAGCATCATCACGAGCGTATTGCCATATGGCGGCAGTGCGATCCGGAACGCCTGCGGCAATACCACGCGCCGCATGATCATTGCGCCGCGCATGCCGATGGACTGCGCCGCTTCGATCTGCCCGTGATCGATCGCCTGAATGCCGGCGCGAAAGTTCTCCGCCTGATACACCGAGTACGCGACGCCAAGGCCAATGAAACCCGCCTGGAACGCCGACAATTGCACGCCGAGGTCCGGCAGCACAAAATAGATGTAAAAGAGCTGAACGATGATGGGCAGGCCGCGGATCACGTTGATAAAAGTCGCGGCGGCGTTCGATACGATGCGGTTGCTGGACACGCGCATCAGCGCGAGCACGAGGCCGAGCACGGTGCTCAGAACGAACGAGCAGAAGGTGATCTCGATCGTGACAACCGCGCCTTTGAGCAGGATCGGCAGAAACTCGACGGCGTTCTGGAAGAACATGGCAGACGTTCCTTATTCGGAAAGCGACGTCATTCCACCTGCCACTTCTTGACGATTTGCGTGAGCGTACCGTCGGCCTTGATCTTTCTGATGCCGGCATTCAACTGCTCCAGCGTCGCCGTGTCACCCTTGCGCACGACAAAACACACCTGGCCTTTCACCGACGGTTGATAGCCACTGACGAGGCGCAATTGCGGATTGGGATTGTGCTGAAGCTGGTAGGCCAGAATCGGATGGTCGCCGAAGCCCGCCTTGATGCGGCCGAGTGCGACGTCGCGCATGATGTCGGCGACTGAATCGTAGGTGCGCACTTCCTTGAAGATGCCCTTCTTGTTCAACGCATCGACGAACGCGGTGCCGACCTGCGCGCCGACCACTTCGCCCTTGAGGTCGTCCATGGACGTGTACTGTCCTTTATCGTCGGCGCGCACGATCAGGCCTTCGCCATAGGAGTACACGGTGTCGGAGAAATCGACGACCTGCTGGCGCGCCGGCGTTTTCAGCATGGCTGCCGAGATGATGTCGATCTTCTTCGTGGTCAGCGACGGAATCAACGCGGAGAACGTGGTTTGCTCGATCTTCACGTCGAAGCCCGCCGCCTTGCCGGTCGCGGTGATCGCATCGACCAGCAGGCCCTGGATCGAATTGGTCTTCACATCGAGAAAGGTGAACGGCACACCGGTGGCCGTCGCTCCAATCTCGTACGTGGTGGCGGCTGCCGACAAGGCCGGCGCACCGGCGAGCAGCAATCCTGTTGCAAAGACACTGGCGAAGCGTTTGGCGAACTGGAACATGAGTCTCTCCACGAGTTGACGACGGTCGGTCGGAATATCGGTAACCATCAGTTGGTGCATATTATTCGAATCAAAAATATCGGTGGACGAAATTTGCGTATCGATATTCGATATGCTAGAGTCAACAACGATAGAGAACAATTGGGTGATTCCATGACACGCAAGACGCTCAGCGCACCGCCGGAAGTGTCCCCGGAACCGGAGGAAACGCCGGACGCACTGTTCAATCAGTCGCTGGAGAAGGGCATCGCGGTGCTGCGCGCGTTCAGTGCACAGCGAAGGTCGATGACATTGCCGGAAGTCGCGGAGGCCACGGCCATCACCAAAAGCTCCGCGCAGCGCATGATCTACACGCTGGAGAAACTCGGTTACGTGCGTAAGCATCCGCGTACCAGGCGCTATCAACTGGCGCCGCGTGTGATGCAGATCGGCTTCAACTATCTGGCTGCGGACACGTTGATCGACGTCGCCAATCCGTTTCTTTCCGAACTCACCAATGTCACCGGCGAGACGACCAATCTGACCGAGCCGGATGGCGTCGATATGGTCTACGTGGCGCGCTTCGTGTGTATGAAGTTCGTGCCGATTCACATGCCGATCGGCAGCCGCATTCCGATGTACTGCACGGCGTCTGGGAGAGCGTATCTCGCGGCGCTTCCGGAAAACGAGTCACATGCGCTGCTGCTCGCGAGCGATCGCGTTGCGCATACGCAGTACACCGTAACGGATATCGACGAGATCGTGACGCGGCTCGCGCTCGGACGGCGCAATGGCTATGCGTCGAACCGCGAGGAACTGTTCATTGGCGATATGACGATCGCGGCGCCGGTGCTCGACGGGGAGCGTCGGCCGGTCGGTGCGGTTCACGTCGTCGCGCCGACGAGCCGGTGGACGCCGGCGGAAGCTGAAGCACGCTTGGCCCCCGCCGTGATCGATTGCGCGCGCGGTATCAGCAACTCGATTAGAACGCTTGCCTGAGGGCGGGCGGCTTGATCGACGTTACTCCGTGCGTACCACGACGATTCGCAAAGAGATAGGCATCCTTATCAAACTCGCGGATCAAGGGTGCATGGAATACGCTTGAACGTCTGCAACCCTTAGTTCGATCCGGCGTCGTCAGGCTGCTTAACCAGAAAATCGTCGTAGCGCCGGTTGCGGATCCACGAAGGCGCGCGGCCACGGCCGCTCCACGTCGCGCCGGTGACGGGGTCCTGATACTTCATTTGAGGCGGCCTGGTGTTGTACCTGCCGCGCCGGTCGACGCGCAACTGGTTAGGCACGAGGTTGAAGAAGTTCATGACCTGCCGGACGTGTTCGATCGCGGCTTTCTGTTCCTGCTGCCAGGCGACCGATATCCGCTCATCGAGTTGCGCGAGTTGCTGCTTCAACATCTTTACCCTGCTGCTCATGCTTTCTTTCCGTAGTACATGACCGGGTTGTTGCATTGCGCCCTGGTCTTTGCGGTTGGCTCGCACGCTGACTCCGCAGGCTCGCCTCATCGCGTTACGTAAGCACGCTCAGAGGACCACCCGAGGCTCCTGATTTCGCATATCAAGTGATATGCGAAATGGATTCGTAATAATAGCCAGTTGAATTTTAAATATCAACTGATATCCTTCCGGCCATGAAGAAGGCGACCCCACCCCCGCGCCTGAGCCGCGAAGAAAGCCGATTGCAAACGCGCGCGCATTTGCTTGCCGCGGCGAAGCGGCTGTTTGTCGAGCGAGGCTTCGGCGCCACTTCTCTAAGAGATATCGCGGCCGAAGCCGGCTACACGCAGGGCGCTTTCTATTCGAATTTCGCGAGCAAGGAAGAGCTGTTCGTCGAATTGATGCGAGAGCGGTCTAAGGCGCAAGTGGGCGATATCGTCCGTACGTTGAATGACCCATCCGCGTCCGCGGACGACATTTTGAGCGCGTTGGAAGTCTGGGCGCAGACACTCGATGCCGAGCCCGAGTGGTCGGTGTTGGGCGTTGAATTCAAGCTTCAGGGACGTCGCAATCCCGTTTTTGAAGAAGCCTCACAGGCGTTGCTGGACGCTCACCGTGATGGCCTTGCCTACTGCATCGGGCAGATCTTCGCCAGACTGGAAAAAGTGCCGCCCGAATCGCCGACCGTCTTGGCGGCGTCCTTCATGGGGCTTTCGCAGGGCCTCGCTTTGCAGCGGTCGCTGCTTTCCGACGCACCTATCGGCCATATGATCATGGTGTTTCTGCGCGGCTTGTTAGCCGCGGCGCCATCTGTGCGCTCATGAACCTTTGCTTGTGGTTCGCAGCGAATCTTCAGGGCTCGGAACGAACGGGAAGCGCATTCCGAAGCAGATGCGGTGCAGCGCCGCATCGCTCGATATAGCTCATTGGGCACAGTCTTCCAGACTACCGACAACCGCTGTCTCGCTGTGGTCTTGTTCCTGATCGGGGTCGGCTCATAAAGCGCCGACAATCATAGAACCGTGTCCATGCCGTGATCATCGACTGCACGGACAACATCCGCAGTCGATCGATGCTGCCCGCCGCGATCGGCTCGCCGGATGGGTAACATGTACGCCAGCGGCATTTCATCCACCAATCCTCCTTTCTATGAAAACGCTTGCCAGCCGGGACAATCAATTGCGCATGTTCGTCGCCGTAGCGAAGGCGAGTTCGCTGCGCGAGGCAGCCGAGATTCTCGCTATCACGCAACCCGCTCTGAGCAAGCAGATTCGCGCACTCGAAGCAGCGCTCGACACGAAGCTATTTCTTCGCCACGGCCGCGGCATGCAGTTGACGCCCGACGGTCAAGCGCTCTTTTTGAAAGTCGAGCCGCTGCTGAATTCGCTCGACGCCGCGTTCGAACATTCGGGGCATCTGTCGCGGCATGGCGGGACCCTGCGCATTGCAACCGTTCAAACGTTGATTGCGTATTTCATTCCGGAGTTGAGCCGGCAGATGCTCGCGCTCTATCCCGATGTTCACCTCACTATTCACTGCGACAGTTCCGCGAACGTGGTCGAAAGCGTGGAGCGCGGCAAAGCGGATATCGGCTTCGTCTACGAGTCCGCAGTGGATGTGCCGGATCTAATCAGCGAACCGCTTTTCGAAGAGCGGCTGGCCTTGTACACCGCCGCGGACGACGATACCGACGCGCATGCATTGACCAACCTGGCCGCGCTGAAACTGATCCTTCCGCCAAAACCTTACGCGTTGCGCCGCATGGTCGAACGATCGCTGGGCGGCAGTGTGCAGCCGTATATCGAATGCGATTCGCTCGAACTAAGTTTGCGGCTCGTGTCGATCAGCGGTGGCGTGACTGTCCTGCCGGAGAGCTTGCCGCGCGATATGGTCGAAGATCGTGGGCTGCGCCGTACGCCGTTGAATGCGGTCCCATCGCGCCGGCTGGTCGCGATATCACGCAGCGTGCGCGGCCAGTCGCGGGCGTTCGACGCCGCACTTGAAATTGCCTTGCGCGCGGGCCCGCAAGGCGCGATAACTTCAGGTTAATCCAGAGTTATTTCTGGGCACATATCCCGCGTCGTTCACCGGACCAATACTGACGCCAGTTCGGCCGCCTCCCGCCGACCACCGAAGTGAGGAGATCACCCGTGAACGACCCGTTTTCCGCGCTCGAAGGCGTGAGCACAACAACGCGCAGATCGCCGCTGCCGGCCCGCTATAAGGCGGTCATCTCGGCCACAGTCGGATCGATCATCGAGGGCTTTGACTTTATCGCCTACGGCACGGCCGCCGCGCTCGTATTCAACCGGCAGTTCTTTCCCAACCTCGACCCGACGAGCGCGACACTCGCGTCGTTCGGCGCATTCGCGACCGGGCTGTTCGCGCGGCCGCTCGGCGCCATCCTGTTCGGGCATTTTGGCGATCGGCTCGGCCGCAAGTCCGTGCTGACCTTCTCGCTGTTCCTGATGGGCTTTTCTACCATCGCGATTGGTCTGATACCGAACTTCGCCGTGATCGGCACGTGGTCCGCGGTGCTGCTCGTCGCGCTGCGCATTTTGCAGGGCATCGCGCTGGGCGGCGAAATGGGCGGAGCCGTGCTCATGGCAGTCGAGCATGCGCCGTCCAGTCGCGCGGGCCTCTTCGGAAGCCTGCCTCAAATGGGTCCGCCGATCGGCTTACTTCTTTCTACATCGGCGTTCAGTCTCTTGAGCCGACTGCCGGAAGAGGCTTTTCAAAGCTGGGGATGGCGTATTCCGTTTCTTGCCAGCATCGCGCTGGTCTTGCTAGGCGCATTCGTACGGCGAAGCGTTGGTGAGTCGCCCGCCTTCGAAAAAGCCGCAAGCGGGCGACAGCGGGTAGACGTGCCGCTGTGGCAATTGCTCACGCGTCATAAGAAGTCATTGCTGCTGGCAATCGGCGCGAAGCTTCCCGAAGTGACGCTTTACTACGTACTCACCGTATTTCTGGTTTCTTACGCGTCGACGCGTTTGGGATTCAGCCGTAGCGCGGTGTTGCAGACCGTCATGATCGGCGCGGCAATCCAGATCGTCACCTTGCCGCTATTCGGCTGGCTGGCCGACCGGGTAGGCGTACGCCGGTTCTATATGTTCGGCGCTGTCGTCATGGCGCTTAGCGTCGTGCCTCTGCTGCGGTGGATCGATAGCGGCAGCCTCACGGCGTTACAGGTTGCGGTGGCTGTTGCGCTAGGGTTCAACTATGCGTTGCTATTCGGTCCGCAGTCGGCACTCTTTGCCGCGCAGTTTCCAGTCAATGTGAGGCTTTCCGGCATATCGATCGGTATTCAGTTTGCAGCGGCGATTGGTGGCGGGCTGGCGCCGATCGTGGCGACTTCACTGGTGGCGCAATATCACGGTCTGCAGCCGATCGCGATCTATGTCGGCGCACTCGCGGCGCTCGCCGTGCTTTGCACACGTTTGATGAAAAGCGCCCCCACGACGCCAACGCCGCCCCATTCGCAAGGAGAGTGATTCAATGAAACAACGGTCAACCATTACGGGCATCGGGAACGCGCAAGCGTCATTCCCACTCGAAAAACTCGCCGATGCCTGCCGCATCCTGCACGCGAAAGGTCATATGGCGAGTCTCGCCGGTCAGATCACGTGGCGCGATGCGTCGAACCGCGGATACTGGACGCCGGCTCTCGGAAAAAGCTTTGCAGAGGCGACGCCCGCATCGATGATTCTGGTGGACGATGAACTGACGGTGTTGGAAGGCGACGGAACTCCGAACCCGGCAGTGAGGTTTCATACGTGGGTTTATCGCCATCGGCCGGACGTTCATGCGATTGTGCACACGCATCCGCGACACATCAGCGCGCTCTCGATGCTGGGTATACCGTTGCCGGTCGCGCATATGGACGCCTGCATGTTCTACAACGACTGCGGCTTTCTTGAGGAATGGCCCGGCGTGCCAATCGACGATGAAGAAGGCCGAATCATCAGCGCGGCATTAGGCGACCGGCGCTCGGCTTTGCTTGTCAATCACGGCTATATCTGTGCGTGTGCTTCGATTGAAGAAAGCATTTATCTCGCAGTCTCGATGGAGAACGCGGCCGAACTCGCCTTGCTGGCGATGGCTGCCGGGACGATCAAACCCGTGCGGGCAGATCTGGCGCAGGCGGCGCACGACTTCCTGTTGCAACCGGCGATCGTTAATGCGACGTTCGCGTATTGGGCGGGAGATGTTTGATGAGGTGGGGTTGGGTGCGGGTTATGCGTGGGTGGGGGGGCGATACGCATCCACCCGCGTGTCGACAATCGCGTCGATCATATCTTCAACGGCAACCAGATCTCGAGCCCGCCCATTCCACTCACCGGATCGAACTTCTCGTCATATCGCTCGAAATTCGGCGCATCCGCAGGCACATGTCCCGATGCCGGCAACCATTGATTCCAGATCGTGTTCCAGGTGCGACGGATGGCCGAAACATGCTCGCGGTGACTGAACACCGCGTAGCGTTGCGGGGGAATGCGCAAGCGGCTCAGCTCGCGTGGCAGGGCCGAGAAATCGCCGACTTCGACGCCGCATAGGTAGTCGATGTTGCCGGCGTCGTCGGCGTTGTAGCAGACGCCATACGCTACATTGCCTATCTGGCCCGGCACTTTGCCGAAGTACTGGTTGAAGCGCTGCCATTGCGATGGAATCGCAGCGGAGGTTTCGCACGTGTAGCGTTCGCTCAGGCCCGCAACCAGAAGCGCTTTACCGTCTTCAAAGCGCGGGGGTTCGAGATGGGCTAGAAGGGTTTCGTCCATTTTGATCGGCTCCACGAGGGCGAGATTGTCGAGATGGCCACGCGCGCGCAGCGCGTCGGGCGTGAGCCCGAATTGCTCGCGAAATGCGCGCGTGAATGCCTCGTGAGAACCGTAGCCGGCTTCGATGGCGACCGCGAGAATGTCTGGTGCGCCGCTTGCCAGGCGGCGCGCCGATTCGCTCAACCGACGCCCGCGAACATAACGCATCACCGAAAACCCTGTAGCCGCTTCGAAGGCGCGCGCCAGATGAAAGCGCGACACGCATCCGCAGTCGGCGATGTCTTCCAGTGACAACTCGCGGGCAAAGTGGCTTTCGATAAACCACAGCGCTTTTCCAACCGGGTTCATGTGGGATCTCATGTCAGCATGGAACCAGCATAGCTCGACGCAGGCGGCCGTATTTGATCCTGCTTGCGGTTTTCAACAGCGAAGCGGCTTGGAGCCGCCATGCTCAGCCTGATCGCTTTCGGACCGTTCATCGTCAAACAGTGCCTTGCTCCCACACAAGTCCCAATCGAAACGTACTAACCCAGCCGCCCGACAACAGGTCTACGGCTGCTCAATAATTCTCGCTTGCGGCATTGTTTCCAGCGGCTCTCGACTGCCCTTCTGTGGCTGGCGCGTGCTGGTCAGCGTGGCTTTCGTGTTGAACTCCACTCGCCACCCCCGTCCGCAACAACACCCCACCCATCACCCCCGCCGCAGCCGCAAAAATCGCCCCGAACAAAAACGCGACGTGATACCCACTATTCAGCGCGGCCACGGCATCACCCGCCCCGAGCATCGCCTCACTCCGCGCCGCAGCAAGACTCGCCAGTACCGCAAGCCCAAGCGCGCCACCCATCATGAACGACGTATTAACGATTCCGGACGCGAGTCCTGAATCACTCGGATCGACATCGCTCATAGCGGCCAGCAGCATCGGATTGAACGCAATACCGGCGCCGAAGCCCAGCAAAATCATCCCCGGCATGACATCGAGCACAAAGCTGCCGCCAACCGGCGCTCGGGCAAACAACGCAAGACCGCACGCCGCGACCAGCAGCCCTACCGCAAGCGGAACACGCAGCCCGAAGCGCATCACCACCCGCGCCGACAGCCCAAGCGAAAAGAACCCCATGATCAGATTAGCCGGCAAAAACGCGAGCCCGACCTGCAACGGCCGATAACCGAGCACGCGCTGCAGATACAGCGCGGAAATAAAGAACCACGCAAACATCGCAGCCGCCCACAGCACGCCGACCACGTTCGCCGTCGCAACATTGCGCAAGCGGAACAGACCGAGCGGCATCAACGGGTGCTGGACGCGCGATTCGATCACCAGAAACACGGCAAGCAGCGCCAACGCGGCGAACAGCAAGCCGAGCGTCTGCGCCGAAGTCCACCCAGCTTCATTGCCATTCACGACGGCATAGACGGCGAGCATCAGCGAAACGGTGACGGACACCGCGCCGGCCACGTCGAGCTTCTCTCCATGCGCATGCCCGCGCGCCGACGGCAACAGCGCAACACACAGTGCGTACACAGCGATGCCGATCGGCAGATTGACGAGAAAGATCCAGTGCCAGCTCAGCAGATTGGTGAGCAACCCACCGAGCAACACGCCGATGCTGCCGCCGCCCGCGCACACGAAGCCGTACACGCCCATGGCTTTCGCTCGCTCGCCGGGTTCGGTGAACAGATTCATGATGAGCGATAGCGAAACAGCAGAGACGATAGCGCCCGCCACACCTTGAACGGCCCGCGCGCACACGAGCAGCACTTGCGAGTTCGAAATGCCGCACGCAAGCGACGCCAACGTAAACAACGTGATGCCGATAAGAAACAACTTGCGGTGTCCATACAGATCACCGAGCCGTCCACCGAGCAGCAGACAGCCGCCGAAGGTCAGCATGTACGCATTGACCACCCACACGAGCGACGTTTCGGTAAAACCGAGATCCGCCGCGATGGACGGTAGCGCAACGTTCACGATCGTGGTATCGAGCACGATCATGAGCACGCCAAGGCACAGCACGATCAGTGCGAGCCAGCGTTTGTTGCCGTGGATGGAATGGGTCATGCGGGCGGCTCCTTGGCCGTGGTCGATGGATGCCGGATGCGCGGCTGCTGAAGTCGGCAACGCGCCAAAAGAAACGCAACCCGGCGCAGCGCCGACCAGCCAGTGGGCCATGCGTTGAGGACGAAAAGCGCTGACGAAACGCGCTAGCAAAACGTGTCGTCAAAAACGCGTTTGACGAGACGCATTTCCGACAATCGGATTTTCCAGTCTAGCATCCGCGACTTTTGGCCCACAACTACGATTTCCAGGGCCGCGCAGATCTCAATCGCCGCCAAGCAATTCGTACTTGCCGCCACGTTCCAGCGCCCGCTGATAAGCCGGTCTTGCATGAATGCGCTTGAGAAAATCGACCACCGCCGGAATCTGGCCTTCCATACCGCCGCGCGCCGTGGCGGCTTCGAGCGGAAAACTCATTTGCACGTCCGCCGCCGTGAAGTCGTTGCCGACGAACCAGCCGGTCTTGCTCAACTCCTGATTGATATAGCCGAGGTGCAGCTTCAACTGCGGATCGATAAAACTCGATTGCAGTGTGGCGGCGATCTTGCGCGCAATTGGCTTGGCGAAGAACGGCATCGGCGCGCTGGCAATGCGCAGCGCGACGAGTTTGAGCAGCAGCGGCGGCATCGCCGAACCTTCCGCGTAGTGCAGCCAGTAGGTATAACGCAGCCGCTCCGGCGTGGCAGGTGCCGGCGCAAAGCGTCCCTGCCCGTATTTGTCGATCAGGTATTCGATGATCGCGCCCGACTCGGCGATAGTCTGGCCATCGTCGGTAATGACGGGCGACTTGCCGAGCGGATGCACCGCGCGCAACTCGGGCGGCGCGAGCATCGTTTTCGGATCGCGCTCGTAACGCTTGATCTCATAGGGCACGCCAAGTTCTTCGAGCAGCCACAAGACGCGTTGCGAGCGGGAGTTGTTCAGATGATGAACGGTCAGCATGGGTCGGGGGATGTTGGCCAATGAAGTGTCACATCATAAGGACGTTGTGCAGAGGCAGGCCTCTAGTCGCAGCTCACACGCGTGATTTGGCGCCCATCAACTGATTGGACGGCAGCGTTTCGTCGAGCAGTTTGCGCGCGCTTTCGATCCCGGCGACCGGCAGTCCCTCGGGGTTCAGCAAGCCGACCTGCACGAGTACGGAAGCCTGATCCCAATAGATGTGCTCGTTATAGAGCTTGTCGCCGCGAAAACACACGACAGCCAGCATGGGCACCTCGAAATACTTACCGGTTGGAGCGACGCCCGGTAGTAACCAGTCGATCTCGCAGCTATGTGTGCAGCTAAAAATGAATTCATCGACGATACGATCCGCGCCAATGGTGCGCGAAATCGGAATCAGCTTCGTATCGGCGGGATTCGAGTTGACGAAGTGATGCGTATAGAAGCGCTTCAGGTTGTCATGGCCGACACCGCCGGTCATGGTCGGAACGTGATTGACGTAGGGCTGCGCGACCATGGTCGGCATGACGGCGTCCACGTCGCGCGTGGCGAACTCGTAATAGCAGTGAGCTTCCCACAGCGCGTTGAGATCGTAGACGGGCCCCAGCACTTTGCGCAGCAGCGCAAGCGTGCGCGAATACGCCATCATCGCGGCGGGTTTGTCGTATTGCGGGCGCGACGGCGCGGCAAACGCGTGATCGCAACCGGGATACACGTATTGCTCGATCTGCGGCCGCGTACGTAACGCCGCGCTGATCCGTTCGCGGGTTGCCGGCGGACAGTGCGAGTCGTTTTCGGGGAAGTGAAACACCATCGGGCAGCGAATCGCCGGCACTTCATCCAGATACGCTTCGAGGCCCACGCCGTAGTAGCTGACCGCGCAGTCGATATCGGTGCGCGCGGCGCTCAGGAACGCGAGCTTGCCGCCAAGACAGTAACCCACTGTGCCTACCTTGCCGGCCTGTTCGGGCAGGGTGCGCAACGCCGCGATGGTGGCGGCGATATCGTCGATGGCCAGGTCTGTGTCGAACTGGCCGAGATAATCGAGCGCCTGTTTCATGTCGGCCTCGCCATAACCGAGATCGATGCCCGGTTTGATCCGCCAGAACAGGTCCGGCACCAGCACGACGTAACCTTCTTCGGCGAAGCGGTCGGCCGTCGCCTTCATGATGTCGTTGATGCCGAAAATTTCCTGCAGCAGCACGAGTCCCGGTCCCGACCCTTGCGCCGGACGGGCGACGTAGGCGTTGAACCGGCCGCCATCCTGGGCGACGACTTCGATGAAAGAGGCGGTCATGCGGTGTGTCTCCCATGCAAAACGATCCCACGCAAAATGATTGCCTGGGGAATGTGAGCCAGGCCATCGTCTGCAACTCGAAGCGTTCGAGCTTGCCGGTTTCGCTATGCGGCAATGCACCGGCAATAACGATGACGCGAGGGTATCTCTACGACGCCTCGCTATTTTTCCCGAAATCCCGCGAATGCGCGACCCGTTTCGTCGTACGGTACATTCCCGCCCGGTTCTTATTTCACGTCGACCACGATCTTTCCGGTGTTCGTCGCATCGACAATCGACTGGTAAGCAAGCTCCACGTTGCCGAAGTCGAAACTGCGTGAGTCCAGCTTCGGCACCAGCTTGCCTTCCTCGATGAGTCGGGCCGCTATACGCAGCATGTCGCCGTGGTGCTCGCGATGTTTGCCGGTGAGCAGCGGCGACAGCGTAAAGACACCCGAATACGTGGCCTCACGGAAAGACAACGGAGCCAACGCATGCGTTCCCCAGCCCAATGCGCTGACAACGTGACCAAATTGCTTAACGGCTTTGAACGAAGCATCGAGTGAAGCGCCACCCACGGTATCGGCGACGAGATCGAACCCTTCGCCTTGGGTCAACGCATCGACATACGCTTCGACCGAGTTCGCACGATAGTCAATCGGCGTAGCGCCATACGCTTTGATCACGTCCAGATCCTTTGCGCTGACCGTCGCGAAGACCTGTGCGCCCATCGCAATCGCCAGCTGAACCGAAACATGGCCGACGCCTCCTGCGCCGCCCTGCACGAGCACCGTTTGACCCGCCTGCAACTTCGCCCGGTCCGCGATGCCTTCGTAGGAAGTGATGAAGCTCAAAGGAATCGCCGCGGCCTCTTTCATCGAGAGATTCTTCGGCTTATGAGCGAGCAATCGTGCGTCCACGGCCTGGAACTGCGCAAGCGAGCCCTGCAAGCCACCCACACCGCCGGTCATGCCGTATACGTCATCGCCGACGCTGAAGCCGCTCACGCCTTCGCCGACTGCCTCGACAGTCCCGGCCATGTCGATGCCAAGCACCAGCGGCAGCGGGTGCTTCGCATGCGCGGCGTTACCCGAGCGGATTTTGGTGTCCAGCGGATTGAGGCCGGCAGCCTTCACGCGCACCAACACCTGCCCGCGTTCGGCTGTCGGCGTCGGGAGGTCGGTAAGTTCCAGAGGACCGTTGTAACGGTTGAGCACAAGCGCTTGCATAGTCATGACATTTCTCTCGATGGTGTGCCGGAACGGCTTGATTAATAGTGGTTCATGCGAGAAAGTATGTAAATCGACGTTTTTGCACGTTGTCTAAACAAAATTGCATGGATATATATGGACTGGAACGACGTTCGGATCTTTCTGGCAATTGCCCGCGAGGGAACGTTGGGCCGCGCCGCAAGGCAGGTTGGCCAGACCCAGCCGACTATCGGCCGCAGGCTGCGGATGCTGGAGGCATCGGTCGGGCAGACGCTGTTTCAGCGCACAGCGGACGGCTTCGTGCTGACGGAAGAGGGCTCCGCCGTGTTCGCCACTGCCGAGCGGATGGAAGACGAAGCGCACGCGTTCGAGCGCGCGTTAGCGGGGAAGCAACAGCAACTTACCGGCTTGCTGCGGATTTCGTCGTCGGACTGGTTTGGCGTGCATGTGTTGACGCCGGTCGTCGCGGAGTTTCTGCGTGTGAACCCGTTGGTGTCGATCGAACTCGTGACCGATTCGCGGCGGCTCAATCTGGCGCGTCGCGACGCCGATCTGCTATTCCGGATCACGCCGTTCGATGAAGCCGACGTCATCCAGCGCAAGTTCATCAAAATGGACTACGCGTTGTACGGCCCGTTGAACATCGTGCCGCCGCAGCGCGGCGACGGTACGGGATACGCGCTGCTCACCATGGACAGCGCCTTTGAAACGCTACCCGACGTGAAATGGCTGCGTGAAGTTTTGCCGAACGCGCATGTGGCTTTCGGCAGCAACAACCGCGAGGCGCAGGCGCGCATGTGCGCGGAACGAGGCGGGCTGGCTGTTCTGCCTTGCCCGTTGGGCGACAACACCGCCGGGATCGAACGAATCGATCTTGGGGAAGCGCCGCCAGGACGAGATGTGTGGTTTGGCTACCATCGCGATCTGCGCAGGTTGGGCAGATTGCGGGCGTTTCTCGATCTCGCCATCGACCGCATATCGAACATTTAATCGTTCGCGGATCGATCGACATGGCCGCCATGAAAGTGGCGGCCATGCGGTGAGTCTGCGCTCCCGTGCAGGATGGTTGCCCGGGAAATGCGCACTAACCCATCGTACGCAACTCGAACCGTTTGAGCTTGCCGGTTTCGGTACGGGGCAGTGCATCGACGAAAACGATTTCGCGTGGATACTTATACGGCGCCACGCTAGTTTTCACGAAATCCTGTAGTTGCGCGACCAGCTTGCCGTCCGCGACGTAACCGGGATTGACCACGACGAACGCTTTGACGATCTGGCCGCGGGTTTCATCGGGCACGCCAATCACGCCGCATTCGGACACCGCGTCGTGTTGCAGCAAGACGCTTTCCACTTCAGGGCCGGAGATGTTGTAGCCGGCGGAGACGATCATGTCGTCTGCGCGCGCCTGGTAGAACACATAGCCGTCCTCGTCGAGATAGACCGAATCGCCGGGCAGATTCCAGCCGTCGCGCACGAACTTCATTTGCCGTTCGTCGGCGAGATAGCGGCAGCCGGTCGGGCCACGTACCGCGAGCTTGCCGATCGTGCCAGGCGCGACCGGTTGCATGTCGTCATCCACGGCCTGCACCACGTAACCCGGCACGGCGCGGCCTATCGCATGCGGGCGAATTTCGTTACCCTGCGCCGAAATGAAAATGTGGATCAACTCGGTGCCGCCGATACCGTCGATCATGTCGATACCGGTCGCGTCGTGCCAGAGTCGCCGCGTCGAATCGGGCAACGCTTCTCCCGCCGATACGGTTTTCTTCAAGGTCGAGATGTCGTGGTGCGCAACCAGTGGCGCCATTTGCCGGTAGAAGGTCGGCGCGGTGAACATGACGGTCGCGTGAAACCGCTCAACGGTCTGCAGCAGAGTCTCGGGCGTGAGCTTCTCGATCAGCACCGTGGAAGCGCCCACGCGCAACGGGAAGCACAGCAAGCCGCCGAGGCCGAACGTGAACGCGAGCGGCGGCGTGCCGCAAAAAATATCGTTCGACGTGGGCTTGAGCACATGACGCGGAAACAGATCGCACATGGCGACGACGTCGCGATGAAAGTGCATGCAGCCCTTCGGCGCGCCCGTCGTGCCGCTGGTGAACGCGATCAGGCAGACGTCGTCGGCGGCGGTGTCGCACGCGGTGAAGTGGTCGGGCTTGTTGATCGCGAGCGTGTCGAGCGAATCCGGTGCGTCGTCGTGGAAGAGGCGCGTTTGCTTCAGGCCTGCGCAATAGAACTCGTCTTGCGGATCGGTGCAGCGTGCCAGTTCGGCGGTCAGGCGGGCGTCGCACAACGCCGCGCTAACCTGCGCCTTGTCGATGATCTGTTTCAGTTCCTTGGCTCGCAGCAAAGGCATGGTCGGCACCACGACGAGGCCGACCTTGAGCGCCGCGAGTGCCGTCACGGCCATATGCAGCGAGTTTGGCCCACGCAGCAGAACACGGTTGCCGGGCTTTAACCCCATTTCATCGACCAGCACATGCGCGCTGCGATTCACCAGCGCCAACAGTTGACCATACGTCGTGGCGCGTGGGGCGCCGTCCACATCGGACCAGATCGCGGGACGATCGCGGTGGCCCGCCTCAATGGTTCTGTCGAGCAACTCCGTCGCGCAGTTCAAGCGCGCCGGGTAGGCAACGTCAGGGTTGTCGAGCAGAAAGACAGGCCATTGATCCTGCGGCGGAAGATTGTCGCGCGCGAAGGTATCGACGTGTGCTGACGGTTCCATCATGGTCTCCCGGGCGTTGAGCCGGCTAAATGCGCTTCGGTTGGCTTGGTGGTTTCTTTTCGTGTGCTTTGTTGCTCTGTTACTGCGGGACCACGGCGGTCGCCTCGATTTCGACTTTCGCTTCGTCTTCGATCAACGCGACGACCTGCACCGCGCTCATCGCGATGTCGTAGTCGCCGATCAATTCGCGAAACGCGCGGCCGATGTCTTTCAAGGACGCGAGATATTCGCGTTTGTCGGTGACGTACCACGTCAATCGCACCAGGTGCTCAGGCTTGCCGCCCGCTTCGTGCAAAACGGCGATCACATTCTTGAGCGCCTGGATGGCTTGCGCGGCGAAGTCGGTGGTCTGGAAGCGCGCCTGTTCGTCCCAGCCGATCTGGCCGGCAATGAACACCTGTGTGCCGGTCGCCGCGACGCCATTCGCGTAGCCACGCGGTTTGACCCAGCCGGCGGGGAGAAGAGCTTTTTTCATGAGCGATGCGCCTCAATGGAGTCGGGCTGTGGGGCGAACGTCGCGAGCGCGCTCGCGATGTCGGTGGGAATATCAATGGAGGTGCCGATTTCTAGCGAAGTCGTGACGAGCACCTGTTTCGCGCGGAAGCGGGTTTCGCCGTTGCAATGGCCGACAATCTCGATCCTGATCGAGCGACGGCCGATCGCCTCGACCTTGAGAGTCAGCGTGATCGTTTCGCCCATCTGGCTCGGCCGCGAAAACTCGCAATCGAGTTTGACGATCGGCAAGCCGACGCGGCGTTGAGCGATCATCTGCGCGTAGTCGATGTGCAGACCTTCGTTGAACCAGTCTTCGACCAGCGCGTTGGTCATCACCAGATATTGCGGAAAAAACACAATGCCGGCCGGGTCGCAATGCGAGAAGCGGATCCGCACGGGCCGTTCGAAAGATGCGCTCATTGCGTATGGGCTCCGGCAGTGGCGGCAGCATGTGCTTTCAACAGATCGCGTCCGACAATCAGTTGCTGTACTTCGGTTGCGCCTTCGTAAATGCGCAGCGCGCGAATCTCGCGATACAGCATCTCGACGGCCGTGCCGCTTTGCACGCCCATGCCGCCATAGAGTTGCACGGCGGCGTCGATCACCTGTTGCGCGCCTTCGCTCGCGTGCCATTTCGCCATCGCGGCTTCGCGTGTGACGTTTTCGCCCTGGTCGCGCAACCAGGCCGCGCGATAGACCAGCAACGCACTGCTGTCGATGGTCAAGGCCATCTGTGCGAGTTTGGCTTGCGTCAGTTGAAAATCGCCAAGCGTCTGCCCGAACATCTTGCGCGAGGCGGCCCGCGTGAGACCTTCGGCCATCGCGTGACGAGCAAAACCGAGCGACGCCGCCGCCACCGACGTGCGGAAAATATCCAGCGTGCGCATGGCGAGCTTGAAGCCTTCGCCGGGCGCACCGAGCATCTGGCTGCGCGGTACGCGCGCTCCAGCAAAGTGCAAACGCGCGAGCGGATGCGGCGCGATCACGTCGATGCGCTCGGCGATTTCCAGCCCCGGCGTATCCGCATCCACGATGAATGCGCTGATGCCGCGTGCGCCCGGGGCTTCGCCGGTTCGCGCGAACACCACATAGAAATCGGCGATGCCGCCGTTAGAGATCCACGTTTTGTCGCCGTCGAGCACGTAGGCGTCGCCGTCTTCGCGAGCGGAGAGCGCCATGGCGGCGACGTCCGATCCAGCCTCGGGCTCGGACAGCGCGAACGCCGCGATAGCCGTGCCGTTGGCGACGCGCGGCAGATAGCGCGCCTTTTGTTCGTGCGTGCCGCCGAGCGAGATGGCGCCCGAACCGAGTCCTTGCATCGCCAGTGCGAAGTCCGCAAGTCCGGAGTGTTTGGCGAGTGTTTCGCGCAGCAGGCAGACGGCGCGCGTGTCGATCGTGTCGCCGTGGCCGCCGTAGGCTACGCCGCCCACGCCATATGTCAGCCAGCCCGCCGCGCCGAGTTCACGCACCAGATGACGGCAGGTGGCGTCCACGTCCTTGTGATCCTGGTGCGAAAGGTTCGCGTGGCACCACGCTTCGATACCCGCGGCCAGTTCGCGATGGCGCGGCTCGAAGAATGGCCACGCCAGCGCGCTATGCAGATCCAGTTCGGTGTTGGCGCTCAATTCAGTCTCCCTCGAACACAGGACGCGACTTCGCAGCAAACGCGCTATATGCACGTTCGAAATCGCGCGTGCTCATGCAGATCGCCTGCGCTTGCGCTTCCGATTCGATCGCTTCGTCGATGCTCATGCTCCATTCCTGATGCAGCATTTTCTTCGTGATGCCATGCGCGAAGGTCGGACCCGCGACGAGATCGGCGGCGAGCTTCTGCGCGTCTTCAAGCAGCGCGGCAGGTTCGCACAACCGGTTGTAGAAACCCCATGCGTGGCCTTCGTCGCCGCTTGCCGAGCGGCCAGTGAAGAGCAGTTCGGCGGCGCGCCCCTGGCCGATGATGCGTGGCAGGATCGCGCAAGCGCCCATATCGCAGCCGGCGAGGCCGACTCGGGAGAACAGAAAGGCGAGCTTGCTGCGGGCGGTGCCGAGCCGCATGTCGGACGCCATCGCGAGGATGGCGCCGGCACCGGCGCAAACGCCGTCGACGGCCGCGATCACCGGCTGCGGACAATGGCGCATGGCCTTCACGAGATCGCCGGTCATGCGCGTGAAGAGCAGCAGCTCCGGCATGGGCAGATCGATCAGCGGCGCGATAATGTCGTGCACGTCGCCGCCGGAACAGAAGTTTTCACCTGCACCGTGAATGACCACTGCTTTGACGTCGGTCGCATAGGTCAATTGCTGGAACAGGTCGCGCAATTCCGCATACGACTCGAAGGTCAGCGGGTTTTTGCGTTCGGGGCGATTCAGCGTGATCGTCGCGACTTTGTCGGCGACCGACCAGCCGAAGTGCCGCGCTTCATAGTTCGCCAACGTGAGGCGGTTGCCGGCCAGTAGGGCGTCGGCGTTGGATCGTGTCATGAATGTCTCCTCGTTTCGATGCGAATCAGTCTTTCAGACTGTCGAGCAGATGTTTCTTGAGTTTGCCGAGACGCTGATGAGTGCGCGATTTTTCATCGAGGCTCAAACCACCGAACAGTTCGACTACCCATTGCTCATGCGCGACCGCCATCTTGTCGAACGCCTTGCGACCCGCCGGTGTCAGGCACACGCTGATCGAGCGGCGGTCGTTCGGGTCGGTGTCGCGTGACACGAGTCCTTCTTTCTCGAGCTGATCCGTAATGCCGGTGATGTTGCCGCCCGTCACCATCAAACGACGGGAAAGCTCGGTCATCTTCAGGCCTTCCGGATGACGCTCCAACTGCGCCATCAAATCGAAACGCGGCAATGTGGTATCGAATTCGTTGCGCAGGCGCTTGCGCAATTCGGCCTGCACGAGATTGGTCGTGGTCAGCATGCGCAGCCACAGACGCAAGCCCATGTGACTATCCGCGCCCGTGCTCATTTCGAGGTCCACGACGTTCTCCGCGGGTTTGGCGACGCCTTTGCGCGGCGGTTTCGTTTCAGCCGCCGCTGGGGGCTTCCTGATGTTCGTTGACTTGGTCACATGACTTCTCCACCGGAGATGGAAAGGGATTGCCCCGTGACGGCGTCCGAGCCGGGCTGGCAGAGCCAAAGCACTGCATTGGCGACCTGTTCGGGACTCACGAAGCGATGTTGCGGATTCGAGCGAAGCAAGGTTTCGCGCGCCTGCTGTTCGGTGCGCGAAGTCTTGCTGGTGATCTGTTCAAGCGAGGCGTGCAGCAGTTCCGTTTCTGTATAACCAGGGCAAACGGCATTGACGGTGACGCCTTTGGTCGCCACTTCCAGCGCAAGCGAACGCGTGAGACCGATCACGCCATGCTTCGCGGCGCAATAGGCGGCGACGTACGCATAGCCGATCTGTCCTGCCGTGCTTGCCACGTTGACGATGCGGCCATGACCGCGTTCGAGCATACCGGGCAATACCGCGCGCGTGCCGAGAAAG
This sequence comes from Paraburkholderia sp. RL17-380-BIE-A, assembly GCF_046028085.1. Lineage (NCBI taxonomy): Bacteria > Pseudomonadati > Pseudomonadota > Betaproteobacteria > Burkholderiales > Burkholderiaceae > Paraburkholderia > Paraburkholderia sp. RL17-380-BIE-A. The sequence goes on from NZ_JARESQ010000002.1 coordinate 450,587, forward strand.
ACGCCGGTGAGGTTCACGTCCAGCATGCGCTGCCAGAGCGCCATGTCGGTGTGGATGAACGGTGCGGCCTGCGCCTGCCCCGCGTTGTTGACGAGGATATCGACCGCGCCGGCTTCGCGGAACGCATTCGCAACGGAGTCTTCTTGCGCGACGTCGACGCTGATGCAAGCCACGTTGCCCAATGCGCTGCATTTCTCGCGCTGCGCGTCGAGCCGCTCCGCGTTGCGGCCCATCAACGTGACACGCGCGCCAGCGCGTAGCAGGGCTTCTGCAATCGCAGCGCCAATTCCGCTGCCGCCCCCCGTGACCACTGCGTGCTGCCCGGCGAGCGTCGAATGGAGTGTGTTCACGTGGTTCCTTCGGCGCGTTGCGCACGTTCTTGCGGCGACAGACCCACGTTCGCAGCGGCTTGGGCGCGCTCGCGTTCAAGGTTGCGTTCGAGTTGCGATTTCGCCGCGGTATAGGGCTTCGGCCATGTCACGTCGAAATAGCCGATCTTGGCTGCTTCGTTCAACGTCCAGGCGGGATTGGCCAGATGCGGGCGGGCAATCGCGCACAGGTCCGCGCGGCCTGCGGCGATGATGCTGTTCACGTGATCCGCCTCGGAGATCGCACCGACCGCGATGGTCGCGATTCCCGCTTCATTGCGAACGCGGTCGGCGAACGGCGTCTGGAACATGCGGCCGAATACGGGCTTTTCTTCCTTGCTGACCTGGCCCGACGACACGTCGATCATGTCGGCGCCGGCGGCCTTGAAGGCTCGCGCGATCTGGACCGCGTCGTCGGGCGTGGTGCCGCCTTCGACCCAGTCGTTCGCGGAAATACGCACGGAAATCGGTTTGTCTTGCGGCCACACCGCGCGAATCGCCTTGAAAACCTGCAGCGGGTAGCGCAGACGATTCTCCAGCGAACCGCCGTATTCGTCAGTGCGATGATTGGTCAGCGGCGACAGAAAGCTCGACAGGAAATAGCCGTGCGCGCAATGCAGTTCGAGCCAGTCGAAACCTGCTTCGGCGGACATTTGCGTAGCGCGGACGAATTGCGCTTCGATTTCGCGCAACTCGTTTTGCGTGGCTTCGCGCGAATGCTGGCTGACGCCGCGCAGATATTGTTGCGGCGATGCCGAGACGAGCGGCCAGTTGCCTTCCGTCAGCGGTTGATCGATGCCTTCCCATGCGACGCGAGTCGAGCCCTTCGCGCCGGAATGGCCGAGTTGAATGCCGATCTTCGCATCCGACTGACGGTGCACGAGATCCACAATACGCTTCCACGCGGTGACATGTTCAGGCGCATACATGCCGGGACACGCGGGCGTGATACGCGCTTCGGGCGAGACGCAGGTCATTTCCGTCATGACGAGCGCCGCACCGCCCATTGCACGGGCGCCGAGATGCATCAGGTGATAGTCGCCCGCAATGCCGTCGACGGCCGAATATTGCGCCATGGGCGACACCACCACACGGTTTTTCAACGTGACGCCGCGCAAGGTGAAGGGCGTGAACATGGGCGGCACGGAATGCTTCTCCGGCGCGCGTTCCACGCCTGAGCGCCGGGCCAGCCAGTCTTCGAAGCCGGATAGATAGTTGGCGTCGCGCTCACGCAGATTTTCGTGCGAAATGCGCTGCGAGCGCGTGAGCAGCGAATACGCAAACTGTTCCGGCTCGAACGACGTATAGCGGTCGACATGCTCGAACCATTCCGTCGAATTGCGCGCGGCATTCTGAATACGCAATACGTCGATGCTGCGGACGTCCGTATAGTCCTTCAAGGCAGCGGCGAGATCGCCGGGATGCGCGCGGATGCTGTTGGCGAGTTCAATCGAATCTTCGAGTGCGAGTTTGGTACCCGAGCCGATCGAAAAATGGGCAGTATGCGCGGCGTCGCCCATGAGGACGACAGGCGTTTGGGTGCCGTCCGCGTTGCCGCGCCAATGCACCCATTCTTCGTTGACCACGCGTGGGAAGCGAATCCATTGCGACGAGCCGCGCAAATGCGCCGCGTTCGACAGCAACGCATTGCCGTCCAGATACTTGGCGAACAGCTTTTCGCAAAAGGCAATGCTGTCTTCCTTGCTCATTTCGTCGAGACCGGCGGCGCGCCACACGCGCTCCGGCGTTTCAACGATGAAAGTGGAAGTCTGATCGTCGAAACGATAGGCATGCGCCTGGAACCAGCCGAATTCGGTTTCTTCGAAGGCGAAGGTGAAAGCGTCGAAAAGTTTTTTCGTGCCGAGCCACACGAAGCGGCAATCGCGCATGTCGACGGCGGGGCGATACGTGGCCGCGTACTTTTGACGGATCGCACTGTTGGCGCCGTCGCAGGCGATGATCAGATCGGCTTCGTAGACGCTGTCGTCCGTAACCTGGGTTTCGAAGACCAGCTTCACGCCCAGTTCTTCGCAGCGCGCTTGCAGGATATTCAGCAGGCGCTTACGGCCGATGCCGCAAAAGCCGTGACCCGACGAACGGATTTGCTGCCCGCGGAAATTGATCTCGATGTCGTCCCAGTGATTGAAGGCGCCGAGGATCGCGTCGGCGCTGGGGGCGTCGGCGGCGCGCAGGTTGCCGAGCGTCTGGTCGGAGAAGACGACGCCCCAGCCGAAGGTGTCGTAGGGGCGATTGCGCTCGACTACCGTGACATCGTAGGCCGGGTTACGGCCCTTCATCAACAGACCGAAGTACAACCCGGCCGGGCCGCCGCCAATACAAACGATGCGCATGCTTGTTCCCCAAATGTGAACGCTGCCGATGGGGATAATTTAGGCTTAGATAGTTTAGATGTCAAGTAATCGATGAAGTTCCCGCTAGGCAGCCCCGACGCTTGTGCCGGTATTCTCTATAGCGCAATGATTGGCTGGCTCGATAGATCGTCCGCATGTTCTCCGAGCATCTCTTTCAGATCGCGCTCAATGATGCGACACAGCGTTGAAATGGGAACGTCATTTGCGCCGCCTTCAAACGGATTCTCCGTGCTTTCCCCAACTTGTTCGAGCGACGTGTACATCCACGATACCGCGACACTGCATGGCACCACCAGCCATACCATGTTGCCATGCATGAAGCCACTCACTCCATCATTCAGCTTATCGAATTCGTGAAGCAGCCCGAATGGAAAAAGCAAACAGAAGAACCTCACGAATAGCGAACTGACCGTTGCATATTGACGTGGATAGGGGAAATTCTTGAAACGTTCCGATCTCGACTGGAGATCCATGAAATCCCCAACCGCCTTTTGGAGCTCCATATAGAAGCTTGAATTCAGGTGCCCCGCAATGTGAAGCATCTTGAGCGAAGCGCCTTGCAGGCTCAGAATGAATGTAGCGATAGAAGTGGAGGAAAGGGCTTGCGCGGTTTCCGAGGGAGACAAATATTCTGGCAATAATTCGCTAATGTCTCTTTCCCACTCCGGCACACGATAGAACCGACGATATTCAGCGTTGGGACGCCTGCTCGTGCTTTCCCAGATACGGGGTCGACGCAGTTCATATCTCAACGCGGTCAGCCAGGCAAGGTGTCGATACACCAGTTTTCGGGAAATGTCTTCGTCTTTGACAAGATCCCGTGCGGCCTGGCCCCAGCGGCGGCTTCTGCTCAAGATGTCAATCCAGATGTCGAGGGCGTCCATTGCCCTGTTGTATGTCTGAACGTTTTTGAGGCCAACGATAAACGACGTTGCGGTTCCGAGCAAAACCACAATCGTCAGAGGTACCGACAGCCATGTAAGACCGAAAAACTTGTACAGAACGACCGGTACAGAACCGCAAACGAGAAGTCCGTAGATTTGTCGCCGAGTCCAGATCAAAAACTCCAATAGCTTATAGGATTTTCCAAGGTGCATTTTTGTGTCTCAGGCTACCGTAGGTGAGTAGTGAAAAAGGACGCGGACAACGTGCGCACCCAGCAGCGCCACGTTCCTCGTCCAATTGGTACCGTCCGGACCGCTCCCCACTAAGACGTTGCACGCTCGAATTCTGTGACATATGACCGAAAAATCTTTCGTCAGACTTCATGCTAAATGGTTGACCCAAGTTGTGACTGTTGTTCTTTAGACAACACCGAAGCGTCCGTTTTTGGTCTTCTGTTGAGGGCAAGACATGCATATGCTGACGGCCAGGTTCGATTCCGGCGTCGCACTATGCTCGGACCATCCGGCCAACAACGTCTCACACGGCCACTTCAATTCCATGCGTGGCAATATCCTGGTGTCGGAGCGTTATTGGACCGGCGCTCATGTATTCACACGGCTGGAGAGATCATGTTCATGAATGACGACGCTCGTGCCTTCAATGGGCTTCGCCCTCGGTTACACAAGATTGCGTATCGGATGCTGGGGTCGATTGCCGAGGCCGAAGATATCGTGCAGGACGTCTGGCTGCGCTGGCATGCGGCGCCCCGGGAGGCCATCGAAAATGTTGAGGCGTGGCTCGTCGCGGTTGCGACGCGCCTGTGCATCGACCGTCTTCGCGCCGCAAAAATTCAACGTGAGCATTATTCAGGTATATGGTTGCCGGAACCTGAAATGACCGACCCTTCTGCTACGCCAGAAGGGGTCAAGGAACGCGCCGACGACGTCTCCGTGGCCTTTCTGATGCTGCTCGAGAGGTTGACCCCGGAGGCACGCGCAGCGTTCCTGCTACGCGAGGTATTCGACGCGGACTATGACGAAGTCGCCGAAACCATCGGCAAGACGGAAGCCGCGTGCCGCCAACTGGTCAGCCGCGCCAAAGCGCAACTACGCGAAGAGCGGCCACGCTATGCCGTGCCGCGCGAAACGCATCTCCGCCTGCTGCAGACGTTCGCGCAGGCGCTGGAGCGCGGCGATTTCACCGCGATCAATGCGTTGCTGACCGACGACGCAATGCTGATCGGCGACGGCGGCGGCAAGGTGCCGAGTTTTCCGAAGCCGATGGTGGGCGGCCGGCGCATCGCACAGCTTTTCTACGCCTCGTACCGGCGCTACGGCAGCGAACTCCGCGTCAAGCTCGTGATGCTCAACGGTCAATGGGCGCTGCTGCGATTTGTCGAGGGCGAGCTCGAATCGGCGCAGTCATTCGAAACGGATGGCACGCGCATCGTCCGTATTCTCGTGCAGCGTAATCCCGACAAGCTGGCGCGTATCGCCGCGGCACACTGCAACACCTGAACGCTGCTATTTCTCCTGCCTGTGCGCGCCAGGTTGCGTTTGATTGGTGCCAAAGAGACAACACCGTGATCCCGTTTGCGGGTCTACCGCGCTACGCCACGTCGACCTACGATGACTTCGTGCGGCGCATTGCCGCTGACGACATCCGCCAGGCGCGAGTACTCACCAGGAGAAGTCCATGACACAGCGTATCAACTACATTCAGCAATCGCCGGAACTGTTCAAGAAATTCCTTGAGTTCAGCAATCAACTGAAGGACAGCGCAATCGAACAATCGATCCGCGATCTCGTTTCGACCCGCGCGTCACAGATCAATGGCTGTGGCTTTTGCGTCGACATGCACGTCAAGGAAGCACGCCTGCACGGCGAGCGTGAACTGCGACTCCATCACCTGGCGGTGTGGCGCGAATCGACGCTCTTCGCGCCGCGCGAGCGCGCCGCACTCGCGTGGACTGAAGCGTTGACCAAGCTTGCCGAGCTGGGCGTGCCGGACGATATCTACGAACGCGTGCGTACCCAGTTCTCCGAGAAGGAACTGTCCGACCTGACGTACGAAATCATGTCGATCAACGCATGGAACCGCGCGAACGTCGCATTCAGGACCGTGCCGGGTTCGGCCGACAAGGTATTCGGCCTCGACAAGGCTAACCTCACCTGAACCGTCTGGTTCTTCTGTTCCTTTCCACCGTCGTTCCGCATGTGCGGAACGCGTTATTTGGCAGGCACATCATGTTTTCACTAAAGAACACCGCAATCGTAATGCTCGTCGTCGCGGGCGCGCATATCGGCGGGGCCTGTGCGGCGGCTCCTGAAGCCGTCGTGACACCGCTGATGACAAAGCCGCTCGACGACTTTCCGGGCAAGGAAGCGCTGATGATCACCGTGACCTATCCGCCGGGTTCTGTCGACCCAGTTCATCGGCATTACGCGGACGCCTTCGTCTATGTGCTGGAGGGTTCGATCGTGATGCAGGTCAAGGGCGGCAAGGAGGTCACGCTCACGCCTGGACAGACTTTCTATGAAGGTCCTAACGACGTGCACACCGTCGGGCGCAACGCGAGCCAGACGCAACCCGCGAAGTTCATCGTGCTTCTTCTGAAGAACAAGGGGGCGCCTGTTCTCGTGCCAGAGAAGTAAGCACGCTCGTGCGGCGACGCTCTGATTTTGCCTGTTTGGCTTGTCAAGGGCATCGGCGTTCGCGTCGTCGCGAGCCGCTTCCACTTCCGGCGGATCTGCGCAGGTAAAGCGCGCCCAGATGCATCCGCCACAGAGATTGGAAGCATTAGACTTTGCCGTAAGCGGCGTCAACAGGTGCCGGCTTGCCTCGGTTGAACTGCTCATGTGCTCTCCCGTAAGGCTGCGGCCATGCTTTGCGCGGCTGGGTCCATTTCATCTTCATTGAAGGGCACGACACCCATCACCAGACCTTGGCTCACACTGTGCCGCCGGGTCTATCGTCCCAATGGCGCCGCGTCGACACGCGCGGACGTCACTCTTCGAACGGAAGAGCGCTCGTCTAGCTGTGACAGGCGGCTCACGACGTCCAGACCGGCACAAGCCAACGGGACCTCGATCAAACGTTGCCAGTGTGTCAGCGCCGTGTGTTCAAACGCCTGTGCGCGAGTCGATTTCCGAGAAGTGACGCGAATCACGTCGTTCTCCGTTGGCCCTGACGGGGTATTGACCGCCTCGTTTTGGAGCGGCGCTACGCTTGCCTTGGCCAGGTCGAACTCGCGACCTTCGACAATCCTGATGATCTCGTGAATCCTGGAAACAATGCGTATGAGCAGACGTCTGAGTCTGGCATTGCTCAAATTTCCACTCCCGGTTCGACCAACCATGGGGTGCTGCAAGGCAGTGAGACTGAAGACTCAATTCTGTGTTTGCGCGAAACCATGTGCCTGGTGACGAGAAAAGACACAAGGCTTACGAATATCGGACTAGACGAATTTGGGCTATTCGAAGCTTGAGTGAGGGCCTGCGGTGTTCGTGCCGCTGTGGTCCCGCGTTGATCAGCAATAACCCGCGATGTCGGCGGCATAGAGGGGCGTTCCCGCTTGCCTGTCTACGACCGGGGGGCGTGTGCGAGCCCTATGAGCAAACCATACAGGGCAAAGAAGACCCACCGCGACGATGCCCAACAACGACACCTGCCATCCAGATTGGTGAACGCGTGCGAACAATGCGTGGAGTCGATCGGCCAGCAGCGCACCTGCGAGGAGACCAGTGCATGCCCATATGCATACGCTGGCGCAGTCGTGCAAAATAAAGGAGCGCGTTTTAATTGCCATTGCTCCGCAAAGAGGAACGGCGACCAACGAAAGGCCGGGCACGAAACGGACAATCATTAATGCACGCGCGCCACGTTGAGAAAAGAAGCACTCGAACCTGGCAACGCTTGATTGCTTCACGAACGACAGCCTACATACCAACTGAAGGGCGCGTCTGCCGTAGCGCTTGCCGCCTTGAAACCAGAGCAAGTCGCCAAGAACTCCACCGGAAACGGCGGCGGCGAGCAGAATGGCGAAGTGGAGCAGCGCGCGCGCGAGGTCATATCTTGCAGTAGCGATGCTCGCGCCGACCGTCATCAGGGCTGCGATGGAGGGAAACGGTAGACCGAGCGACGAGGCTAGCACGCTGAAGAATATGATCAACGCTCCATACTGGGAAAGCAACTCATGGGTAAACATTGGGTAATCCTGTGGAAATGATTTTGTCGTGGTCGTAGCATTCGAGCGGGAAAGATCAGCATGAGATTTATCAGTACTTGTTTCTGGTGAATTAAGAAATCGTTTGCGTTGATGGCGCATGAAGCGAATCTGAATGCGATTTGAACTCGGTGCAGCGCCGATGGCTCGCTTCGATAGTCCGGTTGTGCGCAATCAGCTTCGGAGCGCTCCACCCAGCCACAGCGCGAGGTTGACCGAGTAACGGTGGATGTCCCGAAGGGCTTGCGGCTCGGTCTGCATCCCGTTCCCAGGAGGTTCGGTCACAAAGCTCGGGCAACCCAGTCGCGTGTCCCAGTTGTAGTCCGCAAAATGATGAAAAGTACTTTGGGCGATTGCGGGACCTCCGCGGACCGAAGGTTCGAATGCGACTGCAAGATTAAAACTCTTTCCTGTTACTTTGCTTTTGCCTCGTGCGATCACTCGAGCCGGTTCATGCTCAGGAGCGTCGACGGCACCTTCATGGGGGTGTGCGGGCAGGAACCGGATTGCGCCACCAGGAGAGTCAGGGTCTGCCAATACGGGATGGGTGGGTCCAACAATCGTGACTTCCTGAAAGTCTCCGTTTGTGCCCGAGTGAAAATTGGGCCAGGAGATGTGGGGTGAGAATGGGTCGTCCGCCACACGCCTGGATTGGTCGGGGTCGAGATTGCGCGTGTGGAAGTGGTGTGCCTTGCCCACCCCGCCCAAACTGCACAGCGAACTGCCCAGATCCATGTGATCCCTGGTGACCAACAAACCACGACCTGCCCGTCGGAATCGCGTGATCCCCTCGCAATCTTCGGAGGTCAGACCGTCGCCTTCGTCAACGGCAAACAACCACAACTCGTCGAACCCGGTTTCATCGAGTCGGGAAAGAATCGGGTCCGGTTGCCCAAGCCGCTCGTGGTCCCGAGCAACGACCCTGAACGTCACGCGCCCTTCAGGATCCTGATGTGTTTGCAGTAACTCCGCCAGGCGGCTGAATCGCGCGATCGACCAGTCGTCGCTGCAAGGCAGGATGGTCGTTTGAAGCAGGATCTGGATGGTACGCATGATGGTTAGTTAGTCATGTCAATCAATTGGAGCCATTCGTCGAGACCTATGCGGCCGAGGCGCGCCTCGCCCAGAGGCACGAGCGAACGCTTCTCGACCAGGCCGCCGAAATATCGTGCCTCGGGGTCTTTTACGACCTCACGCGGATCGCCGGCGGCCGTCAGATAGCGGGCGATGATTTCGTTGAACGGCGCTCGGTCCGGGCCGGCGATCTCGACGATGCCGTTTCGCGGCGCCGTGAGCGCCACATCGGCAACGATCGCGGCAACGTCGTCAGCCGCGATGGGCTGGAACAGGCCTGGCGAAACCCTGATTACGTTTCCATCCGCACTCGACGCGGCGATACCGCCGAGGAATTCCATGAACTGCGTGGAGCGGATGATGGTGTAGGGGATGCCGGAGGTCTCGATCAGCTTCTCCTGCGCGACCTTGGCGCGGAAATAGCCATTGTCGGGCGTCCGGTCGATTCCGACGATGGATAGCGCAACATGGTGCCGGACACCTGCTGCGGCCTCAGTCGTGAGAATGTTTCGGCCGGACGTCTCGAAGAATTCCAATACCGCCTTGTCATCAAACGATGGTGAATTAGCGAGGTCGATCACCACCTGCGCGCCGGCCAAGGCGTCCTTGAGCCCCTCTCCTGTGATGCTGTTGATTCCGCTTCTTGGCGAGGCGGCGACGACCTCGTGTCCGTTCTGGCGAAGAATGACGACGGCCTTCGAGCCGATCAGGCCGGTGCCGCCGATGACGACGATTTTCATGGTTTGCTATCCTTTGTCGACCACTCGATACCCCAAGCGGGTTCGAATGCAGATGAGGAAAAACCTGGGATTTTTCGCGGATGAATCGACCTGATTCGCGATATTCCCACGATCAACTCGCACTTTAGTGACCCGCGTTCGGGCTGCCTTGAGGCCGACAACCACGGGTGGCCGCGCGTGGGCCCAACCTTCCGCCGCAGCGCTGGTTCCGATGGACAGTCATCCTCGGTGTCGCTGGTTGAAGTGGACTCCGACAGTGCATTTTGCGGGCCGGATGTGCCCTGAGCATGCGCTATGCTCGTTAAAGCACATCGTGATCGTAGGCGGGTGCCGTCTGTTGCGGTAGACATCCAAACAGACACACGGCGTTTCCCGTCCGGCACCAATCAAAGACAGATCAAGGACTCCGCCCGTCGGAAAGCGCCGCCCTTTCACTGCGCATGTCATCTACGGGCAATTGCCCACACTCACACTCGGACATCGACTCGGTTTTGCGCAAAGGACGTAAGCGGGGCGATTGATACCACTGTCGTACCGTCTCGTTGATTGTTGCACTCGAGGCAACATGATGAGTTCGCTCGCGGGGCTACTGCCCTTCGATGTCCGAGCCTACGATCTGTCCTGACGGTGCCGCGCAAGCGACGTCTGTAACGTCGCTTGCGTGCGCGGCCGCCATCGTTCTCCGAGTTCGGGAATCATGCTCAGCGATCTCGACACTCGCCGCTGAATAAAGCAGGCACCCGTTGCTATGAGTTCGGTGCTTATCGTCGACTTCGTAATTTTTCAACCGAAGGCAATCATCATGTCGCAGAAAATCCTGATAGTGGGTGCCGGCTTCGCTGGAGTGTGGGGTGCACTAGGCGCAGCTCGCGTCCTCGATGGTGCTGGCGTAAGGACCAGTGACGTTGAAATCACATTGATCTCTCCGAAGCCCGAATTGCAGATCCGTCCGCGGCTGTATGAAAGCGAGCCGCAGCGGATGGCTGCACCGCTGCGTCCGCTTCTGGACGTCGTGGGCGTAAAGTTTCTGGAAGGCAGTGTCGAAGCGATATCCGTTCATGACAAAACGGTAAGTGTCGTGTCGGCCAACGGGTCGACGCTTTCGCTCGCCTATAACCGGTTGCTGTTGACCAGTGGCAGCAGGTTGAACAGGCCACCAATTCCGGGCCTGGCGGAGTACGCGTTCTCTGTCGATCGTATCGAGGACGCGGTAGTGCTCGACAACCACTTAAGAGAACTGGCGAAACGGCCGGATTCGCCGGCACGCAACACTATTGCAGTTGTCGGATGTGGCTTTACGGGTATCGAGGTCGCAACTGAATTGCCTAAGCGAATCCGCGAGTTGTTTGGCGCCGACGCGGCAGTCCGCGTGGTCGTGATCGGATCCCAGGACGATATCGGTCCCGATCTCGGCGCCAATCCTCGACCGTATGTATCTGAAGCTTTTGACTCGCTGGGCGTTGAGACGGTACTTGGATCTGGCGTGGTGTCGGTCGACGCGGACGGGGTTCGCACTGCGGCGGGTAACCGTATCGAAGCCATGACCGTGATCTGGGCGGGTGGAATGCGTGCCAGCTCGCTGACTGCGCAAGTTTCCTCGCATCTTGACCCACTTGGACGTGTCGAGGTCACACCTGATCTTCGCGTTCCAGAAGCACCTGAAGTATTTGTAGCGGGCGATGTTGCGCGAGCTCGGAGCGACGACGACGGGCACTATGCATTGATGTCCTGTCAACACGCTATCGTGATGGGGCAATTCGGTGGGCACAACGTGGCAGCAGACCTGATCGGCGTTCCGACACTCGAATACAGGCAGCCGTTCTATGCGACCTGCCTCGACCTCGGCGAGTGGGGGGCTATTTACTCGGAAGGCTGGGATAGACAGATCAAACTGACGCACGCAGAAGGAAAGACACGCAAACAGATGATCAACACGCAGTGGATCTACCCGCCGGCGCCGAACCGTACCGAAGCGTTGGCAGCGGGTAACCCGCAAGCGTCCTTCGGCTAACCTGTTGGCGCCGCCCTGGCTGTTGCGGTGAGCGGAGTGCGTCAGTCACGTGCGGCAGCGGCAATGAACGTCTTCAACAGACAATCACACGTTGCTGTCGCGCGAGAGGCGTTGAGTCAATCAACAACGGTCACGATATTGACAGTCCCCTGTCTGGCCATCTTCGCATACGGACACAGGCGTTCAGCGGTCCGAACCATCTCTTCCGCTACGCCTCGGTCAACGCCCGGCATCCGAACCCGAACATCGATGACCAATGCATAGCCTCCATCCATGGGATCACGACCGAACGCAACCTGCACTTCCACAACAGCATCGTGGATATCCATTGCAGCGCGTTTCCCGATCAGGTTTAGCGCCCCGTGAAAGCACGCCGCAAAACCCGCCGCGAACAACTGCTCGGGATTGGTCCCGTTACCGGGGCCGCCGAACTCAGTGGGTAGCCGCAGTTCCGCGACAAGATTTCCGTCATCTGAACGAGCCACACCAGATGCACGACCGTGTCCCGTCTCGCCGCCGGAAACGGTGACAGTGGTTGTGTACAGTGGATGAAAATCCCGGCCCCGATACCTGTCGAGGAGAGAAAGCGGGGGAGCTTGCAGCTTCTTGTCGTCCATGGTGCGGTCTCTAGTTCAGTGAAGCGCGTTCCGGCTCTCAGCCGTCAATTTGTCGAAGCCTGCCTTATCGGTGCGGCCTGCCCTCGCAGGAGCAAGCACGGTCTCCGGGACTTCGAGGCGTTGAATGGAACGAACGATCATATAGTAAATGGGGCGACCTCTCGCTCGACCCGATTTCTGGTCGGCGACGGGACAACGCCGTCCCATGGTAGATGAGCGCGAATGGCAACGGTAGAGTCGTCAAGGGAGACATGATGTTTCCGGTTTGGCGCCAATCAAAATTGGTCATACGAAACTGAAACGCGCGCGACACGCGCTCAAGGTGGCTGATCGATTCGTGGATCGCGCGCGGGCGTGTGGATGGACGTCGGATATCAAGACGGGCGGGTCTCCATCGAGCCGGGCGAAGCAGATGAAAATTGAGTGAACCCAATCGCATCGGCCAGATGATAGCGGCCGAGTTCAGCAATTTTTTTGCACCAGGCAAGTGCTAGACTTCTACACGTCAGACCGCAGTCTGACGGCGCCGTATGCGGCCGTCTCGACGGGTCAGACAAAGCGGAATAAGGAACACTTGTAAGGAAATCCTGACCGTCCTTGAAGCAGCCGGCGGTATCTGTCCGGCTAAAGCGTTGGTCCCGGACTGTTGTGCGATGGTCCCCGAGCTGCATTCATAGGCGTTCCCCGTCTCGCCCGGGCCGCGTCAATCACGGTCACCAGCTGTAGCACGAATAGTCGTTGTCGGCGCGAGAACGCATGCTGGCGCCCTGGACGACTCACCCGTTCATGTGTCAGTAGTGGGGCCATCAATGGATCAATCGGATACATCACAGCGAGGCTTTCGCGTTGGCATACCAAATAACGCTGATGCCTTGTCTACCTGTTTCGCGACCAGCTACGCGGGGATCATCGCGTTCATGGCGGTCGCGACCGAGGGAAGCTTCGTCAAAGCCGGGGAACGATTGGGGATTGGACGCTCGGCCGTCTGTCGAAATGTTCAGAAGCTTGAAACACAGCTAAGCACTCGCCTTTTTCTCCGAACGACAAGGACCACAAACCTGACGCAGGAGGGCGAAAGGTTCTTCGAGAACTGCAACCAGGGCGTGACCCATATCGTCGAGGCAATGAACGACATGCTGGACCTCCGCCAAGGTCCACCTCGTGGCTTCGTTCGAATCCGCTCGACAGTTGGATTTGGACGCAAGGTGGTTGCTCCGTTGCTTTTCAAGTTTTCCGAGGTTTACCCGGATATCGCGGTAGATCTAAGCCTGGATGACAGGCCCGCCGATTTCGCTGCAGAACAGATCGATGTCGCGTTTCGCGATGGGTTCATTGAGGACTCGAGCATCATTGCGAAACAGCTCATTCCAATGCAGAGGGTACTCTGCGCATCCCCTGCTTATGCCGAAGAGCGGGGACTACCCTCTACGCTGGAAGATCTGGCGCAGCACGACTGTATCAACCTGCGATCCAACGGTCGCGTCTTTGAGTGGGATTTCAAGGTCGACGGACATATGCGAAAGTATCTGCCGACCGCCAGATTGACGTTCAATGATGCAGACCTGGTATTGCGGGCAGTCCTGGAAGGTCGCGGAATTGCACAGATGCCGGGCTATCAGATATGTGATTACGTCGCGCGCAACGAACTCGTCATGGCCTTAAGGCGGTACTTGCCGGACGACCGGGGCCACTACATCTGCTATCTCTGCCGACAGAATCTGCCGTCGCGCATTCGCGTGCTTGTTGATTTCATGACGGAGGAGATTCGGGCGCTCAACCCATTCTGCCTGGGGGAATTCAATCCGGACGATCTGGAAAACGGGCGTCAGGCGTGAGGCGACTCATAGACCCCATATGTGGTGCGATCACATTATCGATATGCTTCGCGGTCACAAACCGCACTCACATTGCACAAAGATATTTGCGTCGGTAATGACCGGCTGAGGGCTTTAATCACTTACCTCTTCAAAGAGCCATTGTGGTCGACGAAATCGTACATATCCCGACAGCTTCGGCGAGCGGTACCGTGGCTGCACCTATTGGTGTCTACGCGGCAACAGTGAGTGGTCCGATGCGTATCTACCGAGGTCGGGACTCGGCGCCTACTATTCCAACATGGCTTCGCGATTGACTCGACTGACTTGACAGGTCGTTGAGGTCGCTAGTGGAGGGCGTCATGTTGCGTCTCGGACCCCTGTCGGTGTTTGTAGGCTGGATCATGCTATCCGCGGTCAGTGTCGGACTTGCAGTTGCTGTCTCGTTCAGCGGCATTTTCTGAGTCTGATATCTGCCTCCTGAACGCGCTCTCCCATAGCCAGCGAAGCACGAGAACTGAAAGACCCGGCTCGCAAGCGGACATTTAACTGGATTGGCAATCCGCATGGATGTGATTGAGGCGACCGCGCCGCTCCATCTGCCTGGCCGCCCATTTGTCGACGGCCGGTGAATGTAAATCCACTGTGATGAAGTGGCCCACTTTTCCTGAGGGGAGGCTCCTCGGAAGGACTCGCTTTGCCTTCCGCCCTGGGGAGGGGAATTGGCTCTTTGATGTGTTGATGAAAAGTTTCGCCGGTAGTGCTGAACTCATCACGGATATGACATTGGTAGCTCGCCATGGAAACTCCATATGTTGATTGGCTCGCAACTTCGCCGGCGTTGACCGGCGCAGAACGCGTCATCGCGGTTGGTGCCCATCTTGTTAGCGAGCGGGATGGCTATACACACCACGGAATTTATGTCGGGAATGGACAGGTTATTCACTATGGGGGCTTTCATCATTCCGCGAAACGACGCCCCATTGAATATATTCCGCTGCACCGTTTTGCAGCAGGAAAGGGAATAAAAGTTCGCTCTGAACCAGACGCCATCTATACCGGAACTGATGCTGTGGCGAGGGCTAGATCCCGCCTCGGCGAAGACCAATATCGGTTGCTGACCAATAACTGCGAACACTTCTGCACATGGTGTGTACTAGGCGTCGGGCGGAGTGAACAGGTACGCCGCTGCTTAAGGAATCCGTGGACAGGCATCAAGACGCTCTTTGCGCTCGCAAGGACCGAATGTATGCCCCCCAAGGCCACGCGAAGCCGACTCGCCGGGACCGTCGCTGTTTAGGCTGCACTGCATGTCGTCGAGGTCGCACTAGATGTGCACCGCGTTTCTCTACGAAGAACTCTTCTACTCAACGATCCGATAGGCCAGAAAATGAGCATTCAGTCACACACCGGAGAGCGCGCATCACGCGTGCCCAAGCTGGGTGTCTCGGCGATGTTAGCGGCGGTGCTGTCGGCGTGCGTGAACTACGCCGGCATTCACAGCGACGCGAAAACTGCCGATCCGCAGCAGTACGCGACGCAGCAAAGCCTTCCTGCCGAACAAGGACATTGGCCCGGCGCCAATTGGGCTGATCAGTTCGGCGATGCGCAACTCAAGGCGCTGATCGACGAAGCGCTGAGGAGCAACCCGACGCTCGACCAGGCGCATGCCCGCCTTGCGTCTGCATCGGCATACAGCGAAACGGCACGGGCGGGCACGATGCCACGCGTCGACGCGAGCTATTCGCTCACACGTCAACAGTTCTCGAATACGACATTCATACCGCCACCGTTTGGTGGCTCGTGGCAGACGGAGAACAAAGGCCTGCTGAGCGCTTCCTATGATCTAGATCTGTGGGGGAAAAACCGCGAAGCGCTCAAAGCGGCAATCTCGCAGCTTCAGGCAAGCGAGGCCGACGTCGAAATCGTCAAGCTGACTCTGACGACGTCGATTGCCCGCACGTACAACCAGCTCGCGCGTCTGTATGCATTGCGCGATATCGCGCAACAGGAAATCACGCAGCGCGAACAGATCGATCGTATTACCGCGGGCCGGATCGCGACGGGCCTTGAAACGGAAGTTGAACGCAAGACCGCGCAGGCCAATCTTGCAACGAGCCGTGCTGCGCTGAAATCGCTCGATGGGCAGATCCTCACGACGCGTTATCAGATCGCCGCGCTGCTCGGCGCGGGGCCCGACCGTGGCCTGCAGATCGCACGGCCGACGCTTGGCATTGGCGACGAAGTGCGCCTGCCGGACAACCTGCCGGCCGATCTCGTAAGTCGCCGCCCGGAGATCGTCGCTGCGCGCTGGCGCGTCGACGCGATGACGCATGGCGTGAAGGAAGCGAAGGCCGAGTTCTATCCCGACATCAACCTGAGCGCTGCAATCGGACTCGACGCTTTTGGCTTCGGCCGCTTTCTGACGGCAGCGAGCCGCACGGCGTCGGTCGGTCCGGCAATCCACCTGCCGATCTTCGACGCAGGCGAGCTGCGTGCGCAACTGAAGGGCCGCTATGCCGATTTCGACTATGCCGTCGCGACCTATAACCAGGCGCTCGTCGCGGCGTTGACCGAAGTCGCAACGCAACTCGCCGACCTGCGTTCGACGGATGCGCAGCTTGTCGATGCGCAGACCGCGCAAGACGCCGCTAGCAAAGCCGCTGAACTCGCGCTGGTGCAATACAAGGCCGGTCTCACGAATCAATTGACCGTGTTGAATGCCGACGTCAACGCGCTTTCCGCCAATCAGAGTGTCGCGAATTTGCGCATGAACCGCCTCGACCAGCAGATTGCACTGGCCTCTGCGCTGGGCGGCGGTTTCGTCGATACCTCGAACGAAAACGCCGGAGCAGCGCCGCGCGCCGACGCGTCCGCACCCAGCACGCCTGTCGTCGCCGCGCGCTGAGCAGCTGCCTACCGATTCTGTCTGGAGACTTGAAATGAGCGAAATCGATGCAACGGAGCGCCAGGAGACCCAAGTGGCGGGCGCGAAACATGACGCGGCACAGACGAAGGCTTCTGTTGCAATGGAACCCAATACACGCAAGCGCAAGGCGCTGCTTGCGCTGCTCGGCGTGGCTGTCGTCGTGTCGGCGGCGGCTTATGGTGCGTATTACATGACCTATGCGCGCCATCACGAATCCACCGACGATGCATACGTTAGCGGCAACCTCGTGCAACTGACGCCGCAGGTGGCCGGCACCGTCGTCGCCGTGAATGCCGACGATACGCAGATCGTGAAGGCCGGCGACCCGGTCGTCACGCTCGACAACGCCGATGCGAAAGTCGCGCTCGGCAACGCCGAGGCGACACTGGGACAGACCGTACGGCAGGTGAGCAGCCTGTACGTGAACAACGATTTCTATGCGGCGAACGTCGCCCAGAAGCAGTCCGATCTGGCTCGCGCGCAGGACGATCTGCGCCGCCGCCAGACCGTTGCCGAGACGGGCGCCGTGTCGGCCGAAGACATCGCGCACGCGCGCGACACCATGACGGCCGCGCGGGCCGCGCTCGACGCCGCGCGTCAACAGGCACAAGCCAACCGTGCGTTGACGGACCGCACGACGATCGAACAGCACCCGAACGTGCAAGCCGCCGCGTCGAGAGTGCGCGATGCGTATCTAGCCTATGCGCGCAACACGTTGCCGGCGCCCGTCACTGGCTATGTCGCGAAGCGATCGGTGCAGGTCGGCCAGCGCGTGTCGTCGGGCACACCGTTGATGGCGATCGTGCCGCTCGACGGCGTGTGGGTCGACGCGAACTACAAGGAAAGCCAGTTGCGCAACATGCGTATCGGTCAACCCGTCACGCTGACGGCCGATGTGTACGGCGGTAAGGTTAAGTATCACGGCCGCGTCGTCGGCTTCTCGGCGGGTACGGGCAGCGCATTCGCGAGCCTGCCGGCGCAGAACGCAACGGGCAACTGGATCAAGATCGTCCAGCGTCTGCCCGCACGTATCCAGCTCGATCAGAAGGAACTCCAGGCGCATCCGCTGCGCATCGGCCTGTCGATGGATGTCGATGTCGATACGCGCGACGACACGGGCCCGCAGCTCGGCGCGGCGACGAACACGTCGTATCGCACAGACGTGTTTGCCGAATACGGCGCGCAGGCAGACGCCGAGATCGAGAAGATCATCGCGCAGAACATGGTCCCTTTGCATGCCGGGTCCATCGGCAACGTCGTATCGTCGACACCTTCCGAGAAGCGCGACGCAAGCGACAAGCGTGGCGCTAAACAGCGAGCAGGTTAAATCGCATCCCAGGGTGCACCTCGTAGTCGCGCCCTGGTTTTTTTAATAGTCTGACAGGCCGGATCAATGCGCCGGATCTGTCGAAAACTTCAGACTGGAAGCGAGATGAATTCTTCGACGCAACTTGCACCGCCTCCGCTGACAGGTGGAAAGCTGGTTCTCGCGACAATCGCCGTCGCGCTCGCGACGTTCATGAACGTGCTCGACTCATCCATTGCCAATGTTGCGATTCCAACTATCTCGGGCAATCTCGGCGTATCCGTCGATGAAGGTACATGGGTCATTACGCTGTTCTCGGCGGCCAATGCGGTCGCGATTCCACTGACGGGCTGGCTCACGCAGCGTGTGGGCCAGATCAAGCTGTTCGTGGCTGCGATCGTGCTGTTCGTGTTCTCGTCGTGGCTGTGCGGCGTCGCGCCGAACCTGATCGTGCTGCTCGCTGCGCGCGTATTGCAGGGCGCCGTCGCTGGCCCGCTGATTCCCCTCTCGCAGGCGATTCTGCTCGGCTCGTATCCGAAGGAAAAAAGCTCGACGGCGCTGTCGCTGTGGGCGATGACGGCGACAGTCGGGCCGATCGCGGGTCCCGCGCTAGGCGGTTGGATCACCGATAGCTATAGCTGGTCGTGGATCTTCTACATCAACATTCCAGTGGGTCTGTTTGCCGCGGCCGTGACGTGGATGATCTACCGCGACCGCGAGACACCGGCGCGCAAACTACCCATCGACAAGGTCGGCCTGATGTCGCTCGTCGTCTGGGTCGCGTCACTGCAAATCATGCTCGACAAGGGCAAGGATCTCGATTGGTTCAGCTCGGCCGTGATCTGCATTCTTGCGATTGTCGCGGCGATCAGTTTCCTGTTCTTCCTGATCTGGGAGTTCACGGAGAAGAACCCGATTGTCGATCTCCGCCTCTTCGCAGGACGCAATTTCCGCGGCGGCACGATTGCGATTTCGGTCGCTTACGCGGTGTTTTTCTCGAACCTTGTGATCTTGCCGCAGTGGATCCAGGGCTATCTCGGCTATCGTTCGGTGGATGCGGGTCTCGTGACCGCGCCGCTCGGAATTTTTGCCGTGCTGCTCGCACCCGTGATGGCGAAGATCATGCCGAAGTCCGATGCACGGGTACTCGCGACGCTGGCTTTCCTCGGCTTTGCGGGCGTGTTTTTCATGCGCTCGCACTACACGACGGGCGTCGATCCTTATACCCTGGTGTTGCCGACGCTGCTGCAAGGCATCCCCATGGCGCTCTTTTTCACACCGCTCACCGCGATTATCCTGTCTGGGCTGTCACCCGACAAAATTCCGGCGGCCGCCGGCCTGTCCAACTTCGTGCGCGTGTTCGCGGGCGGCGTCGGCACGTCATTGATCTCGACGGGCTGGAACGACCGCACGATTCTGCACCATGCGCAACTCGCCGAACAGTCGAGCGTGAACAACCCCGACTATATGGGTGCGATCGCAAACCTCCAGGCGACGCTTGGCGGTGGCATGGACCAGGCCGCGGCGTTTTTCGAACGCTCACTGAATGCGCAGGCCGCGATGCTCGGACTGAACGATATCTTCTGGCTCTCGTCGATGATCTTCATTGTGATCATTCCGCTGGTCTGGCTCACCAAGCCCGGCAAGGGTGGCGCCGGGGCGGCGGGTGCTCACTGAGTAGGCACGCTTCACATACGCGAGGATTTCAATGAAGCTACTTTGTCGTCTTTTGTCTGCCGCAAGCTTGTCTATCCTTCTGGCTGCGTCGGCCGTTGCGCAGCCGCCGACCGACTTCGAGCTCTCGAGCCCCGACATTGCTCCGGGCGGCAAGATCGATAACAAATTCGTGCTCCACGCTTTCGGTTGTACCGGTGGCAACGTGTCACCCGCACTCGTCTGGAAAAATGCGCCGGCGGGGACGCGGTCGTTCGCACTACAGGTATACGACCCGGATGCGCCGAGCGGTAGCGGTTGGTGGCACTGGACGGTCTACAACATTCCCGCAGCCGTGACGCAACTGCCCCGAGGGGCCGGCAACGATCCGTCCCGTTTGCCCGTCGGCGCCAATGCGGGCATGAACGACTTCCAGGACACCGGCGCGACAGGAGCCAGCGGCAACTATGGTGGCCCGTGCCCGCCGGAGGGCGACAAGCCCCACCGTTATATCTTTACGCTGTATGCGTTGTCGGTCGACGATTTCTACGCCGCGACGGGCATTCCAAAGACCGGCACCGCTGCGCTGCATGGTTTTGCACTGAACAAGGCGTTGGGTGACAAGGTGCTCGGCAAGGCATCTTTTGCTGGCTACTACGGCCGGTAACGTACGGCCGGACAAACGACCATGCCCGGGCGCGGTGACGAAGGAGCGCCCCTTGCGGGCGCTTGATACGCAGTCGGAAACGAGAGTTTCAGTCGCTCATGCCGGTTAGCTCATCATGGCGAACCGCGTTCCTTCGACAGAGCCGGTTTTCATGTTCGAGTTCCCTCAAGAAATCAAGCACGCGGCGTTATGAGTTGCTGTCGTCGTCCGGCGGCATAAGCGCGACGACGTTTTCAATTCCATGCCGTGCCATCTTGGTGTAAGGACAAAAGCGTTCCGTGTTGCGCACCAGTTCCCCCGCGACGGCGCGCTCGACACCGGGCAAGCAGACCCGGGTGTGCGCCGTCAGCTTGAACAAGCCGTCGATCGGGTCGCGGCCGAAGTCGACCGTGACGTCCACGGAGGCGCCGGGAATCGGGATGCCCGACCGGGCCGCAAGCAGACTCATCGCGCCATGAAAGCAGGCTGCGTAGCCCGCCGC
This sequence comes from Paraburkholderia sp. RL17-380-BIE-A, assembly GCF_046028085.1. NCBI lineage: Bacteria > Pseudomonadati > Pseudomonadota > Betaproteobacteria > Burkholderiales > Burkholderiaceae > Paraburkholderia > Paraburkholderia sp. RL17-380-BIE-A. Next base: position 471,729 of record NZ_JARESQ010000002.1, read on the forward strand.
GAATAGCTGCTCCGGATTGGTGCCGCCGCCGGGGCCGCCTAGTGCCTCCGGTAATCGCAAATCGACTGCGAGCTGGCCGTCATCCGAGCGGGCAATTCCCGACGCGCTTCCGTGACCCGCGTCGCCGCCTGTTACGGTGACAGTGGTTGAATACAGCGTTTGCGCGACTTGCCCGTCATACTTATCGAGCAATGTCAGCGGCGGTGGACGCAATGTTGTCATGGTGTGCCTCGTGGATGCTTGCCGCTTATTGCGCGGCGTGCGTCTCTCGGAACGACGTCGAAGTTCACGGAGCAATGACGCACATTGTGACCGTCAGTGCTTCCTTCAGGTTTTCGCCCGATGTGGGCGACGCCGCAACGACGGCGTGAGCTCGAGTGCGGCTGTCAAACCGTTGGCGATTTTTAGAATTCGGCTTGCATCATATTGCGTATGTGCTTTGCTGTGTTTTGCTGGCCTGGCCGCGATTCGCGGGCCGTCTGTACAGGAAGCATCTTAGGCGTGCGCTACGTCACGCGGTAGGACCCCTGAATGCTTCGCTGTGTTGCATCAGAAACATCAGTCAACGCAGCGTCGTTCCGAGCGCATCAGTCGACGGCCGATAACGCCGTCATAGTCGTCAGACACTGCAGATCGAGTGCTCTCGTGTGCTCGGTCATGTAGTCGATGAACACACGGATCCGGGCCGGAAGATGCTTGCGGCTGAGATAGCAGAGGTAGTGACCGCCGTCTTCGGGTGCATGCTGCGCGAGGCAGCGGAGGAGCTGCCCGTTGCCAAGCCGATCGCAAACCTGGTAGGCAGGCAACTGCGCGATGCCGACCCCATCGAGCACCGCCTGCAGGATCAGATCCTCGTCGTTGAACGTATGCAGCGCGACAGGCTGGCGCCGCTGCGAGAGACCGTCGACCTTGAATTCCCACGTCCGAACGCGGCCAGACGCCGTCCGGAAGTTGATACAGCGATGATCCGCCAGTTCATCGACATGCCGCGGCAAGCCGTGAATTCGCGCATAAGCGGGCGACGCACAGACGATCATCTGCATCGGAATCAGCTGCCGCGCTACGATTCCGCTGTCCTCCATGCGCCCATCGCGAAACGATACGTCGACGCGATCGGTAGTGAAGTCGGCGTCGGCGGGGCGGTCGTTCAGCAACAGTTCCAGGGCGATCTCGGGATATTGCGTGTGAAAACCTCGCAGCAGCGGCGCGACAATCTTGCGGCCGAAGCCAGGCGTCGAGCCAATGAGCAAATGGCCGCGCGGCGGCCCGTTGCGCAGCTCTCGCATGTCTTCCAGCGCCTGGGCGATGCGCTCCATACCCGGCTGGCAGTTCTCATAGAAGAGTTCGCCTTCGCGTGTCAGCGACGTACTGCGAGTCGTGCGCAGGAAGAGACGTGTATCGAGCTGCGCTTCGAGTTTCTGCACGTTGCGGCTAACCGAGGAACGACCAATGCCGAGGCGATCGCCTGCGCGGGCAAAGCTGCCTTCACTGGCAACGGCCAGAAACGAAACGACGCCTGCGTAACTGGTCGCAAATCTGCTTGCAAACGGATCGTCGGCGCCTGCGGTAGGGCAGCGTGATGGGAAAGCTAAGATGGGGGCGCGGGTTGGGGAGTCCATGCTAAGCCAGACGTATTACCACTGTTATTTGTGACATCGTTCGCAGTTTTTTTGCGATGGATGTGTGGGCGTCCTCACCGCGCTACTTTCCCGATACGAGGAATGGGCGAAGTTCTCACATGGTCAATGGGCCGGAGATGACAGGAAGCGGTCGGCCGTGGAATCTCGTGGCGTCCGCGGTAACCCCTGGCGAATAGATGACGTGACAGGGCAAGTCATCCCCGTGGAAGGTGGGCTCGGCATTAGTTAGCGGTTTGTCATTCTGGAATGGCCATCGCCGTGAGGGTGCCTCACACGGGCCGCCTTGGCGCTTCGTGGACACGAATGTAATCAATGCGCGAAAAGTTTTCTCCCTTCTTCGCTGATTGCAGCGTCGCTCAGCGCGATTATCGGCTCGACGTCGAAGCCTGCCACACGCCATGCATCGATACCGCCAGTAAGTGGCAATGCAAGCTTGACGCCGGCCAGTCGCAGCCGCCTGGCCATCCACGCCGCGGAGACTTCGTTTGGACAAGAACAATAGATGACGAGCGTCCGGTTCGCCCCGTAGCGCTCCACGATCTGCGGCAGTTTCCGTTCATCGGCAAATACGGCGCCTGGAATGACAAACGGGTCGAGCATTCTCCGCTCGGCGGAGCGGATATCGAACAGGATTGGCCGCGGATTATTCGCGAGCAACGCATGCAACTCGCCCACGCTGATCCGCGCCTTCTCGAGCGCTTTTGCCAGCATGATTCTCCGGCAGTATCGATACAACACGAAAAGCACCAGCGCGATGCCGATCACGATCAATGCCTGCCAGCCAAGGCGGGAGATAAGTACTAACACCACGTCAATCTGCGACGCGAATAGCGTACCGATCGCCAGGCCGACCGATGCCCACAGCGCAACGCCTGCGCAATCATGCAGGACAAAGGAACGCAACCTGACCGCCATCGCGCCGCACAGTGGCACGGCAACGAGCGATAAGCCAGGTACGAAGCGCGCAACGACCAGCACGCGGACTCCCCATCGCCCAAAGAAGTGCTCCGTCTTCCTGACGCACGTTTCGCGCGAGAGCGACAGTTTGCAAACGGTATGGAGTGTGCGTTCGCCGTATCGCTTGCCACCCTGAAACCAGATCAGGTCGCCCAGCACACCGCCAATGACAGCGGAGCCGAGTATCGTCGCGAAATGTAACAATGTCGACGACACCGTGTGCATGGCGAGCGCAGTGCCTGCTCCAACAGTGATCAATGTCGGAATGACAGGCAACGGCAGGCCAAGCGAAGAACCCAGCACATTCAGGAATACGACTAGCATTCCATACCGTGCGATCAATTCGTGGGACAACATGGTGCTCTCCTTGTGGCATGCGCGTGCCCGTCTCGAAGTTCGTTCATCGCTCTGCATGAATGTCGCTGAAGTAGCCTTGCAAGCTTGGCCACACCGGAGGGAGTCGATACGCGCTACTTTGCGCCAGACAGTTCTTCTTCTGGCGTGCGTTTCGATGGCGGCAAAGCATCCTTGTCCAGTGCGGCGATTTCGCTGACTTCCTGCCGATAACGATGCACGTCCCGCGTGACGAAGCCGGTTTCGCGGCTCGGAATATCGAACCACTCTGGGTGTCCGAACGAGCGGCGAATATCCTCGAGACCACTCGCCCAATGCTCACGCATCGTATCCTTGCTGAATTCATAGTCCTTGTAGTGCCCCTCGAACGATTTGTTCTTGTAGATCAGGTGCACGACATTCACTGCACTGCCATCCGCCGTTTTCTGCGCCTCCCGCAGCAACGGGTGCGCAAGCCGCACTTTTTCAGGAATGTGTTCGAGCAGCGCCTTGATCATTTGCGCGTGCTTCTGGTTCTGCGACATGAACGCGGTGATCGCTCGTGTTCGGCTCGAATATTGAATGTCCTTGGTGCGCTCGCTGACGTCGAGGAAGTCGCCTGGCAGCTTGCCTCGCGAGCTCCACAGATCGATCTGGAAAACGAGTGTGTCCTTATGCTGGCTTTCCTTGATGATCTCGGTAAGCGGCGTGTTGGAAACCAGTCCGCCGTCCCAGTAGAACTCTCCATCGATCTCGACTGCCGGAAAGCCGGGCGGCAGCGCACCGGATGCGATGAAATGCTCCGGCGCCAGACGCATTGTCGAATTGTCGAAGTAGACGAGATTGCCCGTTCGCACGTTGACCGCCCCAACGGATACGCGAATATTCCCGTCATTGATGCGATCGAAGTTCGCGTACCGCAAAAGCGACTCACGCAACGCCGACGTGTCGTAATAGCTGACCTGGTCAGGCCGTTTCCTGCCGAGCCCGGCGAGAGGCATAGGCGTGCGCGGAGAGAAGAACCCGTCCTGACCTTCCATCAGCGTACGCGTCGCAGCCCATGCGCTCGACCACCTGCGCCCCATATCTTCAAACCCCGGCCACGCTGGAATGCGCGCACCGATATGTGAGAAGAAATCCGCAGGTTGACTGATCGTGTTCCAGAAGCCGCGCAGCGCTTCCACCCGGTCCGCAGGCGCATTGCCGGCGATGATCGCCGTATTCAGCGCACCGATGGATACTCCGGATATTCGTGTCGGTTCCACGCCGACCTCGGCCATTCCTTCATACACGCCGGCCTGATATGAGCCCAATGCACCGCCACCCTGCAGCACGAGTCCAATTTCGTCATAGGCGGGGAGCTTGATGCGATGGGGTTGCTGCAGCTTGTTACGCTGGCTCGGATACATGGTCGTCTCCTTACTGCATGAACCAGCCGTGGCTGACAACAATCGATTGTCCGGTGAGCGCGCTCGACTCGAAGCCGGCGAGGAATGCAACCGTGTTCGCAACGTCGGCTAGCGACGTGAATTCGCCGTTGACCGTGTCCTTCAACATGACGTCTTTCACAACCTGCTGCTCGGAGATTCCCAGGGCTTTCGCCTGCTCGGGGATCTGCTTGTCGACCAGCGGCGTTCTGACGAAGCCCGGGCACACGACATTGGCGCGCACGCCACGCGGTCCGCCTTCTTTCGCGACAACTCGGGCGAGACCGAGCAGCCCGTGCTTCGCGGTCACGTAAGCCGATTTGAGCTGCGACGCCTCGTGCGAGTGCACCGAACCCATGTAGATCACAGCGCCGCCTTTGTTCGATGCGTACATATGCTTGATGACGGCCCTGGTGGTCAGGAACGCGCCGTCGAGGTGAATGGCCAGCATCTTCTTCCAATCGGAAAATGCGTAATCCTCGATCCGGTTGACGATCTGGATGCCCGCATTCGACACGAGCACGTCGATGCCGCCCAGCCGCTTCACCGTTTCGGCCACGCCCGCATTGACCGCTTCTTCGCTGGTTACGTCCATCGCGACGGCGAGCGCTTTGCCGCCCTTGGCAACGATATCTTCAGCGACCTTTTGAGCGTTATCGAGATTCAGATCCGCGATCACGACCGTCGCACCGTCTGACGCGAGCTTGCGTGCGCAGTGCTCGCCAATACCACTTGCTGCACCCGTAACGAGCGCGACCTTATCATTCAATGCCATACGTCCTCCGAGAGCTTACTGGTTGACTGCGAGTTTCAACGACTCGGCAGGGGCAAGATAGTCATAGACCACTTCGCCGACGTCGAGCGTGAGATTTGCAATGACGTGACGTGCGCCGATTACCTTGCGAACCGGCAGATCGGCCACCGATGCGAGTGCATGCGGATGCAGTTCGAGCGCGGCAGGCCCCTCCCACGCACCGATCACATCGACATCGCGCAGGAAGAAGCGCACCAGTTCACAGATGCGCACCGAGCCATCGACGTGCGGAATGACCTTGAGCAGATAGTTGGGCGTATCCGCGAGCTTGTGGCGTTCAGCAGCCGTCTCGAGAGGACGATACTTGTAGCCCATCGTGCCGGTGGCGATGCGCTGCGTTCCGTAATCGAGCGTGCCGAGCAGCGTGTCCTTGCCGTCGACGCAAAGCTTCGGCGAAGCCAGCTTCTTGGGAAACCCCCAGATTTCTCGGCCGCCTGCGATTGGGCCTTCGTCGTCGAGATACATCGCGTGTGTGAAGTTGGCGCGATTGCCGTCCTCGTCCAGCACCGAGATCACCTGGCCGCTTTCCGTGTAGTCGCCGAACCCCGAAGAATCGGGCATGCGGATAAATTCGTAGTGGACAATTGCATTGTCGACCGTCAGCGGTTCCGGAACGACGGCCCTAAGAGCATCCATGTCCGTTTCATACGAGATGATGAAGTACTCCCGATTGATGAAACGGAAGGGCGGACGCGGATATGCCGGATTGTGTACGGGCATCGCAAAGGCGTTGTTGCGAATATCTTCTTCTGTCACGGATCGTTCCTCGGATAGTGAGGGTTTGCGTAACGCGCATCGCAACAGCTTTTGCTGTCGCGGGCAATGACGTGCGCGCAATGCAGTGAAGGCTTGCCCTGCGCGTTTTTTTACGGTCTTGTGTTTCACGACTTGTATCAGGCAGCGTGTGCCGTCACCGTCAGGACAAAGCGTAAGCGTGGTCGTCTTGCGGCAGTAGCCCTGAAAAGGACCTTATAGTGTTGCCTCGGCGGCAACAATTAATGACGGGCGGATAGGGCTTTGTCGCGTTGTGGAGGTGGTCGCGTAGAATTCTTGCGGTTCCCATCGAGCAACCATGAACTGTTGGTCGAGTCCAGCCAGTCTATGCAGTGCTTTTCTTCTGTTTCGCGATGGCGTTGTTTGTCGGTAGTGTGCCGTTAGCGCCAGTAAGCCGTACGAAATCATCGTAAGTGGCGCGGCGTGTAACGTTGATATGCGAACGGGCTCACTGTGTTGTCTGCGAGCCACCCATCGCCGAGTTTGGAAAGGCCAGGTAGAGGTCGTCGACGCGTTGCGCAGCCCTCTCTGGCGTGGCCGGGAAATCCTAAGTCATTCGGAAGAGCGAACCGTGCGCCATATTCACTATCAGATTGAGTTACCTCGACAAATGCAGTGCCTTCGATAGCACGATCCCCCGCTGCGGGCTCACCAGCCAGATGGCGTGGATATCAACATAGAGCCTCGAGGTTCTTGTCGTGATGTCAGTAGGCTCGTCATCGGTAGGATCGCTGTGATCGATCCGGTCGTTGAGATAGGGTGGCACCAGGCGACCCATGAGAACAATCGCGTAGTCCCCGTTCGCTTCGGCGTACGCCGCGCGTGAAAGCGTTACACGTCCGTGAACCGTTGTCTTCTTAGTGTCGCCGGACTGGAGTTCAATCATATCGATATGCTGAATGAACCCCTTTAACCTCGCTTCCGGCGCGACCACAAGCCTTCGGCCGCTGGGGCCGCTTACTGTCTTTTTGAGGAGGATGTCTGCGTGATTGTCGGCATCGGACAAATCCACGTTTACCGTCAACAGGTGCTTCTCCGCCTGATACCTGATCCCATACGGAGCGGGTACGACGAAGGCGAGGTCGCGATCGAGATGGGCTACCGTCAGGTCGGTATTGTGGCGCTGGCTACCGGTGGGAATGCGGATCAGGCGCAGGACACGATCGCCCAAAGACGACGAGCCTCCACTCAAGTGCTGATTCACGATCCTGTCCCGAATGGCAAGCGGGTCATCGCCTACGAAAGGGGGGCCCGACGAAGAAGCTTGCAAACCGGAGGTTTCAATCGCCGGCGCACGCGCCACTGTGGCCGCATTTGCCTGTGTCCCGACTTCTGCCAGCATAAACACACATAAGAGGGTGCACGTGGCGTTCAATAAGACTCGTTTGGATTTCAGATGAAACACGATAATGCCCCTCGTATTCCAACACAGGCTGTCGCGAAGCCATGCTGGTTCGGTTCAGATGCGTGACCAATCCACCCTGGCTCCCACCATGGCTTCTGCCGGCAAACTCATGTGGCAAATGCTCAGGGAAACAACCAGGTAATGGCGACCAGAACCTGGCGTGTTTCGAAACGAGTCCACCGACGCTCGACACAGTCGAAGGGTGGGTAGCGGACTACTATGTCGTTCGGAAGTTATCGTAGGTTCAACGCTTGCATTCCGGTAGATAGCTAGAGGAACTCGTCGCGTTGCCTTGTCGGCAACAATCCTCGCTTCCGCAGCATTTCACAGTGCGTGTGCATCTCAGCCGAGTGGGAAAAAAACCGAGCACCGCCTTGCGATGCCCGAGGTTATTAGCGACCGGCGCTCTGGCCGCCGTCGACGTGCAGGATTTCTCCCGTGATAAACGGTGCGGAATCAAGAAACAGAATCGCGTCGGCAATATCGCTCATCTCGCCCATGCGCCCGAGCGGATGGAAAGCATCCAGCGTTTCGTGGGTTTCCGGCGGGTGCATAGGCGTCTTGATGATCCCCGGCGCCACGGCATTCACGCGAATGCCTTTCCTCGCGTACTCAATCGCCAGCGACTTCGTGGCGGCGTTCAAGCCACCTTTCGTCAGCGCTGCCAGTACCGAGTGCACGCCGCTGATCGCAGCGTCGACGGTACTGGAGGTCACGCTGACCACATGGCCGCTCGAATGCTTTTCCATTTCGGCGATGGCGAGTTGCGTGATGTAAAAAAAGCCCGCCATATTCACGTTCACCACAGCGGCGTAGTCTTCTGCCGTGTGTTCGGTGAAGGGCTTGCCGATGTAAATGCCGGCGTTGTTCACCAGCGTGTCGACCCGGCCGAACTTCGCGACGCCTTCGGAAATGATCTGTTGGGCGGTTGCCGGATCGCCGATATCACCTGCAACCGTCAGGATGTTCGGATCTTCCGATGGCTTGATCGAACGTGAAGTCGCGACAATGCGATAGTCGAGCTTGCGAAACGCCTTGACGACTTCGGCGCCTATTCCTTGCGACGCGCCGGTAACGACGACAACTTTGTGTGACCTGCTCATGCTTGACCCAGAAAATTTTGTTTGGCTTCAACGCGGATCGGGCCGACGGCTCCGATCAAGGCAAACGTAGACACGTTGATGCAGCTTTTTAAAAAACCGCGGGCATTCACCCCTTCTTTGCCTGCGTCAGCCACTGATCGAGATTGACGCGGCCAATCCGCGCGTCGCCGAGCGGCACGAGCGACTGCTCTTCGACACGACCGCCGTAGTACGTCGCATCGGGATCCATCACCACCGGGCGCGTGTCGCCTGCCGATTTCAGGTAACGCGCGACGATCTCCGCGAAGGGCGCGCGATCCGGGCCGGCGATATCGACGGTGCCGTTCAGCGGCGCGGCGAGCGCGGCCTGCGCGAGGTTTGCCGCGACATCGTCCGCGGCGATCGGTTGAAACAGTCCGTCGCCGATGCGCACCGTGCCGCTGACCGTGCCGTAATCCGCGATACCGCCGATGAACTCCATGAACTGGGTTGCGCGCACGATCGTGTACGGCACACCCGCTGCTTCGATCACCTCTTCCTGCGCGACCTTGGCAGTGAAATAGGCGTTCTCCGGCGTGCGGTCGCAGCCGACAATTGATAGGGCGACGTGATGGCGCACGCCTGCGGCCACTTCAGCCTTGCCGAGGTTGCGCGCCGAGGTGCGGAAGAAGTCGAGCACCGCCTGCGGCTCCCATGACGGCGCGTTCGTTACATCCACGACGACAGCCGCGCCCGCGAGAACGTCGCTCAGGCCGTCGCCTGTCACGCTGTTCACGCCGGTACGCGGCGACGCGGCGATTGCCTCATGGCCCGCCTCGCTAAGCAGCGTGACGAGACGGGATCCGATCAGGCCCGACCCACCGATTACGACGATTTTCATGGCAAATTCTCCAGATCAAAGTAAATGGACGCGCGGGTCGCCTGGCGGGTGGCGTATCGAGTGAAAGTGTTCACCGCAGTCGCATCGCGTGAGGCTATTGTGGAAAAATCATGCTTTATCGAGAAGTGCCAAGAAGTGTCGATCTGACTAGTCCATGTTGTTCCCTCACCCCTTGTCCGACAAAAACTGTCATGACCGCGCCGACTCCCGGCTTGACCATAGAAATCGATCGGAAGCAGCAGTTGCCGATCTATCTGCAGATTTGCGAGCGTTTCAGGACTGCGATTGCCGCGGGGCATCTGCGTCCCGGCGATCGCGTGCCGGCGCTGCGCGGCCTCGCCACGCAGCTGAACACGGCGCGCGGCACGGTCGAGCTGGCCTACACCATCCTTGTCGATGAAGGCTACCTGCAGATGCGTGGCGCGGCGGGCACCTTCGTATCGCCGTCGCTGCCGGCGTCGGTGACGCGCCCGCCTCAGGCGCAAGGTGTTCCGGATGCGTACGGCAAGCGGAGTGCCGAAGCAACGGGCGCGCCGCAAACTCCCGCCGAAGCGCTTGATGGTCGGCCGGCGCCTCGTCAGCCGGCGATTGCCGCTGCGATGAGCGGAGAGCCAAGGCCGTTGCAACCCGGACTGCCCGCGCTCGACGCGTTTCCGGGCAAGGTATGGAACCGGCTCCTTTCGCGTCGCGCGCGTAGCGGCGAACGGGCGATGTTCGCGTACCCGGATCCGGCGGGTTACCGGCCGCTGCGCGAACATATCGCCACCTATCTCGGGCTGTCGCGCGGCGTGACCTGCCTGCCAGAACAGGTGTTCGTGACCGGCGGTTACCGTGCGACGCTCGAACTCGTATTGCGCAGTCTCGCCCGCCCAACCGATCGCATGTGGTTCGAGGACCCCGGCTATCTGCTCGCACGCGGTTTTCTGGCCGAGACGGGCGTGCAACTCGTGCCGGTGCCGGTGGACCGCGAAGGGATCGATGTCGAACGCGGTATAGGTCTGGATGCGCACGCGCGCTTCGCACTGGTTACGCCGTCGCATCAGAACCCGCTTGGTCACACGCTGTCACTCACAAGACGCATCGCGCTGCTCGACTGGGCGGAGAAAATGTCGGGCTGGATCATCGAGGACGACTACGACAGCGAGTTCCGCTATCTGGGCCGCCCATTACCAGCTTTGAAGAGCCTCGACCGGCGTGATCGCGTGGTTTATTGCGGCACGTTCAGCAAGGTCATGTTTCCCGGTTTGCGGCTCGCGTATGCGGTGGTGCCGGAGCGGGCCGTCGAGCGGGTCGGGCGGGTGGCACGCAGCATGAACGCCGGGTCGCCGCCGCTATTTCAGGCGACGGCGGCGGACTTCATGGAGCAGGGGCATTTTGCGCGGCATCTGAAGCGGATGCGTGCGCTGTACAGCGAGCGGCGCATGCTGATCACGCATGCGCTGGAGCAGGTCTTTGGAGAGCGGCTGATCGTCGACTTGCCACCAGGCGGAATCCAGTTCACGGCGCAATTCGCCCACGGTCCCGACAGCCCGGTCGACGATGTTGCCGTGGCCTCGCGCGCCCGCGATGCGGGGCTCGCGGTGCTGCCGCTGTCGATCTGGTACGCGAACGCCCGCGCGCAACGTACGCCGCGCGGCCTCGTGATGGGCTTCGCAAACATTGTCGATGCGCGTGAAGCGGATCGTCTCGCACGAATGTTGCGGGCGTGTCTGGACGAATGAGTCACGCCGCGCACGGGTTGCTGAGCGAGGTCGTTTCGCGGCGGCGGTCGACCTTCGCCGCCGCCGGGACCCGAATCGAAACGACTTCCGTGAAGTGAATGCCGGGATCGAATCTGTTTCCGTTTTACGTCCCGGCTCCGGACGCCTGGGTTTCGATATCCTCTGCAAACCTCCGCATCAGCCGGACGAGTTCGTCGATTTCCGCCTCCTCCCACCTGGCAAACAACGCGCGGCCCAGCCGATCGCGTGCTGCATCCACCGCGTTGGTCATCGCCTTCCCTTTGGACGTGACGACGACTTGCCGAACGCGACCGTCCTCGATACCGGCTCGCCGCTCGACCAGCCCGTGGCTCTCGAGTTTCCCCACCTGACGGCTGACCGTGGTGTGATCGCGCCCGACCCGTCCAGCGAGATCGACCACGCCAATGGGGCCCAGCCGCTCGACTATGACGAGCAACGGAAACAACGCACGATCGAGCGAAATGCCTGCCTCCCGGACCATTCTCTCGTCCAGTTCGGGGCGGTTCATCACGCTGACGATGCTGATCAATGCCAGATGCAACTCCCGGATACGCTCGGATATATGTGTATCTTGCACATTTCTTCTTGGCGACATACCATTCCTCCTATTGCGTGCATATTACACATAATGGAGCGGGTGATGACGAGAAATCCGGCTGTAGACGTGTTGATCTGCGGGGCGGGCGCCGCCGGTCTGACTCTCGCTATCGAGCTGGCGCGACGAAACGTGTCGTTCCGTTTGCTCGACAAGATGGACGAACCGTTCCGGGGCTCGCGGGGCAAAGGCATACAGCCGCGAACGCAGGAAATTTTCGAGGATCTCGACATCATCGATCGCGTGGTCGTGGCAGGGGGCGTGTATCCGCCGCAGCGCGAATATCGTGACGACGGCAGCTACGTCGAATCGGACGTCGTCGAGCATGCATCCCCGACGCCCGCCGAACCTTATCGCCTGCCGTTGCTCGTTCCTCAGTTCCTGACTGAATCGGTCATGCGCGAGCGACTCGCTGAACTGGGTCATCGGGTCGAGTATGGTTGCGAACTGGTCGGCGTCGAACAGGACCAGGACTGTGTGACGGCGCGTATTGCCGCTCAGGCTGGCGACCAGACCGTTCATGCGCGCTATCTGGTCGGCGCCGACGGTGGCCGCAGCTTTGTGCGCGCGGCACTCGGCATCGGTTTTCCAGGCAAGACACTTGGCGTGCGTGCCGTCGTGGCCGACGTCTTCCTGACGGGGCTGGAGCGCGACGCCTGGCATCGATTCAACGAAGGTTCTATGGAGCGGCAGCTATCGCTATGCCCGCTCGCGGGAACGGATCTGTTCCAGGTGCAGGCGCCCGTTGCGCTGGAAGGCGATGTCGACCTCACCGCCGCAGGCCTTGCTGCCATGGTGGCCGAACGCACTGGCCGCGACGATATGCGCGTCCACTCGGTATCCTGGGCGTCTGCCTATACCATGAACGCGCGTCTCGCCGATCGCTACCGGGACGGTCGCGTGTTTCTCGTCGGGGATGCTGCGCACATTCATCCGCCGACGGGCGGCCAAGGGCTCAATACCAGCGTCCAGGATGCCTACAATCTCGGCTGGAAATTGGCAGCGGTGAGTGCCGGCGCTTCCGATGAGCTGCTCGATAGCTACGAGGAAGAACGCCGGCCAATCGCGGGCGACATGCTTGGTCTTTCGACCAGGCTTCTCGACGAGATGAAGCGGGGAGAGCTTCGGCGCGGCCGCGAAGTTCAGCAACTCGACATCGGCTACCCCGAGTCCTCGCTGGCGATGGAGTGTCCTGAACGCTCTGCCGGCCTGCTGCCAGGCGACCGCGCGCCCGATGCGCCCATTCGTCGTGCAACCGGCCATTCAACGCGTGTCTTCGAGTTGTTTAGGGGCACTCACTGGACACTGCTAGGCTACGACGTCGAACGCGATAAGGTGGCGCCGCGAGCTGGCCTGCGCATTCATACCTTTGGTGCTCGCGGTGATGTCATCGACGACGGAGGTCATTTCCGTGATGCGTACGCGCTGCAGTCCGGAGATTGGGTGCTTGTGCGCCCGGACGGTTATGTCGGAGCGATCGTCGCAAGTGACCGGATAGAGTCGCTGGAGCGTTACTTCCGCTTTGGTGGACTAGCGCTCGCGAACTGATGACTCTCGTATGCCTGTGGGAGCGGACATGGGTGTGGCGGCTGATGTGGCAATCGGCCATCTCACTCTCACTCTCTGGTTGATGCGCCAATCAACTCTGCCGCGGCCTGTGCAAGCGCTCTCGTCCGCGACGATTCACAGGCTAGTTCTCCGCTGCTTCATTGATAACGGACGTAAGAACATGGTCCGTCCAAACTCCGTTGATTTTCAAATACGATCGAGCCAAGCCTTCGCGCTCAAAACCCAGGCGTTGGAGTAACCGGCCGCTGCGCACATTCTCCGGACGGTAATTCGCCATTACGCGATGTAACCCGAGATTGGCGAAAACGTATGGAATCGCTGCCGCTAAGGCCTCGTACATCAGCCCCTTTCCTTCAAATCGCCTGCCGAGAGAGAAGCCGAGGTGACACGCCTGGAACGGGCCTCGTGCGATGTTTGTAAAGTTGCATTCGCCAACCAATTCGCCTGTTTCGTCCAGGAATAGAAACAGGTGCAACGCATTTCCTGAAGCAGAGTTCGCCTCCATCGACTGAAGCCTGCGATGAATCTCGCTCAAGTCGAAAAAGCTATCGGACCTAAGGGGCTCCCAAGGTTGAAGATGCGAACGATTGTCGAGATAAAAGTCGCGCAAGATGCCACCGAACTCATCTCTCGCGGGCACCAATGTTAGCCGGGACGTTGCGATGCCACGGTCTGAAGTATCGAAGGTCATGGCTGAATTATAAATTCCCGTGGGATACGGAGGAGCGGTCCTTGCGGCAATTGCTCTGTTCGAGGCGCAGGGTCATCTGCTGGCTGTCGGTGTCGCTGCCTTCAGCGCCAACTCATCGCTCGCGCGCAATCCGGCGCCATAGGCGAGCTGCAGTGCGGTCTGCTGCTTCAGCTTCCCGACTGCTGCGATGAGCCGCCGCACCGCCTCCTGACTCAGGATGGCGGGCAACGTGCGGGGCACACGAACGGGATGCATCCTGCTCATCAGGCTGCTGGATCGCCAGCACCTTCATGCGCTGACGGTATGGAGGCAGTCCCAATCGGTATTGGCGGATTAGTGCCGGTTCGCATAACCTGAGTCCCGTTACCGACCGATATAAAACAAAAGCGACGCTGTCGCGCACGCACGGAGACATCTTGAACAAGCCTCTCGACATCGCATCGCTCATTGATCGCGAGCCGCTTCGGCTCTATCAGTGGGGCATCTTCCTTCTTTGCTTTGCAACCGCAGTGTTCGACGGTTTCGATACGCAAGCCATCGCCTTTACGGGCCCGGCGATTGTCGCGACGTTCGGTTTGCGTCCGGGCGATCTTGCGCCCATCCTGATCGCCGGGACGCTCGGCATGACGATTGGCGCGATGACATTGGGTCTGATCGGCGACAGGATCGGCCGCCGTCCGGCGCTGCTCGTTGGCGTCGCTGTATTCAGCGTTGCGTCGCTGCTCACCGCGTTCGCGAGTAGCACCGTGCAGATTCTGGCTTTGCGATTTATCGCCGGCCTCGGCATGGGCGGCTGTACACCGGTTCTGCTCGCCCTTGCCGCAGAGTACGGCTCGGCGCGCCACAGAGGCTCGATCATGACAGGTGTTCTGCTGGGCCTGCCAGCCGGAGCGATGCTGGGAGGGCTGCTGGCTGCGCGCTTGATGCCCGTGATCGGATGGCAGGGTGTGTTCGTCGTCGGCGGAGGCGCGCCACTGCTGCTCCTCGTCGTGCTGTATTTTGCGTTGCCGGAGTCTCTGCAATATCTGGTCAGTCGGTCAGGCAACGACAGTGCGCAGCGTGTGCGCAACACACTGCGTCGCATCGTGAGCGTTGCGTTGCCGGCCGACGCGACATTCCGGGCCCCGAAGACGACTGCCCGCGCCAGCGTTACCGCGCTGTTCAGCAATGGCAATGCGCGCAACACGGTTGCTATCTGGGCCGTCTATCTGTGCAACTGGGTTGCGTGGTTCATGTTCCTGTCGTGGCTGCCTACCGTGCTGAAAGCCGCGGGCCTGCCAGTTTCGCAAGCGCCGATGGGTACGGTAATCGTGAATGCCGTGTTCATCGTCTGCGCCATTCCCCTCTCGATGCTGCTTCCCAGAGTAAGCACTCGCCGTTTGCTGATGGCGCTGCTAGCACTCGGCATTGCGATTTCCGTCGGGCTTGCTTATGCCGGGACTGCGTGGGGCCTGGTCTTTGCGCTTGCGGGCGCGGCAGGGCTTGGTATCGGCGGTCAGCAGATCGCGCTGAATTATCTGGTGGTGGGCGCCTATCCAACGACACTGCGTGCAACGGCGACCGGGTGGGCAATCGGAATGGGGCGGGTCGGTGCAATCGCGGGTTCCGCCGTGGGCGGTACGGTCCTTGCCCACGGAGGCCCGGGCGGATTCTATCTGGCGTTGGCCGTACCTCTTGCGGCAGCGATGCTTGGCGTCATCGCGATTCGCACGACCGCGCGCGTGACCGACAGCGATATTGTAGTAGCGCATTGATCCACCTCCCGATCGCGTGGGCTACCGAAGCGGCCCGAGGAAATAGCCTGCGCGATATCGGTGTGACTCACGCACGCTTCCACTACGAGAAGTTCTCGACAAACGACGTTGCATGACAACCATGACAGGCATGACCAGGAACCATCGATTTCAGAACAAAGTGGTCGTTGTGACCGGCGCGGCCCAGGGTATCGGGCGCGGCGTCGCCCTTGGTGCCGCGGAAGAAGGTGCTGCGATCGTGCTGTGCGACCGTTCGGAGCTGGTGCATGACACCGCCGCGGAAATCACCGCGCGGGGTGCACGGTGCCTGACTGTCATTGCCGACCTCGAAACCTACGCTGGTGCAAGCCTGTTGATGCAGGCAGCGCTTGAAACCTACGCGCGCATCGACGTTCTGGTGAACAACGTTGGAGGCACCATCTGGGCCAAACCGTACGAGCACTACGAGGAAGCACAGATAGAGGCGGAAGTTCGACGTTCGCTCTTTCCGACGCTGTGGTGCTGTCGTGCCGTCTTGCCAGCCATGATCGCGCAGCAGGGCGGTGCCATCGTCAATGTATCGTCGATCGCGACGCGCAGCATTTATCGTGTGCCATATGCAGCATCCAAGGGGGGCGTCAATGCATTGACCGCGAGTCTCGCATTCGAGCATGCGCAGGATCGTATTCGCGTGAACGCTGTCGCTACCGGTGGCACTGAAGCGCCTCCGCGCAAAGTACCACGCAATGCCGAAAGGCAAAGCGACCGGGAGGCCGGGTGGTATCAAGGTATCGTCGACCAGACGATAGCGTCCAGCCTGATGCATCGCTACGGAACAATCGACGAGCAGGTGAGTGCGATTCTGTTCCTGGCTTCAGATGAAGCGTCGTATATCACGGGTACGGTACTGCCTGTCGGTGGCGGCGACCAGGGCTAATGCGAAGGCTCGACCCAGCGCGTCGCTGCGTTATATCCTGAAACATTGCAGCAGCGCGCCGTCCGCTGAAACCAGCTATCAGCCCGTCCTCACAGACGCACATAGCGCAAGTGTGTGGCAGCAGGACCATCAAGAACCTTGTCAATGCGAAACCGCGGCCCGGGCTCGCGCAGGTTCTCGAAGAGACGCCGCCCACCGCCGAGCAATACGGGCGACAAGGCGATTTCGAGCTCTTCAATGACGTCCATGGTCAGGTACTGCTGGATCACATCGGCTCCGCCCGCAATACGAATATCCCGACTGCCTGCGGATTCCCGAGCGAGCTCAAGGGCACGCTCCGGCCCGTCATTGATGAAGTAGAAGGTCGTCCCACCCGGGCGCACCCAGGCTTCGCGTTTTTCATGGGTCAGAACGTAAACCGGTGTGTGAAACGGAGCTTCTTCCGGCCAGGCGCGCTCGCCCTGGTCGAACATTCGCTTGCCCATAATGTTGGCGCCAATGCGCTCCGTAGTGCTGCGAAGCAGGTCATTGACCGGGCCGGTCTCTCCCCCCGGTCCAAGCTTGAGGTTCTCGCGGAAGTACTGTTGATTGAAGATCCAGGCCATCAGCGCGCCCCACTTGGCGCCCCAGTTCTTGTACTCAGGATTGTCCCAATTCTCTATGGTCATTCCTTCCGGTGCCATGTAGCCGTCTAGGCTGAGTCCAATGTTGACGAATACTTTACTCATGATTCTCCTCTCGCATGTTCGGATGTCGTCCTAACTTTAATATGATGTGAAATTTGTGCACCCCAACTTCCCCCTCAATTTCCTCGGAGTCACCGCTTGCGACGCAGTAAGCGATGACTTCAAACCTCTCTTTCACACCACCGTTCAACCGTCACATAGGCGGGCAGGCGTCCGCTACCGGATTTTATCCTCGGGCTCGCCGCCCTTGCCGCTGCGCATTGGGAGCCCCCAATGCGAAGCATAACTACGCACAGCAAAACAATGACGCTTTTTTCTTGGATAAAAAGCTTGCATTTTTTCGAGGAAAAACTACCTTCGGTAAACAAAACCGTTCTACGCTCGGCACCGGAGGAGACCCATGCCGGCTACTCGTACGATGATTGCGCGTCGTGCCGGCGTAAGCGTCGCCACGGTCGATCGCGTCTTACGCGACGATCATGCCGTGCGCCCGGAAACCGCCGAGCGTGTCCATCTGGCGCTCGCCAATCTGCGCGACGAGCGGGCAAGCCGTGGCCGTCCAGCAAAAGTCGGTTCATTTCGCGTTGCGTTCGCACTGCCTCAAGTCAACTCGCGCTTTCTGGAT
This sequence comes from Paraburkholderia sp. RL17-380-BIE-A, assembly GCF_046028085.1. Lineage (NCBI taxonomy): Bacteria > Pseudomonadati > Pseudomonadota > Betaproteobacteria > Burkholderiales > Burkholderiaceae > Paraburkholderia > Paraburkholderia sp. RL17-380-BIE-A. The sequence goes on from NZ_JARESQ010000002.1 coordinate 489,619, forward strand.
CACGTCGAACGCAACATTGCGCTGTCCGCCAGTTTCTTTCGCGAACATCGAATCACCCCTTCGTTCTATCGCTGTGACTTCTCCACACAGCGCGACACCGCTGCGTTCGCCGCCCAGGTGGTCGACTACGACGCACTGGTTCTCGCACCGCTCGACTATCCGTGGGTGGAGCGTTTTATTGAAGAGATGAGCGAGGCCGACGTGCCGGTCGTCACGGTGTTCTCCGATTTACCTGCAAGCCGCCGCGCCGCGTATGTCGGTGTCGACAACCGGATTGCCGGTCGCACCGCAGGATTGCTGATGGGCCGCTTCCTGGGCATGCGGCTCGGCACGGTCGCCGTACTGTCGGGATCGTCCCGCCTGCATGATCAGGTAGAGCGGCGCACCGGATTCTCGCAGGTGCTGGAAGAGGATTTCCGCAACCTGCGCTGGGTTGCCGAGCCGGATTTCGCGGAAGACGACGACGGTGCCGGTCTTGCCGTGCAGGGTTTGCGCGCGCGCCATGCGGATCTCGTCGGCGTCTACGTGACCGGCGGCGGCATCTCCGGCATCGCGGCGGCATTGCAGGAGTCCGGCGACAAGGCCCGCCTGGTCCTGATCGGCCACGAATGCACCGCGGAAACTCGCACTCAACTATCCGAACGCGCGATCGACGTGATCCTGGATCAGGACGTCCGCGGCATCGTTCATTGGGCGGGGCTCGCCGCCATTAACTTTCTAAACGACGTTCGGGGAGCGCTTGCCATCCCCACGCCGGAAACCCGGATTTATCTTCGTGAGAATGCGCATGCCTGACGCTCGCGACACGCGGACCGACTTCTGATCCGCCAGAGCCGAAATACGGCGCCCGGCGCATGGGCGCTGAATGTCATCAGGTTGGAGACCCGAGAAAGACAAGGAGAAGAGACATGTTACGTCTAACGTCAGCGAGGGTAGTGGCGGCAACCCTCATATCGCTGGGGCTCGGCATTGCAACGGGCGCGCACGCACAGGGCAAGCAATTGACACTCTGCTGGGCGGCCTGGGATCCCGCCAATGCACTGGTCGAACTGTCGAAAGATTTCACGGCCAAGACCGGCATCAAGATGAAGTTCGAGTTCGTGCCGTGGACCAGCTATGCCGACCGCTTCATCAATGAACTCAATTCGCACGGCAAGCTGTGCGATCTGATCATTGGGGACAGTCAGTGGATTGGCGGCGCGGCGGTCAATGGGCATTACGTGAAGCTCAACGACTTCTTCACCAAGAACAAGATTTCGATGGACGACTTCGTGCCGGCCACGGTGGTGGGATATTCCGAGTGGCCAAAGAATACGCCGAACTACTGGGCCTTGCCTGCGATGGCTGACGCGGTCGGATGGACCTACCGTAAAGACTGGTTCGCGCGCCCGGAGCTGCGCGCGGAATTCAAGCAGAAATACAACCGTGAACTCGCGCCGCCCACGACGCTTGATGAACTCAAGCAGACCGCGGAGTTCTTTCAGGGGCGCAAGATCGACGGCAAGACGGTCTACGGCGTGTATATCTTCACCGAGCGTGGATCCGAGGGGATCACGATGGGCGTGACCAACGCCTTGTACAACTTCGGCTTTGAGTATCAGGATCCGAAGAAGCCCTATCACCTCGACGGGTTCGTGAACTCGCCAGGCGCGGTGAAAGGGCTCGAATACTACAAGGCGCTCTATAAGTGTTGCACGGCTCCGGGCATGACCAACGCCTACATGCAGGAAGGACTCGACGCGTTCAAATCGGGCCAGGTGGCGATGCAGATGAACTGGTTCGCGTTCTTTCCAGGGCTTTACAAAGACCCGAACGTCGGCGGCGACAAGATCGGCTTCTTCGTGAATCCACGTGAGGTGAAGCAATACACGCAACTGGGCGGGCAGGGCATCTCAGTCGTCTCGTACTCGGACCATAAGGAAGACGCGCTCGAATACATCAAGTGGTTTGCGCAACCGGACGTACAGAAGAAATGGTGGCAACTCGGCGGCTATTCGGCGGCTAAATCGGTGGTCGATGCGCCGGACTTTCCGAAGAGCGCGCCATTCGCACCCGCGTTCCTGAAGTCAATGGCGATCGTCAAAGACTTCTGGGCGGAGCCCGCTTATGCCGAACTGTTGCTCGACATGCAAAAACGCGTGCACGACTACGTCGTAGCCGACAAGGGCACAGCTAAAGAGGCGTTGGATCTGCTGGTGAAAGACTGGAACAAGGTCTTTAAGGAAGAGGGAAAGTAATAGCGTTTAGCTGGACTTGACTGGACCGGTGAGGGCTGAGCAGCCTGTCTCCGGTCCGCTTAAAGGAGTCAGGCATGTTCGCAGACAAGCCTTTTTCTTCCACGCGTCTCGAAGCGGGTGCGCCAATGCGCATTTCGAAACGGCTAAGCGGGCTGTCGGATCGGGCGATCGCGTGGATCTTCATTCTTCCGACCGTTCTGCTGCTGCTTGCGATCAATATCTTCCCTTTGCTCTGGGCGCTTCGACTGTCGTTCACCAACTTCAAGTCGAACATGCCGAGCGTACCGGCGCGTTTTGTCGGTATCGGAAATTACATCGACATCCTGAACGACGAAGATATCTGGTACGCGATGCAGGTGACCGCGCGTTTCGTTTTCTGGTCGGTCGGGCTGGAGGTATTGCTGGGTTTCGGTCTTGCCCTGCTGATCAACCGGCAGTTCCGCGGACATAGCTTCTGGACCACGCTAATCCTGCTGCCGATGATGCTATCGCCCGCAGTTGTGGGCAACTTCTGGACGTTCCTGCTGCAACCGCAGACAGGGCTTTTCAACGATATCGTCAGCTTCTTCACCGGCATCGCGCCGGGATCGTTCCAGATGATCGGTGACGTATCGCTCGCACCTTGGACCATTGTGATGGTCGATACGTGGATGTGGACACCTTACGTCATGCTCATCTGCCTGGCGGGCCTGCGCTCAATTCCCGACTATATCTACGAAGCAGCGGAAGTGGATCGCGCAACGCCGTGGCGACAGTTCTGGTCGATCACGTTGCCCATGACCATGCCGTTCCTGATGCTGGCGGTGCTGTTTCGCGGCATTGAAAACTTCAAGATGTTCGATATGGTGAACCTGCTGACATCCGGCGGTCCAGGTTCGGTGACTGAAACGGTATCGATCACGCTCAAGCGTGCCGCGTTCGAAAAGTGGCAGACAGGTTATTCGTCGGCGCTCGCCATCATCCTGTTCGTGACGGTATTCGGTGCGGCGAATATCTACGTGAAGGCACTTAACCGGATCAAACAGCGATGAGACCGACTACGACACAACATTCCGTGGTGGCGTCATCGCCGCGAGCCAAGCGCTTCGCGGCGGCGGTTGTTATCACGTACGCGCTGGCTGCCTCGTTGCCGATGGTCTGGATTTTCCTGACGAGCTTCAAGACGCAGGAAGATGCGATAGCGTATCCGCCCGTCGTGCTGTTTCAGCCTTCCATGGAAGGCTATGTGAACCTGTTCACGATCCGCTCGCGGCAGACGCCTGAGTTCATTGCAAGCCTGCCGCCTGCGCAGACATGGTATGAGCGTGAGGTGCGCAAGCGCAACATGGTGATCGCCGGACCTTCGAAGGTTTTGCCGCGCTTCGTGAATTCGCTTGTGATTGGATTCGGTTCGACGTTTCTTGCGGTATTTCTCGGCACGCTGGCGGCATACGCGTTTTCGCGCTTCAAGGTGCCGCTTTCCGACGATTTGCTGTTCTTCATTCTCTCTACACGCATGATGCCGCCCATTGCAGTCGCCATTCCGATCTACCTGATGTATCGCGCGCTGGGCTTGAGCGACAGCTATGTCGGCATGATTGTGCTGTACACGGCGGTGAATGTCTCGCTCGCGGTATGGCTGCTCAAAGGTTTCATGGATGAGATTCCGCGCGAGTATGAGGAGGCCGCGCTGGTGGACGGCTACACACGTTTGCAGGCCTTCATGAAGGTGGTGCTACCGCAAGCGATGACGGGCATTGCCGCCACGGCGATCTTCTGCCTGATCTTTGCATGGAACGAATACGCATTTGCTTCGCTGCTGACAAGCGGCGATGCGCAGACCATGCCGCCGTTCATTCCATTCATTATCGGTGAGGGCGGGCAGGACTGGCCGGCCGTTGCCGCTGCAACCACATTGTTCGTGCTGCCGATTCTCTTCTTCACCGTTCTGCTGCGCAAGCATCTGTTGCGGGGCATCACCTTCGGAGCCGTGCGCAAATGAAACGCGAATTCATTCCACCGCACCGTTGGCTGTTACGTCGCAGGTACAGCGAGGGTGCGTCGACAGTACTGATTGGCTTAGGTATGGCAATGCTCGTGCAACCGTTTTCGTTGGCTCTTTTCACCTGGTCGTTTCCGGTCATCCTGGTGGGTGCGCTCGCGTTCGTCGTTACCAGCCATTTCCCTGACTGAATCATGTCCACGATCGTTCTCGCTCATCTCCACAAGCGCTTCGACGATTTTGTCGCGGTGCGCGACACCAGTCTGATCATCGGCGCGGGACGCTTTGTCGTGCTGCTCGGACCATCAGGCTGCGGAAAAACCACAACGCTGCGGATGATTGCGGGTCTGGAGCTGCCGACGTCCGGGCAGATCCTGATCGATGGTGAGGACGTGACTGCGTTGCGCGCGCGTCAACGCGATATTGCCTTCGTGTTCCAGATGTTCGCGTTGTATCCGCATATGACAGTGCGCAACAACATCGCGTTTCCGCTAAAGAACGAACACGTGTCGCGCAGCGAGATTGCTGCCCGCGTCGATGCAGCGGCGCATATGCTGCGCATCGAGAGCATTCTCGATCGCAAGACGGGCGGCCTGTCCGGTGGCGACCGGCAACGCGTGGCGCTCGGCCGCGCGATCGTGCGGCAACCGAAAGCATTCCTGATGGACGAACCGCTCGGCACGCTCGATGCGGACTTTCGTGAACTGATGTGCCTGGAGTTGCGCAAACTGCACAACGCGCTCACCGCCACTACGGTGTACGTCACACATGATCAGAGTGAGGCGATGGCCATGGCGGACGATATTGTGGTGATGAATCAGGGCGAGGTGTTGCAGGCGGGCTCGCCTCACGAGATCTATCATTTTCCCGCCACTGTGTTCGTCGGCAACTTCATCGGCAGCCCACCCATGAATTTCTTGCCGGTCGACGGAGCGGTTATCGCGGGCCAGGAGCAGGTGAGTCTGCATGGCGCAGCGGTCTCCGTACCACGTTGCGATGCGGCGGCCGCGCGCGTGTTGCTGGGAATCAGACCGGAGCACATCATGATCGACGAGCGCGGTCCGCTGCGCGGTCAGGTGATCGCCGACGAGTATCTCGGTTCGCACCAGATATTGGTGGTTGAAACTGCGTTGGGCGTCGTGCGTGTGCGGGCAAGCAAAGACGATGGTGTTGCCGCGGGCACGACCATCGGTCTGTCATTTCGGAAAGAACGCACGCTGCTGTATGACGCCGCTACTGAGCGCCTGCTGCCGGGCGCTGCTGCCACGCTTTCTGTCAGCGGAGAGGGTCATGGCTGAAATCCAGCTACGCAATGTATCGAAGCGCTTCGGCAACATCGTAGCGGTGGACGACCTGTCGATCGACGTGAAAGACGGCGAATTCGTCGTGCTGCTCGGACCGAGCGGCGCGGGCAAAACCACAACGCTGCGCCTGATCGCGGGACTGGAACGTCCCGATGCCGGCGACGTGCTGATCGACGGCGCGGTCGCCACCGGCGTGCATCCATCCGATCGCGATGTCGCGTTTATCTTTCAGCAATACTCGTTGTATCCGCATCTGACCGTATTCGGCAATCTGGCGTTTCCACTGCGTTCGCCACGTCGTCGCAGCAGCGAGGAACAGGTCCGCGCGCGCGTGCAGGCGGTTGCTAAGATGCTGCATATGGAAGCGAAGCTCGACAACATGGCGACGCATTTGTCGGGCGGCGAGATGCAGCGCGTTGCGATCGGGCGTGCGCTCGTGCGCGAGCCGAAAGTGTTTCTGATGGACGAACCGCTGTCATCGCTCGATGCAAAACTGCGCGAGGAATTGCGCATCGAGCTGAAGCGGCTCCATCGTACGATTGGCGCGACCATTCTCTACGTCACGCATGACCAGGTGGAAGCCACCACGCTAGCCGACCGCATCGGCATTCTTGAACACGGCCGACTGGTACAACTCGGCACGCCGCGCGACGTCTACGGTAATCCGGCCTCATTGAGCGCGGCGCAACGGCTCGGCTCGCCGCCGATCAATCTACTGCCGCCCACGCTGTTCGATTCAGCAGCGGTGCCGGCCGGCACCGCGACCGTGGCGATTCGTCCTGAAGACGTGGTGCTGCACGATGGCGACGCACGTGATGCACCCGGCACAAATCAGGCACGCGGCGCATTGGACCTGAAGGTGCTCGAATACTCACCGTTGCGTCATCTGCTGATTCTGGATCGCGCTGGAACTTCGGTAGTGGCGACCACAATGGCCGAACGCAACTTCAGCCCCGGGCAGTCGGTGCGGGTGTCGTTGCCCGCTCGCAGCCTCTTATATTTCCGTGCAGACGGCAGGAGGATCCCGACATGAACGGCAAAACGGTCATGGAGTGTATCGACGCCGCATACGCAGCGCTGAAAGAACACTCGGACGAAATAGCCTTACTCGACCAGCAGATCGGCGATGGCGATCACATCTTTAACCTGCTGCGCGGCATGGAGGCATTGCTTGCAATGCGCGCGGACATCGAAGCGGAAACCTTCGGGGTCGCGCTGGAACGGGCGGCGAGCAAGGTGCTGTCGACGGTCGGCGGATCATCCGGGCCGCTGTTCTTTTCCTTGCTGAGCGGGATGTCTAAAGCCGCCGCGAACAATCCCCTGGACGTTGCGGGTTTTGCGCGTATCTATTCCGCCGGCGTCGATGCGGTCGGGCAGCGGGGCAAGACGGGAGTCGGCAGTAAGACGATGATGGACGTATTGATTCCGGTCGCAGCGCGCTTTAGCGAGCTGGCCGGCACCGGGGCGCCCAATTTGCGGCAGACGGTGCTCGATACGTTGCCACGGGTGGCTGAAGAGAACATGCTCGCCACCCGCGACATGCTCGCGACCAAAGGGCGTGCATCGTTTCTGGGCGAACGCTCGCGTGGTCATATTGATCCCGGCGCGCGTTCCAGTCAGATCATGATTGCGGCGGTGTGCGCGCACCTCGCGCGAAATCAACCGTGAATGGAGGCCAGACCATGAAAAAATTCATCAACCATGTGGACGATTTCCTTGCCGAAAGCCTGGCGGGATTTGCCGCCGCGCATAGCGACCTGGTCGTGCTCAACAACGAACCCGTGTTCGTGAGGCGCAAGACACTGAAGCCTGGCAAAGTGGGCCTGATATCGGGAGGCGGCTCGGGACATGAACCGCTGCATTCAGGCTTTGTCGGCTACGGGATGCTCGACGCCGCCTGTCCGGGCCAGATCTTCACGTCGCCCACACCGGACCAGATGATGGCTGCGGCCGCCGCCGTCGATACCGGGGTCGGGGTACTGTTCATCGTGAAAAATTACTCCGGTGATCTGATGAATTTCGAAATGGCGTCCGAGATGACGGAGGTCCCGAACGCGATGGTGCTGATCAACGACGATGTGGCCGTAGAGAACTCGAGTTATACCACTGGGCGGCGCGGGGTCGCGGGTGCGGTGATAGTGGAGAAGCTGGTTGGCAGTATGGCGGAAAGCGGCGCAGACCTTGAACAGTGCAAGGCATTTGGCGACCGGATCAACAAGCGCACGGCGTCCATGGGCGTCGCTTTCACCAGTTGCACCGTGCCGGCGGCCGGCACCCTGACGTTCAAGATCGGCGACGACGAGATCGAAGTCGGCGTCGGCATTCATGGCGAGCCGGGCCGGCGCCGGGCGCGGTTCGCGGGGGCCGATGCGATTGCGGGAGAGCTGCTCAAGGCGATCGTCGATGACCTCAAGCCCCAGGCCGGAGCTGAATTGCTGGTACTCGTCAACGGCCTGGGTGGAACACCGCTTGGCGAACTTTACCTGCTATTCAATTCGACGCGAGCATGGCTCCAGCAACGCGACCTGAAGATCGGCCGGGCCCAGGTGGGCGCACTGACGACTTCGCTGGAGATGGCGGGCGCGTCGATCACATTATGTGTGCTGGACGACGAAATGACGCGCCACTGGGATAGCCCGGTGCATACACCGTCGTTGCGTTGGGGCATGTAGGGCGCGTTGGCTGTGAGAAACGCGCCGACGTGGTGGATCAGAAGCTGAGCGAGGTGGCCGTACGCGCATCCCTCCTCCGCGTTTCCGCAATCAGCAGCAGCGCGGCAACCGAAATGACCGCCGACCCGACCATGAACCAGGCAACCGACGAACCTTTTCCGGTTGCCGACAGCAGTGCTGTCGTGACGATCGGCGTCGCGGCGCTGCCCAACAGTCCGGACAGCATGTAGCTGACTGACAGGCCGGAATACCGGATCTGAGCGCCGAACAGTTCCGCGAGAAACGTGGCGATCGGCCCATAGTTGGCCGCGAAAGCGGTCATCATTAGCAGATATCCGAGCAACGCGAAGGAAAACTCGCGCGTGTCGAGCAGCCAGAAGAGCGGAAATGCGAGCAATGCCTCGGCGACGATTCCACCGACGATCACAGGCTTGCGCCCAATCACATCGGAAAGCCGTCCAAACGCGGGCAACAGCACAATGCAAAGCGCGCAGGCGATGAGCGCAATGGATAGCATCGCATTGCGTGAAAAACCAAGTGTCTGCGTACCATAGGTCAGTCCAAACGCAACGATCAGGTTGAACGACGTGCCGGTCGACATGGTGGCGATGCCACCCAGCAGCACCTGTTTCCAGTGTTTGCCCAGCAGCTCGGCCAACGGCACCTTGAGCTGGTCGTCAGTGTCTCTGATCTTACGAAACGACGGCGTTTCCGACGTGTTCAAGCGAACGTAAAGACCGACGGCGACCAGCAATACGCTGACCAGAAAAGGCAGACGCCATCCCCATTCAAGCAGCGCGGCGTTGGGCAGCAGGGAACTGCTCAGCAGAAACACGAGGTTGGCGATCAACGTACCTGCCGGCACGCCGATTTGTACCCACGAACCGTAAAGCCCGCGCTTGTTTGCGGGCGCATGTTCGACTGCCATCAACACTGCGCCGCCCCATTCGCCGCCGAGCGCGAGGCCTTGCACGATGCGCAGCGTGAGCAGCAGAAGCGGCGCCCAGATGCCGATCGACGCGTAGGAGGGAAGGAGCCCGATGCAAAACGTGGCCATGCCCATGATCACCAGTGACACGAGCAGCATCGACTTGCGTCCCAACCGGTCGCCGAAATGGCCAAACAGCGCCGCGCCGACAATACGCGCCAGATACGCCGAGGCAAACGTGCCGAACGCAAGCAAGGTGCCGATCAACGGCACAAAACTCGGGAAAAACACCTTGTTGAACACGAGGGCCGAAGCAGTCGCGAAGACGAACAGGTCGTACCATTCGACGGTCGTGCCAATGACACTCGCGACGGCAATTCTTCTCATGCTGTGCTCGACTTCATCCGGTACGAGAGTGCCGTCGAGAGTGCGTGCGTGAATCATGGGAAACTCCATGGGAAATTGAGCGCGCGCCGACCATCCGAGCTGGACACTATGCGGATAAGGAGCGGAGCGGGACGTACGGGTTCTTTCAGGTCCGCAGAGGCGACCGTCGAGTTGAACGCGCTGAGTCGAGTAGTTCGCCAGTCCGGTGTGCTGACGGACGGACGCCTCGGATAAGCGTGCCGTCCTTGCACAAGCCGATACCGGCCATTGTTTGCCGTGCGTTATCTCGTCGACTGTTTGATATACGCAATCACTTCGTCGGCGCTCGACACGTCCGCATATCGTCGGCCGACGTCGCGCAGATTGTCGCGGTGCGGGCCCTCCTCGATATCGCCCACACAGTCTTCCGGAACGATGGTGCGGAAGCCCCATTGGAAGCTGTCGATCGTGGATGCGCGAATACATCCGCTCGTATTGCAGCCCGTGATGATGACTGTCTCAACGCCTTCCCTGTTGAAATACGGCACCACCGGCGTCTGGAAGAAAATCGACGGTCCGAACTTGCAAACCACTACGTCGTATTCCTTATCGTAGATGCGCGGGTCCAATTCGGAACTCGGATGGTCAAGCCTGAATTGATCGCGGACAGCGGCGATTTTCCAGTGCGGCATATCACGCTCGGTCTTGTAAGCAGTGAAACATGTCGCGATGGGCACGTCGTGCGCGCGAGCCACCTTCAGAAGACGCGCCGTATTTTCCAGTCCGCGCATGACGAGCGGCGCGCCACCAAGCGGGTATTTCGACTCGGTAAAAGCCAGTTGATAGTCCACCACGACGATCCCGACCTTACCCTTCATACCAATCTCGACCGCTCCGTACGAGCGATTTTTGTAGTCGTCCATTTTTTCCTCCAATTCAACGGGTTAATTTTCATTGCACGTAGAAGTCTAGGAGTGCAAGATACGTACAACAATACGTATCGGTTACGTACGGAGTCACCCTTACCGTGGGAGGTCGTATGAAAGGCATGCCGGCTGCCGCGCCCGCGTCTGGTCCGATCGACTATGAACAGGTTTTCAGGCACGTACCGGTCGCGCTAATGGTCACGCGTCAACGTGTGATATTCGCTTGCAACCTGCAATTCATGGATATGTTTCGCGCCACGAGCGAGACCCTGATAGGGCAGTCAGTCCGAATGCTTTACCCCAATCAGGTAGCGTTCGAACGGTTCGGGGCACGCGTGATTCCGGCGCTGAAGAAGTTCGGCCGCATCGCGGAGCCGCGCGCCATGCAGCGTGTCGACGGCGAACTTTTCTGGGTCAACGTGACGGGTGTCAGTGAACACCGGGACGACCCGTATCGCGAGGCGCTGTGGTTCTTCTCGGAGATGGGTGTCGCAACGAGCCTGTCGGGCGGTGCAAGTTCCGCCAACAAGCTGATTGCGGACGCCAAGAATTCAATGACCAGGCGCGAGCGCGATGTGGCGGCACTGCTGATCCAGAACCAGACCGCGAAGGAGATCGGAATCGCGTTGGGAATCAGTCCTCGCACCGTGGAGGTCTTTCGTGGGAAGTTGTTGAAGAAGTTCGACGCGCCCTCGACAAACGCGCTGGTTAAAACACTGCTTGCCTAGCGTATCCGCCGATCGACGCTGGCCGCGAAACCGCAAGCCGCCACACCGGCCGAGCGAGTCGGCTAATGCTGCGCTGCTTCCAGAAGGCGCTTTAGCTGCGAAACCGCCGTGTCGGACTCCAGTTGAATCCGCGCGCGCAGCACGAGCCAGTTAAGAATCGCGAACCACAACGAAGGCGCGCGATACGTGAATTCACGTTGGAAGCGGGTTCCGCTTCCGCTCGATGTCAGCGAATAGGTGACAGTGCCTGCCGGTCTGCCGTCGATCTTCCCTTCTATCGTCCACATGCCCGGAGGCTCCCGCGCAATGACTGTCCATACGACGCGGCCGCGCCTGCCCGCTACACGGAAGTCCTCCGTCACCTGCTCGCCCGGATGGAGCGAATGGTCGGCCGAGCCGCTGACCGCGAGCGATGACGGATGCCAGTCCGGCCAGTGAGCCGGGGTCGTGACGAAGTCGAACACGACGTTGGGAGGGCGCTGAATCGACGCAACCGTCACGATATGCGTGTCGAACCCAACCTGCCGAGGCAGTGGGACGACGAGCAACGCGATGACGACGGCCACAGCCAGTATCGCCGTGGCGAACCGTGTACGGGTTTTCATAGCGCTCTGTATTCGACGCGCACGAGAGACATTTATTCTACTGCGGAGCGGCAGATCAACCTGCTGCTGTTTCGTGGAGCAGGACTTACTTGTCGAACGCAATTCCGTACCTGCGTAGTTCCCGCATACCGCTGTCGAGGTGCGCGCGAGCGCTTTCTCTATCGCCAAGACGCATTTGCTCGTAAGCGCGCTGCGCGACATCATGCGGCACGGGCTTGAGTGCCTGATTGGAGCCCATCGCTTTGAGCTGCACCTCTGCGGCGCGCTCCAGGTAGTACAGGTCGTCCCATGCTTCCGCGATGCTCGCCCCCGCCACCATCACACCGTGATTCTTGAGGAACAGGATGTCGGCCTCGCCCATCGCGGCGGCGATCCGGTCGCCTTCCGAGTCGTCCAGTGCCAGGCCGTTGTACTGCTCATCGACGGCCGTGCGGCCGTAAAACTTCAATGCCGTTTGCCCAAGCCATAGCAGCGGCGGACCCTCCAGCAGACACAGCGCAGTGGCATTCGGCATATGCGTGTGAAACGCAGCCTTCACGCGTGGCATCAACCGGTGTACCCGCGCATGAATATAGAACGCAGTCGCTTCAGGCTTGCCCTCACCGTCGACAACATGTCCGTCGAAATCGCAAACCAGCAGTCGCGACGCGGTGATTTCGGCGAACGCGTAGCCATACGGATTCACGAAAAACAGATCATCGTGGCCTGGCACAACGGCCGAGAAGTGATTGCAAATCCCTTCCTCCAGGCCATGCCGCGCGGCGAGCTGAAAACAGGCGGCCAGTTCGATACGGGCCTGCATCACCGCGTCTGCATCGAGTCGCACGTTGCGTGACGCCGCCGCGGAGCCGGTGGATAAGAGTGTATGCGCCATGATTGTTGCCCCTGAAATTTACCAACCGGGTGTAGTGAACAGTGTCGGCACCTGATCGAGTGTCGCGAGCGTTGCGTCCCGCGTGTAGTCGGGCAGCAATGAACGCCCCGTTAGTCTTGCCGGGTCGACGTGGCTGCCGTGCTTGCGCCGGAGCATTTCGCCGACGGCGGCCCGCAGGCCTTTACCCCATTGAATCAATGTACCGTAGCAGTCGAAAGTGAGCCATTGTGGGCGGCTGGTGTTCTGAAGTGACATGATGCGCTCGCAAAAAAACGGGTTCAAGTGTGCATAGGTGCTCACTGCGGCTCGTTGATTCAACGATAGGCCGCAGAACGCTCATCCGGACGCCGACGCGCTCTAGTCACGGATTGATGTACCTCAACTGGAGCAGCGGCTTCGAAAGCTACCCTAAGTTGAGTAGCGCTTCGCGACGAAGCGCCGGAGGGTCCGATGAACTACGCGCTTGAACCTGAACGCACCCGGCATCGACGGTGGATCCGGTCGTTTCAGTTCGTCGCCTTGAGTGCACTGCTCGCGGTCGCCGTAACTTGGACGGGTTCTGTCTATGACCATCCGCTGGACACGGCGGTCATGGCCGGCATGGCGGCGCCCGAGTGTGCCGGGGTGCGCAGCGTTGCGGCCGGTTCACTGTTGCCGGCAAGGCAGCCGGACGACGATATCTGCCGATCTTTCTTCCTGTATCGAACGACGTCGACCGACGCGACGGATAACACGCGCGCGTACATCACATCGATCGGGCAGGATCGCACGGACGAATTCACGCAGTTGATCGGCTACGTATCCCTTTTGTCGCTGATGGCGGTAGGTGCAGCGCTTGCGTTGACGTTGGGGTTTCGCGCCATGCATGCCCGCTACCGGCATGCTCAACGGCGCTAGAGAAGTGTCATGGTAATGCGCGCGGCTGGATCTCCAGGACGCGGGCCGTATGTCCATTCAAACGTGGCGTGAGGAGCCTGCTATCCCACCCTTCGAAGGCGGCGAACCATTGCGAGCGGCATCATGAATTGCAAGTGGCAGATGAGCACATGGAACTGACAGGAGAGCGCAATGAAAACGGACAAGCAGTTGGAGGCAGAAGTTGCAGACGAGTTGGCGTGGGATCCTGCGGTGTCGCTAGCTGACATCGACGTCGAGGTGAAAGACCGGGTTGTCACGCTGTCCGGCCATCCCACGAGCTATGCGGAAAAGCTGGCCGCCGAGAAGGCGGCAAAACGCGTGGCGGGCGTGAAAGCGGTGACGGTCAGAATGGATATCCGCCTGCCGCACGGAGATGAAAGAACGGACGGGGACATTGCGAACGCTGTCCGGTCGATCCTGAAGTGGACCGTGGGCGTATCGGATGTCCACGTGCAGGTTCAGGTCGACAATGGATGGGTAACATTGCGAGGCAAGCTCGAGCGGGCCTATCAGCGTCATCTCGCCACGCGCATGATCAACCCTATGCGTGGTGTGACGGGGGTTTCGAATCTCATCGCTGTGCACGAGAATCCGGCGGGTGACGATATTGCTGACAGTATCCGCAAAGCGCTCGTTCGGCATGTCGAGCGCGAAGCGAATCGCATCGGCGTCAGCGTGAGTGACGGCACGGTCACGCTGACCGGAAAGGTCGGCTCCTATGCGGAGCGATCGATCGCGCGCGGAGCGGCGTGGGCGGCACCCGGCGTGCACGCAGTCAACGACGAATTGACGATCGGATAGCCATACCGTTTGCAACGAAGCGGGCGCATCGCGGAGAAGGAGATCCGGCGATGCGTCCGCAGCGGCAGTTGTCCTGCCAATGCGACAGCATCGCAACTCTCACGCCATATATTTGCCACCGTTGATCGACAGCGTGGCGCCGTTGATGAAAGCAGCGTCATCGGCAACAAGGAAGAGGACGCCGCGCGCGATTTCATCCGACGTTGCCAGTCGTCCCGCGGGCACGCCGCTGACAATCGCTTTGAGAATGTCATCCGGCACACCATGCACCATGCCCGTATCGGTATAGCCTGGGGCAATCACGTTAGCGGTGATGCCGCGCGATGCGCCTTCGAGCGCGAGCGACTTGGTGAAACCGATAAGCCCTGCTTTGGCGGCGGCATAGTTCGTCTGGCCGAATTGCCCGGAAAGCGCATTAACAGAACTGATATTCACGATCCGTCCAAAGCGGCGCTCACGCATGCTTTCTATGACGGCCCGGCATGTATTGAAACAGCCGCCCAGATCCACGTCGATCACACTGCGCCATTGCTCCAGCGTCATTTTGTGCAGCGTGCTGTCACGGGTGATGCCGGCATTGTTCACGAGCACGTCGATCGGCCCCGATTGCGCGACGACCTTGGCAATCGCTTGCTGAGTGTCATCAAAGTCGGCCACGTTCCAGCCGAACACGGGAATGCCCGTTTCCTTATAAAACGCATCGGCTTCGGCATCGTTTCCGAAGTAGTTGGCAATCACCGAATAGCCGGCGCTCTTCAACTGTCGCGCGGTTGCCGCGCCGATTCCACTTACTCCGCCGGTAATCAGTGCCGTTCTTGTCATCGCATGCTCCTTTTGGAAAGCTTGTATGTAGTGAGAGCCGTGTGAGGCCCATGATCTGGATGAGCACCGTTTACGGGCTCGATCGGCTCACGCGGTGACATGAAAGCCCGCGTCGGCGTAAATAGTGGATCCGGTCAGCGTCATGCCCGCCTCGCTCGCTAGCACGGCCGCAATCCGGCCGATCTCGTCGATCGTGACGAGATGCTGCGCGGGCGTATGCGTGCGGACGTCGTCGAGCAATGCGTCGAAATGGTCGATGCCGGACGCGGCGCGCGTTTTGACCGCGCCGGCTGAAATGGCATGGACGTGGACACGACGCTCCGCCAGTTCGACCGCAAGATAGCGCACGCTCGATTCGAGCGCGGCCTTGACGGGCCCCATCACGTTGTAATGATCGACCGCGCGCTCGGCGCCCAAAAAGCTCACGGTCATCAGGCTGCCGCCATCGGGCATTAATGGGAGCGCAAGTCTCGTCATGCGGATAAACGAATGGCACGACACGTCCATCGCGAGTGCGAAACCTTCGGCCGAACAGTCGACGAGGCTCGCGTGCAGGTCGTCGGCGGGGGCGAAGGCGATTGAATGGAGCACGAAGTCGAGCCGTCCCCACTCTTTCGTGATCCGTTCGAAGACGGCTTCCAATTGGCCCGCAATGCGTACGTCGCATGGCATGACGAGAGAAGAATGAATCGCCTCGGCAACCGGGCGGACGAACGGTTCGGCCTTGTCGTTCAGATAAGTGACCGCCAGTTCCGCACCGGCTGCTCGAAACAGCTTCGCGCAGCCGGTGGCGATGCTGTGCTCGTTCGCGATGCCGACAACCAGCCCCCGCTTGCCGGAAAGATCGATGATGGAATTCATGATTTCATTGCCTCGCGATGCAGTACCGCAATAGCCTCGTTGGCGATGATCTGCTCTTCATCGGTCGGCAGCACGAGGACCGTGATCTGGCTGCGGGCGCTGCTGATCACACGCGCATTGCTGTCGTTCGCATCGCGATCGAGTTCGACGCCCAGCCACGCGAGGCGCTCGCATACGGCAAGTCGCACTTCGGGTTGATGCTCGCCGATCCCGGCTGTGAAGACCAGACTGTCCAGGCCGCCGAGTGTGGTGGCAAGCCGCGCGACCTCGCCCGCAATACGAAAAGCGAACAGATCGAGCGCTTCGCGGGCTTCCGGGCGGTGGCTTGCCTGCAGCTCGCGGCTGTCCGCACTGATGCCGGAAACACCGAGCAGGCCGGACTGCTCATACAGCATATGCTCGACCTCGCTGACGCTGAGACCCTGTTCGAGCAGGTGAAGCACGACGCCGGCGTCGAGCGCACCACATCGCGTCGCCATGGGAATGCCGTCGAGTGTCGAGAAACCCATGCTCGAATCGCGACTTGCGCCGGCCTCGAATGCGCACAGGCTTGCGCCGCTGCCCAGGTGCGCGGCGATGACCTTGCCGCGTGCGAGTGGCGGGAACTGAAGTTCGAGCTGACCGCGAATGAATTGATATGACAGCCCGTGAAAGCCGTAGCGCTTGATGCCCTTGTCGAAGAGTCCGCGTGGAATCGCGAAACGTTGGACGAGAGCCGTCTGCGTGCGATGAAATGCCGTGTCGAACGACGCGGCCTGCAGCAGATGAGGCCGCAGGTGCCGAATCGCTTTGATCAACCGGACGCTCTGCGGCTGATGCAACGGCGCAAGCGGGACTAGCGCGGTAATGGCCTCCAGCGTTTCGTCTGTAATGGCGACGGGACCGGCGAAGCGATCGCCGCCATGCACGACGCGATGACCGACTGAAACGAGATCGTCGAGCGAAAAGTGCGTGGCGAACCAGCCGAGCGTTTCGTCGAGCACGTCGTGCAGATCGTCGGTGACGGCGGATTGCAGTGCGATGTCCGTCGTCTTGCCGTCGTTCACGAGATGCAACTGCAACGGTTGGTGCCGGAAGTCGATCATGCCCTGGCCGATTCTCACGGCTTCACCGGCGACCACGCGGAACAACCCGATCTTGACCGTCGAAGAGCCGGGATTGAATGTGAGGAGAAGTGGGGCGTTCATGATTCGAGCAGATCGCCAAGGCCGCTATCGGCGACGAGCCTCGCCAGCGCGACCGATGCGAGGCGCACCCGCAGGCTATCGGCGCGGCTCGTCAGGATGATCGGCAGTCGCGCGCCGACAATGAGCCCTGCGGCGTCGGCACCCGCGAAATAGACTAGCTGTTTCGCCAGCATATTGCCCGCCTCGAGATCCGGAACCAGCAGGATGTCCGACTGACCGGCCACCGGCGAGTGAACCCCTTTCGTCTGCGCCGCGGCAAGGCTGATCGCGTTGTCAAAGGCGAGCGGGCCGTCTACAAGCGCACCGGTTATCTGGCCGCGTGCGGCCATCACCGTGAGGGCCGCCGCGTCGAGCGTGGTCGGCATCGCCGGATTGACCGTTTCAACTGCGGCGAGCACGGCGACCCGCGGCTGCTCGACGCCCAGAACATGCAGCAGGTCGATCGCGTTCTGACAGATATCGCGCTTTTGCGCGAGGGTCGGCGAGATATTGACCGCCGCGTCGGTAACGATCAACGGCTTGGAGTAAGCGGGGATGTCCATGGCATAGACATGGCTGATCCGTCGGCCGGTCCGCAGGCCCGATCCGGCGGCGACGACCGCCGAGAGCAGTTCATCGGTATGCAGGCTGCCTTTCATCAATGCGGCAACCTTGCCGGCTGCGCCCAACTCGACGGCGCGCGCGGCGGCTGCGTGACTATGCGCCACCGCTTCGATCGTGATGCCGTCGAGACTCACGTTGGCGGCCTCGGCGGCGGCGCGGATCTTCGCTTCGGGTCCGATGAGTAGGGGATCGAGCAAGCCTGCGTCACGCGCCTCAAGGACTGCCTGAATGACGTCCGGTGAACACGGGTGCACGACGGCCGTGCGCAGTGCGGTATGGGTGCGCGCTTCACGAATGAACGCCTCGTAACGGTCGTGCCGGCGCACGGACACTTCAGGCTGCGGGGAGGGATGCCAGACAATCGGGGCAGACGGCGCAATCACCGTGGCCGTGCCGAGCAGGACAATGTCGCCCTTCTGGTTCGTGCAGCGCGTGTCGAGCAGCACGATCCGCTTGTCGGGGCGCTTTTCCTTTACCGTCACCGTGGCGGTGATCGTGTCGCCCGGCGTGACCGGATGGCGAAACTGCAGGTCCTGATCCAGATAGATGGTGCCAGGGCCCGGCAGCCGGGTGCCGAGCAGCGCGGAGATCAGCGCGCCGGTCCACATGCCGTGCACGACGATATGGCCGAACATGTCGCTCGACGCGAAGGTCGCGTCGGTGTGCGCGGGATTGACGTCGCCCGACACGGCGGCGAACAGATCGATGTCGAGCTGCCCCGCTGTCCGCTCGAGCGAGGCGGATTCACCAATCGCCAGTTCGTCGAAGGTCCGGTTATGCAACTGAAGATCGTTCACGAGTGCCCCCTCAGTTCTGGAAAACGTAGGTGCCTGGCGCATCCGCAAGCGCGTGCGCGCCCGGCTCGGTGCCGATGGCCGGCGGCGCGACCCGCTCGGGACTCGATCGGGCCTTGAGCCAGTCGGACCAGACGGGCCACCACGAGCCTTCCTGTTGGGCGGCGGCGGCCGTCCATTCGTCGGGGCTCACGAGCAGATCGTCGGCGGCGGTCTCCTTGATTCTGAATTGCCGGTGCGGGTGGCCCGGTTCGCTGACAATCCCGGCGTTATGACCGCCGCTCGTCAGCACGAAGGTGATTGCCGTGTCGGCAAGATCGTGAATCTTGTAGACCGATCGCCACGGCGCGATGTGATCGCGTTCGGTGCCCACCACGAACATCGGCGCCCGGATGTTGCGAATCGAGATCGGGCGCGCGTCGACCTGATATCGGCCGGAGGCGAGGTCGTTGTCGAGGAAAAGTTGACGCAGATATTCCGAGTGCATCCGGTACGGCATGCGGGTGGCGTCCGCGTTCCAGGCCATCAGATCGATCATCGGGGCGCGCTCGCCCAGCAGGTAGTCATGCACGATGCGCGACCAGATCAGGTCGTTCGATTGCAGGAGCTGGAACGCACCGGCCATTTGCCTGGCATCGAGATAGCCTTGCGACCACATCATGCTTTCGAGGAAATAGACTTCGCTGTCGTCGATGAAGAGCTGCAACTCGCCCGGCTCGGTGAAATCCGTTTGCGCCGCGAACAGCGTGACCGATGCCAGCCGATGATCGCCCGAGCCGGCCATTGCTGCCGCAGCAATCGACAGCAGCGTGCCGCCGAGGCAATAGCCGGTTGCGTGGATCTTGTGATCCGGGACGATCTTCGAGACGGTGTCGAGCGCGGCCATGACACCGAGTTGCCGGTAATCCTCGAGACTGAGGTCGCGGTCGTCGGCGTCGACGTTGCGCCACGAAATGCAGAATACGGTGTGTCCCTGTCCGACCAGATAACGGATCAGCGAGTTTTGCGGCGACAGGTCCAGGATGTAGTACTTCATGATCCAGGCGGGGACGATCAGCACAGGTTCGGCGATCACCTCGTCAGTCGTGGGGCTGTACTGAATCAGTTCGATCAGGTGATTGCGAAACACGACCTTGCCCGGCGTGACGGCCAGATTGACGCCCACCTTGAACTGCTCCAGTCCGGCAGGCGGCATGCCGCTCGCCTGGCGTGTGGCGTCTTCGAGTGCGTTGCCCGCACCTTGAACCAGGCTCAGGCCCGCTGTCGACATAGCGCGCTGGAATACCTCCGGGTTGGTGAGCGGAAAGTTGGTAGGCGCCAGCATATCGAGCAACTGTCGCGCGACGAACGACACGACGTCTTCATGGTGACGCGTGGTACCGGGCACTTCGCGCGTTGCGGCATTCCACCACTGCTCGGCGAGCAGGAATGTCTGTTGCCACAGCCGGTAGGGTTCGGTCTGCCACACGTCGGCACGAAAGCGGTCGTCTTTCGGCGACGGCTCCGCCGGCAAGGGAGCGTATGCGCCGGAAGAGACATGGGCGCAATAGTCGGCGAGACGCCGTGTGTTCAATACCCAAAGCGACGCGAGTTCCAGTTGCTTGCCGGGTGCCGCCGCGAGATGGATAAGCCAGTCGGAGAATGCCGCGCCCAACGCGGCCGGCGACAGGCCCGCCGTCAATCGCGCGATCATCGCCTCTTTGGCGTGATCCAGTTCCCGGAAGGGCGCGGCTGAAGCGGAGGCGGCGGATCTGTCGGGCAGTGTGTGATTGCCTGCGGGAGCCAACCTGGAGCGAGTGTCCATCTGAATTCCTTTTGATTGCCCTGTGCGCACGGCGACATGGCCGAACGAACTGACGACAGCGGGATAGCTATGACGGAAGAGCCGCGCCGGGGCGACTTGTGTCGGTGCCAGCAGCAATTGCTGGCACGACGACATCGCGGGCGGACGGAGCGTTTTATGCTCCATGATTGTGCGGCGCAACAAGTGTCGTGAATGTGACTTTAGCGGCGCCCTGGGCGTCGCTCTTGATCTGGGTCAAGAGACACCCGGTCGGCGGTTCGCCGCGCAAGGCACAGGTGATTGGTCGTTTTTAGATGTGACCTGCTGCCTTGATTTCAGTCACGTTGGCACGATGCCAAACGCGTCGGGCGTGACAATTCAATGTTGTCGGCGAGCTGGGGTTCGTGAGGAGCGGCCCCTCTACAGTTAGCCGATGGGATTCGGCGAGGCCACGGATAGGGTCGGGGTGGCAGAAGGTGCGGAAACGGCGTCAAACAGCGTCAAACCGCTTCAATGGGCGGCAAGGGGCGTGGCTTTCGCGCCGAGTCGGTAGCGACAAAGGTCAGCGTGGCCTCCGTCACCTTGACGACGTCCGCGGCCATGCCCATGCGCTGCGCGAACACTTCCACGTTGACGGTGATCGACGTACGTCCCTCGCGGACGATATTCGCGTAGAAGCTCAGCAGGTCGCCGATAAAAACGGGCTGCCTGAACGTGAACGAATTGACGGCGATGGTGACGACGCGTCCGTTCGCGCGCCGGCTCGCGGGAATCGATCCGGCGATATCGACGTGTGACATGATCCAGCCGCCGAACACATCGCCGTGTACATTGGCACTCGACGGTTGGGGCACGACGCGCAGCACGGGCATTGCGTCGGCGGGAAGGCGTTCTGATGACGAAGAGTCGGGCATGATGGTCCGGTGTCGTAGGTAGGCCGGGAGCGGCGCGCCGGCGCCCGGCCCGTGCAAAATCGAGTTTAGCGGGCCACGTGCGTGAGCCAGTGCGCGTAGCGCTCCGACTTGCCGGCCACCGCGGCGAAGAACGTTTCCTGCAGCGACGCGGTGATCGGTCCGCGCTCGCCGTTGCCGATCACGCGATCGTCGAGTTCGCGAATGGGCGTGACCTCCGCTGCCGTGCCCGTGAAGAAGGCTTCGTCGGCGCAGTACATTTCGTCGCGGGTAATGCGTTTTTCGACGACCTGAAGGCCCTGATCCCGCGCGATTTCCATGACCGACGCACGCGTGATGCCGTCGAGGCACGAGGCAAGGTCCGGCGTATACAACACGCCATTGCGCACGATGAAGACGTTTTCGCCCGCTCCCTCGGACACATAGCCTTCCGTATCGAGCAGCAGCGCTTCGTCGTAACCATTGCGGGTGACTTCGCGATTGGCCAGGATCGAATTGATGTAATAGCCGCTCGCCTTGGCGCGCACCAGCGACACATTCACGTGGTGGCGCGACAGCGACGAAGTCTTGACACGAATGCCGCGCGTGAGGCCCTCCTCGCCGAGATAGCTGCCCCAAGGCCATGCGGCGATGCCCACATGAACCGTATTGCCGCGCGCACCGAGGCCCATCTGTTCGCTGCCGAGCCAGACAAACGGGCGCAGATAGCACGACGTCAGCCGATTGCGGCGCACTACTTCCAACTGAGCCTCGCGAATCGTTTCGAAGCTGAAGGGCACGGCCATTTCGAAGATCTTCGCGGAATTGAAGAGTCGTTTCGTATGGTCGTCGAGCCGGAAGATCGCCGGTCCCGCAGCGGTTTCGTACGCTCTGACGCCTTCGAATACCGCCATGCCGTAGTGGAGCGAATGAGTCAGAAAGTGAAGTTGCGCGTCGCGCCACTGCACCAGTTCGCCATCGAGCCAGATTACGCCGTCACGGTCGTGCATGTTCGTGTTCATATCGCTTTTTCGAAAGGTGAGGAAGATGAAACGGGTGACATGTTGGCCGCATCGGTCCGGTATTCGGCAAGCCAGCGTTCGCGCTTACTCGCCGCGGCGAGCACGTTGCGCTCCTTGACGTGACCGAAACCGCGAATCTCGTCGGGCAGATTGGCGAGCTTCATCGCTGCATCGAATCGGGCGGTGTCGAGCGTTACGCAGAATTCGTCGATCAGCGTGAAGTACTGCTCGATCAACTCACGTTCATTGCGCCGTTCCTCCGTCTTGCCGAAGACGTCGAACGCCGTGCCGCGCAGGAATCTGAATTTTTCGAGCACGCGGAACATGGTGAGCGTCCATTGCCCGAATCGTTGTTTCTTCAGGTGGCCGTGTTCGTCGCGTTTGGCGAGCAATGGCGGCGCGAGATGGAACGCGAGCTTGTAATCGCGACCCGGTTCGCCTTCGAACTGTGCGCGCAACTTGTCCATATAAGCCGGATCTGCATAGAGGCGGGCGACTTCATACTCGTCCTTATAGGTCATCAGTTTTGCCAGGTTGCGCGCGACGACCGGTGTGAGGCGCGGTTTCGCCCCACCCATGACAGCCGTTTCCTTCGCGCGCAGACGTTCGACGGTTTCAACATAGCGCGCCGCATAGCGCGGGTTCTGATAGCGACTCAGCTGCTCGACGTGACGCTCGATCAGCCGGTCCAGCGATTCCGGCATCTGCACGACAATGGCCTGCTGCGCGCCGCTCGATGGCGCGAAAGCGTCCACTCCTGCTTCACCGTGCTGTGCGACATAGCGTCCCCATGCAAACGCCAGACGATTTTTTTCGACGGCCACGCCATTCAGTTCGATCGCGCGATCGAGACTTTCGTAACTAAGCGGCAGCCAGCCGCGTTGCCATGCAAAGCCGAGCAACAGAGGATTGGCATAGAGCGTGTCGCCTAACAGTGCGAGCGCGAGACGATTGGCGTCGATAAAGTCGCAGTCTTCGCCGATGCTCGCGCGCAGATCCAGTTGCGTCTGCTCGGCCGGAAAGCGCCAGTGCGGATCCCGCACGAATTGCGCGGTCGGGGTGGCGCCGCTGTTGATCGCTGCTTTTGTCACGCTGCGTTGCGTGCGTGCCAGCACTTCAGCGGAAGCGGAGACGATCGCGTCGCAGCCCAGAATCAGGCGTGCTTCACCGGCTGCAATCCGCGTGGCATGCAATTGTTCGGGTGTCGCGGCGATCTGCACATGACTGAGCACGGCGCCGCCTTTCTGCGCGAGCCCAGCCATATCGAGCACGGTGACGCCCTTGTTCTCGAGGTGGGCCGCCATGCCGAGCAAGCCGCCGATCGTCACGACGCCGGTTCCGCCGACACCTGTCACCAGCACGCCATACGGCTTCGACAGTGACGCAATCGCGGGCCGGGGCAGTGCCGTGAAATCGGGCAACGCGGCTGCGGATGCATGCTTGGCGGGCTTCTTCACCTGCGCGCCTTCCGCGGTGACAAAGCTCGGGCAGAAGCCTTTCACGCACGAAAAATCTTTATTGCACGACGACTGGTTGATCTTGCGCTTGGTGCCGAGCGCCGTTTGCAGCGGCTCGACCGACAGGCAGTTCGATTGCACCGAGCAATCGCCACAGCCTTCGCACACTGCGTCGTTGATAAAGGCGCGCTTCGCCGGATCGGGATAGGTGCCGCGTTTGCGACGCCGGCGCTTTTCGGTCGCACACGTCTGGTCATAGATCAGAATCGACGTACCCGCCCCCTCGCGCAACTCGCGCTGCAACCGGTCGAGTTCGTCGCGGTGATACACCTTGACGCCTTCCGGGAGGCGCACGTTCGCGTCGTATTTCTCAGGCTCGTCGGTGACAATGAGCACTTGCTTCGCGCCTTCGGCCACGACCTGAAACGCGATCTGCGGGACCGTGAGCACGCCGTCCACCGGTTGGCCGCCGGTCATCGCGACCGCGTCGTTGTAGAGCACTTTATAGGTGACGTTCGCACTCGCAGCAATGGACGCGCGAATCGCGAGCAGGCCGGAATGGAAATAGGTGCCGTCTCCCAGATTGACGAATACGTGCCGCTCGTTCGTGAAATGCATCTGGCCGGTCCACGCAACACCTTCGCCACCCATCTGGCTGAAGGTCTCCGTCTTACGATCCATCCACATCGACATGTAGTGGCAGCCAATGCCGGCCAGTGCGCGCGAGCCTTCCGGCACGCGGGTCGACGTGTTGTGCGGGCAGCCCGAACAGAACCACGGTTGCCGCTCCGTCACGGAACGCGGCATGGCCGCCTCACGTTCCTTGGCCTCGATCACGGCAATGCGCGCCTCGATCCGCGCGCGCAGATCGGCTGGCAGATCGGCTTTGGCGAGGCGCCGGGCGATCGCTTTCGCGATCAAGGCCGGCGACAGTTCGTAGTGCGCGGGCAAGAGGGTCTGCCCGCGCGGCACGGACCATTCGCCGCCTTCGTCGTCGCGCTGGTCGAACTTGCCGAATACTTTCGGGCGCACGTCGTCGCGCCAGTTATAAAGTTCCTCTTTGAGCGCGTATTCGAGAATCTGGCGTTTTTCTTCGACCACCAGAATCTCGTCGAGGCCAGTGGCGAAATCGCGTGCGTTCTGCGCATCGAGCGGCCATACGCAGCCTACCTTCAGCACGCGTATGCCGATACGCGCGCAGGTTTCGTCGTCGAGCGAAAGATCGGCGAGCGCTTGCCGTACGTCGAGATACGCTTTGCCGGCGGTCATGATGCCAAGGCGTGGGTTGGGGCTGTCGATCACCACGCGGTTCAGCTTGTTCGCGCGAATGTAGGCGAGCGCCGCATACCACTTGTAGTTGAGCAGACGCGCTTCCTGCGTGAGCGGCGGGTCGGGCCAGCGGATATTGAGGCCGCCTTCGGGCATCTCGAAGTCGTCCGGCAGGACGATCTGCAAACGGTCCGGGTCGATGTCGATCGACGCGCTCGATTCGACTACGTCCGTAACGCATTTCATCGCGACCCACAGACCCGCGTAGCGGCTCATGGCCCAGCCGTGCAGACCGTAGTCGAGATACTCCTGCACGCTTGCCGGATACAGCACCGGAATGCCGCTGGCCACGAACATATGCTCCGACTGATGCGCGACCGACGACGACTTCGCCGCATGGTCGTCACCCGCCAGCACGAGCACGCCGCCGTTCGGATCGGTGCCGGCCGAATTCGCGTGCTTGAAGACGTCGCCGGTGCGATCGACACCCGGCCCCTTGCCGTACCACATGCCGAATACGCCGTCGACCTTGGCGCCGGGCCAGAGATTGAGTTGCTGCGTGCCCCACACGGCGGTCGCCGCGAGATCTTCGTTCACCCCCGGCTGAAACACGACATCGTGTTCCTTCAGATGCTGCTTCGCTTTCCATAGACCCTGATCGAGCGCGCCGAGCGGCGAGCCGCGATAGCCGGACACATAGCCCGCGGTGTTCAGGCCGGCGCGGCGGTCGCGCGCCTTTTGCAACATTGGCAACCGCACCAGCGCCTGAGTGCCGCTCATATAGACGCGGCCCTTTTCGAGTGTGTATTTATCGTCGAGCGATACGTCGGCAAGCGCGTCACGTAGCGGGGGCGTTAGCGGGGCGTTCATGGTGAAGTCTCCGGCGGCTTTATTGGGGCGGAGTATAGGAAGCGGAATTTCCAACGTAAAATCACGAATACCGAATCCTGCTATTCGAAAAACACATGTCAAGAGACGTTACCCTGCGGCAGATGCGTTACTTCGTGGCGGCAGCCCAGAGCGGGCAGTTTTCGATGGCGGCGACGGCCGAACATGTGTCGCAGTCGGCGATCACCAATGCGGTGCTCGCATTGGAGGAAACCCTGGGTACGCGGCTCTTCGAGCGCCTGCCTCAGGGCGTTACGTTGACGCCGGACGGGCACGATTTCCTGAACCACGCGCGGCACATACTCGATTCGGTGCGCGACGCGGTCTACAAGGCGCCGTTCCGCTCGCACGATCTGAAGGGAACCGTGCGCATTGCTGCGTCGTATACGGTGCTGGGGTACTTTTTGCCCGAGTTGATGGGACGTTTTCGCGCAACGTATCCGGACATCGAAATCGATCTGCATGACCTCGACCGCGAGTCGATCGAACAGGCCGTGCTCGATGGAGTCGTCGATCTCGGTATCGTCCTGCTGTCCAACGTCGAAAATATCAGGCAATTCCGGCACCACGTGCTGATCCGTTCGCGCCGGCAGTTGTGGACTTCTCCGACCCATCCGCTCACGCAACTGAACGCGCCTTCGCTCGCGGATATCGCAAGTTATCCGTACATCCTGATTACCGTGGACGAAGGCGAGCAATCGACGCTGCGGTACTGGAAGCAGAACAATGTCGAACCCAACATCGCGTTTCGCACCAGTTCAATGGAAGCGCTGCGCGGTCTGGTGGCGCATGGCTTTGGCGTGACGATTCTTTCGGATATGGTGTTTCGTCCGTGGTCGCTGGAAGGCAAGCGGATCGATGCGCGGCCGATTCTCAACGCGATTCCGCAGATGGACGCGGGCATGTTGTGGCGCAAAGGCGCAACGCTGGATACGCCGGCCGTTGCGTTTCAGCAGTTCCTCATTCATGCATGCGGGAGTTGAAAGCGAGGAGTGGGCGGAGCGACGAAAGAGGCGGTGCATCGCCCGAATCCACGTCGCAGTTTCACGTGTATCTGTTTTTCGCATACCCTGGCGGCTGTTTTCTGTCTGTAGGTGGGGCTGCCCATTTCCGCCGCGAAGCCGCGCCGGCATTGGCCGGAGCCGGGACGCACTATAATCGGCTCGATGCATCGATTCATTAAGAGTCGATCGACGACCTTTTCGCCTTCCGTCATGCCCAAAGAGAAAGCCAGCAAACCCGTTCAGCCCGCGTTGCGCAGCCGCAAATCCCCCCAGGGTTCGCCCACCGTGCAGGACGTCGCGCGTCTCGCGAAGGTGTCGGTCGGCTCGGTGTCGCGTGTGCTGAACGGCCGCGAGAATGTGGCGCCAGCCATTCAGGAGGCGGTGCGCGCCGCGGTGGCCGAGTTGAATTTCGTGCCGAACGTGGTGGCGCGCAGCATGCGCAAAGGCAGTTCCAGCGCAATCGGCTGTCTGATTTCGGACATCACGCAGCACACCGCCGCACAGATGGTCAGCGCCGCCGAAGAGCGTCTGCGGGCGAGGGGTTTCGAAATTCTGATCGCCAATTCCCACTACGATCTCGAACGCGAGCGCGCCATTCTGTCGAGCCTGAAGCAGCGCCGTATCGACGGATTCATCGGCGCGATTTCCGACGACGAGACGCCTTCCTATTTCAACTTCCTGCATACGCTGAATATGCCGGTCGTGCTGTGGGAGCGCGATGCACAGGGCGAATTCAATTCGGTCCTGACCG
Organism: Paraburkholderia sp. RL17-380-BIE-A; assembly: GCF_046028085.1. Taxonomy (NCBI): domain Bacteria; kingdom Pseudomonadati; phylum Pseudomonadota; class Betaproteobacteria; order Burkholderiales; family Burkholderiaceae; genus Paraburkholderia; species Paraburkholderia sp. RL17-380-BIE-A. The sequence continues at coordinate 517,290 of NZ_JARESQ010000002.1, forward strand.
ATCACGCCGACGGCTGCCGCCAGGCCGTGCGCTATCTCGCATCGCTCGGACATCGCGCCATTGCGCTCGTCGCCGGTCATGAAAACACGTGGGTGGGCCGCGAGATGGTGCGCGGCTATCAGGCCGCGTGCGAGGCCGCCGGCATCGCGCTCGACCCCGCGCTCGTGCTGCGTACCAGCGCCTTTAACAAGGACGTCTGCCGCGCCTTGCTCAGCGGTCCCGACCGGCCCTCCGCCATCATCGCCACGCTGAACGACGTGGCCATCGTGCTCGAAGTCGTGCGGGAAGCCGGGCTGTCGATTCCTGCCGACCTGTCGGTGATATCGATCGGCGAGCACGAGTATTCGGGCATCGCGTCGCCGGCGTTGACCGTGGTGACGCAAAACCCGCGTGATGTCGGCCGCGAAGCAGCGGACATGATGTTGCAACTGATCGACGGCACGGCGCCGTCCGGCATCCGCCGCTCGAAACATCCCATGCGGATGATCGTGCGCGAGTCGTGCGGCGCGCCCCCCAGTGCTGCACGCCGCAGAAAGCGCTAGCCGGATTCGATCCCAGGGTTTATCCGATCGCAAAGTTTCTTGACAGCGGATTTTTCGCCGCCGACAGTGCGTACCTACCTGTAGTGAATCGATTCACCAAAACGCGAGGCGCAATATGAGCGACAGGAAGAACGGGGTACAGTCGGGTCAGGACAACAGCAAGGGCGGCGGCCGCGCAGGCCGCCGACGGTTTATGAAAACGGCGGGCGTGTTTGCCGGCGCAGTGGCGACCGGACTGGGTCTCGATGGCTGCGGGGAGGGCGGAATCAGCGCCGCGTCCGCGCAGAGCGTGGGCGCGCGGATTCCCGCGATCGTGCCGGCGCAAACGGCGCTGGTGGTCATGCATTATCAGACCGACATCCTGGCGCTCTTTCCGGCCGTCGCGCCTACTCTGCTCGCCAATACACGCAAGCTGTGCGATGCCGCGCGGGCTAAAGGCGTCAGCGTCTACTTCGCCAAGATCCAGTTCAGTCCGGGCTATCCGGAAGTCAGTCCGTTGAACAAGAACGGGCAGGGGCTCAAGCAACTCGGCCTTTTCATCAACGACAGGATCGCGCCGGAACTCGGCCAGCAGGCCAACGAGCCGCTCATCATCGGGCATCGGGCCAGCGTATTTTTCGGCACTGATCTGCAGGCGCGGCTTTCCGCGCAGGGTATCGATTCGCTGATCATGGCCGGCATTGCGTCGACCGGTGTGGTGCTGTCGTCAGTCGCCTATGCGAGCGATTCGGACTTCCGCTTATACACCGTGAAGGATTGCTGTTTCGACCCGGATCAGGTCGTCCATGATCATCTCTTTTCCACCGCATTCGATTCGCGCACTGCGGTGCTGTCGCTCGCCGACGCCTCGCTGCTGCTCGCCTAGGCCCGTCGCAACGCGCGCTGAACCCGCCAACCAGGGTTTCCGATATTTTTGAAAAGTTGACTCGCTGCGCTAAGCTCACTATTGTCTGTGAATCGATTCACGAAAGACGCGGTGAGTTGCGCGGCATTGAAAAAGCAGAGGATTTCATGACTTTCAGCAACAGGCGACGCCAACTGCTCCGCGCGGGCGCCGCAAGCATTGCGGGGCTTTCCCTGCCGTTCGCGCTCGAAGGCCGGGTATTCGCGGCCGAAGCAGGGGTACTGTCGGTTGCCATTCCGAGCAATCCGCAAACGCTCGATCCGCTCAACCAGCCGAATCACGACGTCATGGCGATCAACCAGTTGATCTTCGAGAATCTGGTCGGCATCGACGCACGCGGCCAGCGGGTGCCGCAACTGGCGCGCGCGTGGACGATTTCGCCTGACAAACTGACGTACACGTTCGATTTGCAGCGCGGCGTGAACTTTCAGAACGGCCAGCCCTTTACGTCGGCTGACGTGAAGTACAGCTTCGACTACGTGTTGAACCCCGCGAACAAGGCATTCCGCCGGCCGTTCTGGACTGTGATCGACTCAGTCAGCGCACCGGACGCGCATACCGCCGTGATCCGCCTCAAGCGTCCCTACCGGCCATTGCTCGACTACATGTCGAAGTACATGGGCATTTTCCCAGTGGGCAGCCGCGAGCAACACCCGGCGGAATACTTCAAGCAGACGCCGATCGGAGTCGGCACGGGCCCGGCGATCTTCGTGCAGTCGAAGGCGAACGACTTCGTTGAACTGAAGCGCAATCCGGCTTACTGGGGTAAAGGCGAGCCGCATTGGGACAAGATCGTGTTTCGCATCATTCCGGAAGAGTCGTCACGGCTCGCGTCGCTGATGTCGAACCAGACGCAGATCATCAGTGCGCCGCCGGCCCAGACGTTTGCACAGATCCGCACGTCGGCGGGCCTCGCGGGCGATAGCCGTCCCTCGCCGACCAGCCCGCTGATGATGTGCCTGAACAACCGCAAGGCGCCTTTCGACGATCCGGCGTTTCGCCGTGCCGTTTCGCTCGTGCTCGACCGCGCGAAGATCTGCCGCGATCTGTGCTACGGCGCGGTGAAGGCGAGCAGCATGCCGTTTGCGCCGGAGTCGTCGTGGTACGACGCAGGCTCGGCGGGAAGTCTGGCATTCAATCTCGACCACGCGCGAGCGGCGTTGAAAAGCTCGAAATACGCGAGCGGCGCTTCGTTCGATTTGCTGTACGTGCAGCCTGCGTATCTGATCGACACGTCGTCGACGGCGCTTTTCATTCAGGCGCAACTCGCGTCGCTGGGTGTCCGTGTCAATCTGCGTCCGCTCGATTTTGGGCAGATGATCTCGCAGGTGCTGGTCGGCAATCACGCTGCGGCGTTGACCGGATTCATTGCGCCGCCGGAGCCGACTTATCTGCTCAACGCGCTGTTCCGCCCAACCGAGAGTCTGTGGAAAGCGAGCGGCTACGAAAGCGCAGAATTGCTGAAGCTGATCGACGACAGCTATCTGGTCGACGATCCTGCTGTGCTCAAGCCGATCCTCGCGAAGCTTCAACAAGTGCTGGCGCGTGACTGTCCGGCGGTCTGGATCGGTGCGCTGGAAGTGCAGAATTTGTGGCGCAGCAACGTGAAGGATTTTCAGGTGAACACCGGCTTCTCGCTGAAGCTCGACAACGTTTATCTGGCGAAGGTATGAGGTCGATATGAAAGCCGTTTCGAGGCTGTTTTCGTCCGTGCTCGTGCTATTGGTGGTCAGCGCGTTGCTGTTCGCCATGTGCCGCGCGACACCCGTATCGCCCGCGCGTTTGACATTGGGTAGCGACGCGAGCGTCGAACAGGTCGCCGCGTTCAATCATCAGTATGGGCTCGACCGGCCGGTCGCCGCGCAGTACGGCACGTGGCTGAACGGTGCGCTCGCGCTCGATTTCGGCAAGTCCTACGTGACCGGCAATCCGATCGGTCCGCAGATCGCCGATACGCTGCCGAATACCGTCGAGCTCGTCACGCTGTCGTTCATCTTCACGATTGTGGTGTCGATCGTGCTCGGCACCGTGGCGGCATTGAAAGAGAACAGCGGCACGGACCATCTGCTGCGTGCGGTGGCAATCGTAGGTCTATCCGTGCCGTCGTTCTGGCTGGGGCTGCTGCTGATCCGCTATGTCGCGCTGAAAACCGGGTGGTTTCCGGTAGGTGGTCTCACGCCCTGGTCGGACGGCGCGGCGACGCATCTGCTCGCGCTGGTGCTGCCCGTACTCACGATGTCGGTGTACTACATCTCCGTGCTGAGCCGTCTGGTGCGGGCGAACATGGTCGACGCGCTCTCGCAGGATTACGTGCGAACCGCCAGAGCGCTCGGTTTGTCGCCGTCGCGTATTCGCCTCTATGCATTGAAGAACGCATTGCCGTCGCTCGTGAGCACCGCCGCGATGAGTTACGGCTACATGTTCGGCTGGGCATTGATCGTCGAACAGATCTTCAATTTGCCCGGCGTCTCGCGCGCGTTGCTCACGGCGATCTTCCAGCGTGACTATCCGACCGTGCAGGCCATCGTGCTCGTCATCACCACGATCTTCATCGCGTCGAACACGTGCGCCGACGTCCTGCATGGTTATCTCGATCCGAAGGCGAATAGAACATGATGGCTGATTCATCTCTACCCAACGTGCAACGCAAGCCGCATGTTATCGGCGCCTGGCTCGCATCGGCTGGCCGGCTGCTGCGCGCGCTGATGCATGAACCGGCCGGTGCGATCGGTCTCGTGACGATCGTGTTGCTGGGCGTAATTGCAGTGTGCGCGCCGTGGCTGCCCTTGAAGGATCCGCTGCAGCTCTATATCGAGCATCGTCTGGAAGCGCCGAGTGCGGCGTTCTGGCTCGGCACCGACCAGGTGGGCCGTGACATTCTGAGCCGCACCATCTGGGGCGCTCGCGCGTCGCTGTCGATTGGACTCTGCGCGGTTGCGATCGGCCTCGTGCTGGGTACGGGCATTGGGTTAGTGGCCGGTTACAAGGCCGGCTCCTGGCTCGACGAAACGCTGATGAAAGTGATGGAAGTGCTCGCGTCGATTCCGCTGTTGATCTGGGCAATCGCGCTCGTCGGCATTACCGGCACTGATACGCTGCATATCGGCTTTCTCGCTATTTCGAACGAGACCAAGCTCGTGTTGCTGATCGGCGTGCTCTACGCGCCGGGTCTTGCGCGGCTGACCCATAGTCTCGCCAAGGCCGAGTCGCAAGCGGAGTATGTCGCGGCACGGGTTCTGCAAGGCGCGAGTGGCGCGCGCATCATGTTGTCCGATGTGCTGCCCAACATCATCTCGCCCGTGCTGATCCAGGCGTCGCTGCTGCTCGGCGTGACGATCATCGTGGAGGCGTCGCTCAGTTTCATCGGACTCGGTGTGCAACCGCCTACGCCGAGCTGGGGCGCGATGCTTTCCGATGCACGCGCACTGATTTTCACCGACAACTGGTGGGTGTCGGTGTTCCCGGGCGCAGCGGTGTTCGTCAGCGTGCTTGCCTTCAATCTGTTCGGCGACTCGATGCGCACCATTCTCGATCCGCGGCGGCGCAATGCGCGTGCGGCGAACCTGACGGGAGCGTCGCTATGAACGAAGCGCTGCTGTCGATTGAAAACCTGCACGTCACGTTCGGTTCGGCCAAGACGCAGACCGAAGTGTTGCATGGGCTCGATTTACAAGTGGGACGGGGCGAGGCAGTCGGGCTCGTCGGCGAATCGGGTTCGGGCAAGAGCGTTGCTTCGCTGGCGGTGCTCGGCTTGCTTGGCAACGCGGGCCGTATCAGCGGCGGGCGGATCGTGCTCGACGGCGAAGATCTGGGCCGTGCATCGGAGGCGCGCATGCGCGCATTGCGCGGACGGCGCATGTCCATGATCTTTCAGGATCCGGCTACGGCGCTCAATCCCGCCTTCACGGTCGGCGCGCAACTCGCCGACGTGGTCCGCGCTCACCGTCCACTGCGCGGCTGTGCGATCCGCGACGAAGTGCATGCCGTGCTCGCACGCGTCGGCTTCAAAGATCCACGCACCACGGCGCGGGCGTATCCGCACGAACTGAGCGGCGGCATGAAGCAACGCGCGATGATCGCCGCCGCGATTGTCTGCAAACCGGCGCTGCTGCTCGCGGACGAACCCACCACCGCGCTCGACGTGACAGTGCAGGCGCAGATCGTCGAATTGTTGAGAACGCTGGTGGACGAAATGGATCTCGGCCTCGTGTTCATCACGCACAACCTCGACCTGATGGCCGAATTGTGTTCACGCGCCGTCGTGCTGAAACAGGGGTACGTGGTCGAAGCCGGCCCGGTGGAAGACATCTTTCTGCGGCCTTCGCACGAATACACGCGGCATCTGATCGCGAGCATTCCGCGTTTGCCGGCTACGCGTGCTGCCGGCCGTCATCAACCTGAGGAGACGCGTAATGTCCGCTAACGTGCCGAACGGCGTTCAGGCCGCTCAGGCCGCTCATGCCGCGCAGCCGATCTTCGCGCTGCAGGAGGTCGGCAAGTCCTATGCGCTGGCGCGCTCGCCGCTGGAGCACATGTTCAACCGGCGCCGCTTCCATGCCGTGTCGGGCCTGAGTCTGGAAGTGGCGAAGGGCGATGCGCTCGCAATTGTCGGCGAAAGCGGCAGCGGCAAATCGACTGTCGCGCGCATGATGGTCGGCCTCACCGCGCCGACCGTCGGCTCGATCCGTTTCAGGGGCGATGCATTGAACACGATGACGCGCTCGCAGAACGCCACGTTCCGCCAGCGCGTGCAGATGGTGTTCCAAAGCACGACGAACTCGCTGAACCCGCGCAAGACGATCGCCACGACGCTCGCGGAAGCGATCGGCAACGACGGCGTGCCGGTGCGCCAGTTGCTCGACATGGTGCGGCTGCCTGCATTCGTGCTGGCGCGCTATCCGCATCAGCTGTCGGGCGGTCAGCGCCAGCGCGTGGGTATTGCACGGGCGCTCGCGCGCCGTCCGGAACTGGTCGTTGCCGATGAACCGACTTCCGCGCTTGACGTATCGATCCAGGCGGAGATCATTCGCCTGTTGCGCGATCTTCATCAAAGCGCCGGTGTCTCGCTGGTCGTGATCAGCCACGATCTGGCGCTGGTTGGCGAGCTGTGTCAGCGGGTGGTGGTGATGCGGGAAGGGCGCGTGGTGGAAGCGGGAGCCGTGGATCAGGTGCTGTTCGAACCACGCGAGCGCTACACGACGGAGTTGTTGGCGGCGATCCCGAAAGGCATCGGCCGGCACATCATAGGGGTGGGACTAGAGTAAATGCTAAAGCACTAACGCTGGTCGACACAGGAGAGGCGGTCCGAGCAGTAGAAAAGAAGATCCGGGTCAAGCAGTGAGCCGGCCCACCTTGGGATATTTTTTTAGCCTTTGGTGAATCGATTCATTTGCTATTATCAATCGATCGCTAGCCGACCGGGGTGTCGCGATTCCTTGTTTGGAGAAGAGCGGTGAAGGAAAAGTTATTCATCATGGCGGCTCTGATGGGCGGGAGCGGTCTCGTTCATGCGCAGAGTTCGGTCACGCTGTACGGGATCATCAACGAGGCAATTACCTACTCGTCGAATCAGGGTGGCCACAGCGCGATGCAACTCACCGGCAACGGCGAGTACGGCAGTCGCTGGGGACTGCGGGGCGCCGAAGACCTCGGCGGCGGCACCAAAGCGATCTTCACGCTCGAGAGCGGCTTCAATCCGGTCAACGGTGCGCTTGGTCAGAACAACCGCATGTTCGGCCGCCAGGCTTTCGTGGGTTTCTCGAATACGAACTACGGCACGCTGACCTTCGGCCGCCAGTACGACGCGATCGTCGGCACCTTGCAGACCATGACGTCCAACGGCGCATGGGGCGGCGTGATGTTTTCGCACCCGTACGACAACGACAATACCGACGACTTTCTGCGCGTCAATAACTCGATCAAATACGTCTCGCCGAATCTGAAGGGCTTCACCGGTACGGCCATGTACGCATTCAGCAACGCGCCCGGCGCCTTTGCGAACAACCGCATGTGGTCGGTGGGCGGCATCTATTCGCAGGGTGCGTTTTCTATCGCGGCGGCCTATTCGCTCTACAACGAACCGGGCGTGAACACCACCGCGAATGTGAACACCAACGGTGCGATCACTTGTTGCGATGCGCCGATCACGTCCAAACGCGAGCAGATTGCGGGCATCGGCGCGTCGTATGTGATCGGACCGGCCAAGCTGAGCCTGATGTACAGCAACGCGATCTACAACAACGTGGGCACGACGCTGACGAGCGGCATCAACTATCGCTTCAACAACTATGAAGCGAATGCGCGCTTCACGATCGATCCAACGCTGTTCTTCGGCATGGCCTACACGTACACGAGCGACAACATCACCGGCGGACCGGGCGGCCCTACGCAGGTGCACTGGCATCAGGTCAATCTGCTGGTCGACAAGTTCCTCTCCAAGCGGACCTCCATCTACACCGAGGTGATTTATCTGCGCGCGGCCGGCGGCGGTTTTCCGCGACCTACGGGCGGACCATTGCCCGCGACCTCGAACGGTCTGCTCGCCTCGCAGATTCAGACCATGTTGCCTTCTTCGGGACAGAACCAGGCCGTGTTCAGCCTGGGACTCGTTCACAAGTTCTAGCAGCACTGCATTGACCGGCGCAAACCCGCCAAGCGTTTGCGCCGCATCGACTAACAAGCAAGGTGTGTAATGACTGAAAGACTTTACCGGGCCGGTGTCGATATCGGCGGGACCTTCACCGATATCGTCGTGATCGGCGATGACGGCGTGATTCATACCAGGAAGGTTTCGTCCACGCCGCAGGACTACGGCATTGCAATCGTCGCGGGTGTGCAGGCGCTGCTCGCCTCGCTCGATGCGCAACCGCGCCAGATAACCGAACTGGTTCACGCTACCACCGTCGCCACCAATACGGTGCTCGAAGGCAAAGGCGCGCGCACGGCGCTGATCACTACACGCGGTTTTCGCGACGTGGTCGAGATCGGCCGCCTGCGGGTGCCGATGCTTTACAACCTCGCGTATCAGAAACCGGAGCCGCTCGCGAAACGCCGGCACCGTTACGAGGTGGACGAACGCCTGCTCGCCGATGGTTCGGTCGACACGCCGCTCGACGATGCGCAAGTGCTGGAAATTGCGCAACGTATCGCCGACGAGAAAATCGAAGCGGTCGCGATCAGCCTGATTCATGCGTATGCGAATCCGGAACACGAGATCCGCATTCGCGATCTGTTGCGCAGTGTGCTGGGCGACTCCGTCTATCTGACCTGCTCGCATGAAATCTTGCCGGAAATCCGCGAATACGAACGCACCAGCACGACCGTCGTCAACGCGTATCTCGGGCCCGTGGTGGTGAGCTATCTGCATTCGCTGATCGACAAGCTGCGCGGCATCGGCATGACCGGCCCGGTGCAGATCATGCATTCGAACGGCGGCGTGATGAGCGCGGCCATGGTCATGCAGAAGCCGGCCACGATCATCGAGTCCGGGCCGGCGGCCGGTGTGATCGCGGGCGCTTCGGTCGCCGCCGCGTCGGGTTACGTCGATTGCATCACGGTGGACATGGGCGGCACCACGGCGAAGGCGGCCATCATCGAGAAGGGTGAGCCGGCGCGCACTACCGAGTACGAGGTGGGTGCGGGCATCAACGTCAGCAGCAAGCTCGTGAAGGGTGGCGGCCACGCGGTGAAGCTGCCGTTCATCGACGTCTCGGAGATCGGCGCGGGCGGCGGCAGTCTGGTGCGTATCGACGCGGGCGGGCTCGTCAAGGTCGGCCCCGATTCGGCGGGTTCGGTGCCCGGCCCCGTGTGCTATGACGCGGGCGGCACGATTCCGACGCTGACCGACGCCGTGCTGACGCTCGGCTATCTGAATCCGGCGTTCCTTGCCGGCGGCGAGTTGCGCATCAATCAGCAGAAGTCGCTCGACGCAATGCGCACGCAGATCGCCGAGCCCACGCACACGGATCTGTACGAAGCCGCGTATGGCGTGTTCTCGATCGCGGCCTCCACAATGACGCGCGCGGTGAAAGCCGTATCGACGTATCGCGGCCGCGATCCGCGCGAATTCGCGCTGTTCGCGTTCGGCGGCAACGGGCCGGTCATCGTCCATGCGATCGCCGAACTGCTCGACATGAAGACGGTGATCGTGCCGCCGAGCCCCGGCGTGTTCAGCGCGCTCGGTCTGCTGTTCTCGTCGACCCAGCACGAGTTCATGCAGACGATGTTCTGCCGCCTCGATCACTCCGCCGCTATGCAATTGGGCAACGCGCTCGAAGACCTCGTAGCGCGCGCCACGGCGGACATGACGGCCGAGGGCAATGCTTTCGCCGATATCGCTGTGACGTGCGCGCTGGATTTGCGCTACACGGGCCAGGCTTACGAGCTGACTGTGCCGATCGAATGGCGTGCCGGCGAACCGCTCGACATTGCGCCGATTGCCGCCGCGTTTCATTCGGAACACGAACGCACTTACGGCCACGCGTCCGCAGACGAGGTTATCGAACTCGTCAACCTGCGCGCGGTCGGTTCGCTGCGCTCGCAGAAAGATCGCGCCTACGACGCGCAACGCGCCGGCGGCAGTCGCGCGAATTCGCCGGCTGCGCGCGCGCCGGTGCGGCGCCGGGCGTATTTCGGCAAGACGCACGGCTTCATCGACACCCCGGTGATCTCGCGGGCCGATCTGCGCGCCGCGCCGATGACCGGCCCGTTGATCGTCGAAGAATACGACTCGACTTGCGTCGTGCCGCCGAATGCCGGCGCACGCGTCGATGCCCACGAAAACATCGTCATCACGTTTCTGGAGCAATCCGCATGACTACCCTGCAGGCCGCTTCGGCGGGCACCGATGCCATCACGCTTGAAATCGTCAAGAACGCGCTCGGCTCGATCGCCGACGAAATGGCGCTCGTCGTGCTGCGCACGGCGTATTCGCCGATCGTGCGCGATTCCATGGACTTCTCCACCGCGGTATTCGACCGCGCCGGCCGCGTGATCGCGCAGGGCCTGACCTTGCCGATTCACCTCGGCGCGTTTCCGGCCGCGATGGATAACGTGGTGCGCCGCTTCGGCACGGCCGGCAAGCCCGGCGACATCTACGTCATGAACGACCCCTACACGTCGGGCGGCATGCATTTGCCGGACGTGTATCTGATTCAGCCGGTGTTTTACGACTCGCGTATCGAAGGCTATGTGGCGACCATCGTCCACCATGCCGATGTCGGCGGCATGGCGCCGGGCAGCATGGCGATCGGCGCAACGGAAATCTATCAGGAAGGTCTGCGGATTCCGTTGATGAAGCTGTGCGATGCCGGCGAGGTCAACGACGCGCTCGTCACGCTGCTGGAGACGAACTCGCGCATGCCGGGCCAGTTGCGCGGCGATCTGCGTGCCCAGGTGGCGTCTTGCAAGGCGGGGGAAAGGGGGCTCGTGCAATTGCTCGACAAGTACGGCGCGGATGGTTTCGGGAGGCTGGTCGAAGCGCTGCACGATTACGCCGAGCGTCTGACGCGCCAGGCCATCAGCACGATGCCGAATGGCGAATACCGTTACGAGGATTTCATCGACGGCCTGGGCGATACGCCGGTGCCGATCGCGTTTCGCGTCAAGGTCACGGTGGCGGACGACGTGGTGAACATCGACTGGACGGGGACCGACGCGCAGGTGCAGGGCGCGATCAATGGTCCGTTCGCGACCACGCAATCGGTCGCGTATGCGGCGGTGCGTTGCGCGATCGGCGTCGATGTGCCGAACTGCGAAGGGTTTTCGCGGCCTGTGCAGGTGTACGCCGAAAGCGGCTCGATCGTGAATCCCGTTGAACCGGCGGCCTGCGCGGCGCGCGGGATCATCGCTTACCGTATGTTCGACGTGTTGCAAGGCGCGTTCGCGCAGATCGTGCCGGATACGATTCCGGCGCTGGGCGAAGGCGGTCCGTCGGTCGTGTCGATTTCCGGGCGCAATCCGGATGGCGAGGGCGGCACGCGTGGCGGCAACTGGCTGATTACCGACGGCGTGCTCGGCAGTTGGGGCGGTGGCCGCAACGACGGTTGCGAAGGCATTGCGAATCCGCTCGGCAACCTGTCGAACCAGCCGGTCGAATTGATCGAGGCACGTCTGCCGCTCAAGATCACCGAATACGGATTCGTCACCAACTCGGGCGGCGCGGGCCGGCATCGCGGCGGCCTCGCCATGCGCCGCGCTTATGAACTGCGCAGCGACCATGCGTTGCTCGGACTGCGCTCGGACCGGCGCGCGCATCGGCCGACTGGCTCGCACGGTGGGCTGAGCGGGTCGCCGTCACTCAATCTGCTGACACGCGACGGTCAAAGCACATTGCTGCCGACCATGCCGAGCACGGTGACCGCGCTTCGCAAGGGTGACCGCTTCTGCCATATCGCGGCGGGCGGCGCGGGTCATGGCGATCCGTTGACGCGTTCGCCGCAAGCCGTGCGCGAGGACGTGCTGGACGATCGCATCACGGAACAGCTGGCGCGCGAAGTGTACGGCGTCGTGCTCGAAGGCGCGGCGCGCGACATAGACGGGCAGCGCACCGCCGAGCTGCGTGAGCGCCTCCAGACGCTGACCAGTCAGGAGCGCGTGGCGAAGCAGGAGGCGCTGTTCCTGCAATCCACCGGTGCCGATGCCGCGGCTCTCGGCAAACTCTGACTACGACAGGTGCTTTGACTATGACCGGTTCAATCCTCGCGCCAGACACCGATACTCAACGCATGCGCTTGCTGCGTCCCAGCTGGGCCGAGCTCGACTATGGCGCTATCGCGGCGAATCTGGCGCTCGCGCGCGAACAGGTGGGGCGAGCCACGAAAATCTACTTCGTTTGCAAGGGCGATGGTTTTGGCTTCGGTGCCGCGAAGGTTGCACGGCTGGCGGCGCAAGCGGGTGTGGACGGCTTTTGCGTCGGCAGCCCGGAAGAGGGCGTCGCGATTCGCCGCGCGGGCATCGATCGCGACATTCTGCTGTTTGCGTCGACCTTGCCCGAGGATGCGGCGCGGGTCGCAGCGTTGGGATTGACGGTGACGATCCAGAGTCAGGAAAGCCTGCGCGCATTCATCGAGGCCGGCGTGGCCGTCGATGCCTTCGTCGAAATCGATCCGGGCTTCGGGCGCTTCGGCTTTCTGCCGTCGCAATGGCAGGCCGCGTTCGAAGCACTGCGCGATCAGTCGACCGTTCGGCTCAAAGGCGTGTACACGCATCTGAGTTCGCCGGAGAGCGATGATGTGACGCGCAAGCAGGCCGGCGTATTCGATGCGGCGCTGGCGGATGCGCGCGCGGCGGGATTCGATAACGTGACGACGATGCTGGCGAGCTCGCGAGTCATGCTCGCGCATCCGCATCTGGCGTATCAGGCGGTTGATCCCGGGCGACTGCTATACGGCGCGCTCGACGCGGGCTGGATGGCCCGCGCACCGTTGCGACCGATGTTGCGGGCCGTGCGCGGGCGCATCATTCACGTTCAGGAGCATCCGGCCGGGTCCATGCTCGGCATCGGCTATGCGGAGCCGATCCGGCTCGAACGCGGTGTGCGCATTGGTGTGGTGCCGATCGGCTTCTGGGACGGTCTGAATCATGTGCCGCCGTTGGGTCGCGTGCTGGTGCACGGACAAGCGGCACGCATCGTCGGGCGCCGCTCCTTCCAGCATACCGTGATCGATATCACGGACATTGCACAGGCGCGAACTGGCAGTGTCGTCACGTTGCTGGGTCAGGACGGCGACCAGTCGATCACGATCGACGAAATGGCGGAAACGCTGCGGCTGCCCGTCATGGAGTTGATCCCGCGACTGGCGAGGAGTCTGCCTCACGTCGATGTGACGGCGACGGATCTGCCGGGCGCCGATTGACGCGTGTCGGCAGATCCGTCCCCTACGGCGTTAGAACATTTTGCGGATGCCGACTGCCGCGCCGACGTTGTTGGTGCGGCCAACGGTGTCGACCACGCCGGTGGCCGGGTTGGTCGAGCCGGGGTAGTCGGCGGCGAATGCGCCATTGCCGCGCGCGAAGTCCACGGTGCCATACACTTCCGTGTGCTTCGACAGCGAGTATTCGGCGAGAACGGTGGCGGAGTAGTTGATACCCGAGCCGAGTGTGCCGTCGATTTTTTCGGCATTGCGAGCGTGACCGTAGTAACCGGCCACGGTGATCAGAAGCGGCGCCGTTGCCTGCCAGTTGCCGCCAATGTAGAGCGTGTCGTCGATACGGTTCGGGCTGCTGCCCGGCAGTTTCGGCGCGCCCGCTTGCTGCATGTTGGCGTCAGTGGTGCCGCTGCGATCCTGCGCGCGCAACCAGCCGGCCAGCAGGCGCACGGTGGGCGTGATCTGGTACGCGCCGCTCACGTGCAGCATGTTGATCTTTGCGCCATTGACGAGGCTGCCACTTGCGGACGTCACCGAGGTTTGCTGGAAGCCTGCGTCGAGCGATGCGGGACCGTGCGTGTACGTCACTTCAACGCCATACGTGCTGCCGAGTCCGACCGCGCCCGCCTGATTGCCGAAGCCATAGATTGCGTCGATGCTCAGGCCATTGAACGATGCCTTGTACTTCACCGAGTTGTTGATCGTGAGGTACGGGCCAATACCATTCCATGCCCAGCTGTCTTGCCAGTAATCGCCGACGGTCATCGGGTCGAACACATCGCCCATGGTGTCGTAGAGCGGCGCATATTGGTTACCGAAGGTCAGCGTGCCGTACTTGTCGCTCGACAGGCCGACAAACGCTTGTCGACTGAACAGCGTGTTTGCCTGATGCAGTTGCCCGGAGTTCAGCTCGAAGCCGTTTTCAAGGCGGAAAATCGCGGACAGGCCGCCGCCCAGGTCTTCGGTGCCTTTCAGGCCCCAACGGCTGTGGGTTTCCGGGCCGACCGTCATGCTGAACTGGTCTTTGCCATCCGCGGCGGCATTCGTCTGATAGCGGAGCGCCGTATCGACGAGACCATACAGCGTGACCGAGCTCTGTGCGAATGCGGGGGACGCGGCAAGGACGAAAAGTGACACGGCGGCACTGGAAATAACGGCTTTTTTCATCAGACGGTTGTCCTAACTATGATTGTTCATTTGACCGCCTCAATGCCCTCGAAGACTGGCTGGGTGAGGCTGAAACCGGGAGCATAGTCGGTGAGTTTTTTGCCTCATATCGCATAATATGGATTGGTTCCTTCCAGAATCAGGAACAATAAGGCGGTCACATGTCTGATGGAAATGCCTGCAATGAGCAGTAGGCTTGCGAGCGGTTTGACGCGGCAGGCGCCGCCATTCGAGATCGAGCCATAGACCATCGGCCCGCTTTTGCAAGCGCCAGCGTGTCGCTAAAAAGCCACGATTGGTGGGCTGTGCTGCATGACCGGATTTCGCGTTCGGCCCACGTTGTCACCGACTGGCGTGCAGCCGTTCGCGGGGTAATGGCTCGCAATCGGCCGCGGGTGACACCGTGGCCGATCGCCTTGCCGAACCTCTAGTCGTAGCGATAGACGCCCTGACCCACCTTGCGTCCAAGGTGGCCTGCCGCTACCAACTCGCGCAGTAACGGGCTTGCGCGATATTTCGAATCGCCGAAGTCCTTCAGGAACACATCGAGGACCGACAGGCAAACGTCGAGCCCGATCAGATCCGCGAGCGCCAGAGGGCCAATCGGGTGATTCGCGCCGAGGCGCATGCCGAGGTCGATCTCCTCCGCCGTGGCGATGCCTTCAGCGAGCACGAAAAACGCTTCGTTGATCATCGGCACCAGAATGCGGTTCACCACGAAGCCCGGTGCGTTCTTTACGCTGATCGGTGACTTGTCGAGCTTGACTGTCAGCTCACGTACAGCCTCAATCGTGGCCGCGCTGGTCTGTATGCCACGAATGATTTCGACGAGCGGCAGGAGCGGCACCGGATTGAAGAAGTGCATGCCGATGAAGCGAGACGCATCGGTCAGCGCGGCCCCGAGTGCGGTGATCGAGATCGACGAGGTATTCGATGCAATGATCGTCTCCGGCCGCGCGACGGATTCGATCTGCCGCAAGATGCGGATCTTCAGATCGGTATTTTCCGTGGCGGCCTCGATCACGAGGTCGACGGTGGTGAGGCGCTGATAGTCGGTGGACGTCTCGATGCGCGAGAGGGCAGCCTCTTTCACCGCCGCGTCGAGCTTGCCCTTGGCGACCAGCCGTTCGAGGCTGCCTGTCAGCGTGGCCAGGCCCTTCGCAAGCGCCGCCTCGTTGACATCGATCATGATCGCCTTCAGTCCCGCGACTGCGACGACCTGAGCGATGCCGTTGCCCATCGTCCCTGCACCAATTATCCCAACGGTATTGATTGTCATGGCTATTCCTTGTCAGCAATGCGACACAGTGTTCTATTGTAGGCGCTCGAAAATAGCCGCAATACCCTGGCCGCCTCCGATACACATCGTAACCAGCGCAAACCGCCCGTTGATACGCTGCAATTCATACAGCGCCTTGACGGTAATCAGCGCACCCGTCGCGCCGATCGGATGACCGAGCGAAATGCCGGAGCCATTCGGGTTCACCTTGAGCGGGTCGAGTTCGAGCTGCTGCGTCACGGCGCAGGCCTGCGCGGCAAAGGCCTCGTTCGCCTCGATCACGTCGAGATCGCCGATGCCGAGGCCGGCGCGCTGGAGTGCAATGCGCGTGGCGGGCACCGGGCCGATGCCCATATAGAGAGGATCGACGCCGGCATGCGCGTATGACACGAGCCGGGCCAGCGGTTTCAGGCCGCGCGCATCCGCCGCTTCGCGCGACATCAAAAGAACAGCGGCTGCCGCATCGTTGATACCGGATGCGTTGCCTGCGGTGACCGTGCCGTTTTCCTTCTGGAAAACGGGCCGCAATCCGCTCAGTTCAGCGGGATCGAGTTCCAGACGCACATGTTCGTCGGTGTCGAAAACGACCTGTTTGCCTTTTACGGTCCGCGTAATCGGCAGGATCTGATCCTTGAAGCGGCCTTCGGCGATGGCATGGGCGGCGCGCCGATGCGATTCGACTGCGAGTGCGTCCTGCTGTTCGCGCGTAATGCCGTACTTGCTGGCGACGTTCTCGGCAGTCACACCCATCGGTACCGTATGGAACGGATCGTTCAACGCCCCGAGCATCATGTCGATCAGGCGGGTGTCGCCCATTCGTGCGCCAAAGCGTGCGTCAGGCGTGATGTAGGGCGCACGGCTCATGTTTTCCGCGCCGCCGCCGATCGCGATGTCGGCATCGCCGAGCAGAATGGATTGCGCTGCGGAGACAATGGCCTGCAAGCCTGAGCCGCACAGACGATTGACGTTGAAAGCCGGTGTCGTTTCGCTAACGCCGCCGTTGATCGCAGCTACGCGCGACAAGTACAGGTCTTTGGGTTCGGTGGCTATCACGTTGCCGAATACGACCTGACCGACCTGATCGCCCTCCACGCCGGCCCGTGCCAGCACCTCACGTACGACAAGCGCTCCGAGTTCGGAGGGCGGAATGTCCTTCAGGCTTCCGCCAAACTTGCCGATCGCGGTGCGCACACCACTGACAACAACCACTTCTCTTTGCACTTGAGACTCCTTGGAATCACTTGAACGCGCGCAGCTTGTGCCGCTGTGCGCGTGAGGAAGTTACATGTTCGGGTAGTTAGGACCGCCGCCGCCTTCAGGCGTCACCCACACGATGTTCTGCGTCGGGTCCTTGATATCGCAGGTTTTGCAGTGCACGCAGTTCTGCGCGTTGATCACCAGGCGTTCGCTGCCGTCGTCGTTCTTCACGAACTCGTACACCGCTGCGGGGCAGTAACGCGACTCCGGGCCGGCGTAGGTCTGCCAGTTCACATTCACCGGCACTGAAGGGTCTTTCAGTGTCAGGTGAGCGGGCTGGTTTTCTTCGTGGTTCGTATTCGAGATGAACACTGAGGACAGGCGGTCGAATGTCAGCTTGCCATCTGGCTTCGGATAGACGATCGGCTTGCATTGCGACGCCGGTTTCAGCATCTCGTGATCCGAATGC